>NZ_JBHSPB010000003.1:40885-112048 GCF_042656465.1 Streptomyces gamaensis
GGTCGGGCGGTCGGGCGGTCGGGCGGTCGGGCGGTCGGGCGGTCGGGCGGTCGGGCGGTCGGGCGGTCGGGCGGTCGGGCGGTCGGGCGGTCGGGCGGTCGGGCGGTCGGGCGGTCGGGCGGTCGGGCGGTCGGGACAGCGTAGTGCGCTGCGGCGACTTGTCATACCGGGCGTGCCCCGGGCCGGCGGGCTCGCGCCGGCCCGGGGCACGGGCTCAGCCCTCGCCCCCGGTGCCGTCCCACAGGTCCCCCACGTCCCACACCCAGACGCCGCCGAGGTACGCCGGCTGCTCCCCGGTGAGCCGGTTGACGGCCCGCAGCAGCGGCCCGGACCTGTCGTCCGGGGCGAGGACGAGCACGTCCGCCTTCCAGAAGCGCAGGTCGCGCAGGAACTCCTCGCGCTGCCTGTCGCCGATGGCGGGGACCTCCCCGGTCTCCCGGGCCTTCGCCAGCAGGTCGGAGGTGGGGCGCGGCTGCGGCCCGTAGATGCCGGTACGGTCCGGCCCCCAGGGGCCGTTGAAGTAGCCGCCCGGGACGGCGAAGCCGAGGCCGGCCACCACCTGCCAGCGCAGGGCGTCGGTGTGCACGGGGCTGGGCACGGGGACGGGGACGAGGGTGCGGCCGGGCCGTACGTGCTCGCGCCACTCGCCGTCCGCGACGAAGGCCGGTACGGGCGCCCGCTCCACCGTCCGGTACGGGGTCGGCACGAGCGGCAGCAGCGCCACGACGAGGGCCGCCCAGCCCAGCAGCCGGCGCGAGCGCTCGCGTTCGCTGCGCAGCCGGCGCACGGCCAGCCGGTCGCAGACGAGCGCGAGGAGGATGCCGAGGGCGGGGGCGCACACCATGGCCATGCGCGACTCGATGACGGAGTCGAGCAGCGGGAGTTCACCGGCCAGGCGCCAGGGGCCGGGCAGCGTACGGTCCGTTCCCGGCAGCGGGATGTTCTTCCCCAGGGAGAGGACGGCCGCGGCGAGCGCGGTGAACCCCAGGGCGCGCACGACCGGCTGCCGCCACAGGCGCACCACGATCACCACGGCGAGGACGACCAGCGGCCAGCCGAAGAACGCGTTCTCCTCGGTGCGGTTGAGCGACAGCGAGGCCGCGATCCGCTCGTCCCCGGCGAGGGAGCGGGTGGCGAACTCCAGCAGGGCCATGGGGTGGTTGCCGGTGTCGCCGTGCAGCAGCCCCTGGTAGCTCTGCGGCCCGTAGAACTGCCACCACAGCGGGACGGCCGTCAGCGCCACGCTCACCAGGGCGGCGATGCCGAGCCCGCGCAGCAGGGGCCGGGCGACGGCCCGCGCCGCGTCCGGGTCGGCCACCGCGTGCCCGAAGGCGTACAGCGCCATCCCGCACGCGGCGATCAGCAGCGCCTCCTCGCCGACGAAGACCTGGTAGGCGGCGAACAGACCGAGGACCACCCCGTCGCGGACCGTGCGGCGGCCCTCGCACAGCCGCAGCGCACGGTCCACGATGAGCGGGATCATGAACAGGACGAGGAAGTTGGGGTGCGCGACGCCCTGCGAGATCATCGGCGGCGCGAAGGCGCAGAAGGCCCCGCCGAGCGCGGCGGCCCACCGCGAGCGCACGAGACGGCGGGCGATCAGCCAGTACCAGGCCCACGCGGTCGCGGCGAGCCCGCCGGTCACCACGAGCGCCCAGGTGACGGGCGCGCCGAACAGGAGCGTGACGGGCGTCAGCGGGACGGAGAGGCCGAGCATGGCGGCGTTCGCCATGAAACTCACGCCGAGCGGCGCGTTCTGCAGGCCGCTGAAGAGGGGGTTGCGCAGGTGCGTGACGTTGTCCGCGGCGACCGCGAAGAACCACTCGAACTGTGTCTGGTCCGACCCCGAGTCGACGAGGTAGTGCCGCGCGGGTCCGCCCCACAGCCCGTGGTAGAGCACGAAGGCCGCCAGCAGGTACAGCAGCGGGATCGCGGCACGCGAGGCGGGGACGGCACGCCACCACGGCCGGGCCGGGGCGGCCGCCGGGCCGGGGGCCTCCCCCTCCCCCTCGTCCCTGGCCGGGCGCGGTCCGGGTACCGCCGTCGGTCGCCGTTCGATGCCGGAGTCGTGCCGCATTCCGTCCCGTTTCCGTTGTTCGCTTGCGGATATGCGCGACTGTGCGCGGCTTTCGACCCTATGCGCTCAGGCTTCCGATCAGTGCCAGCGAGTGTGCGTTGTAGTCCGTGATGAGCCGCTCCACGGCGGCCACGTCCCGGGCCGCCACGGCCTCGACGAGTTCCCCGTGGCCGTGCCACAGCCGCCCGCGCAGGTCGTCCGCCGCGCGGCGCAGGACCGGCACGATGAAGATCCAGCTCTGCACCCGGACCCGGTCCAGGAAGTCCGTGATGTACGGGTTGCCGATGAGGCCGCTCAGCTCGCGCCAGAAGCGCAGGTCGTAGCCGATGAGGATGTCCAGGTCGCCCGCGAGCGCGGCCCGCCCGGCCTCCTCGGCCCGGCGCCGTACGGAGGCCAGGGCCTCGGGCGCGGCCTCGGCCAGCGCCCGCGCGGCGGAGCGGCGCAGTATGCCCTCGACGATCACCGAGCGGGCCTCGACCATGTCGCGGAAGTCGGCGTACGAGAACTGGCGCACCCGGTAGCCCTTGTGCAGCTCGACGTCCAGCAGCCCCTGCGCGCACAGGTCGAGCAGCGCCTCACGGACGGGCGTGGCCGAGACCCCGTAGCTTTCGGCGATCTCCTTGACGGTGAACTGGCGTCCCGCAGCGAGCCGTCCGGCTATCACCTCGTCGCGCAGGGCGTCGGCGATCTGCGAGCGCAGCGTCGTCCGTCTGACAGCCTCGCTGCCGGGCATCCTCGCCTCTCCTCTTGTCTCCCCCGTGGCCTCCCCTGACACCGCCCGCGCGCACGCGGACGGCCCCCGCAACACGATAGGCGAGGGCCGTCGGGGCCGTTACGGGCCTGTGGGAGCCCGGTGCGGGAGCGGGGTCAGACGGTGTGCGCGTCGGCCGCGGAGAGCGCCGTGTCGAGGACGGCCAGGCCCTCCTTGGCCTCGGCCTCGGTGATCGTGCACGGCGGCACGACGTGGGTGCGGTTCATGTTCACGAACGGCCACAGCCCGCCGCGCCGGCAGGCCGCCGCGAACCCGGCCATGGGGGCGGCGTCCGCGCCGGAGGCGTTGTACGGCACCAGCGGCTCGCGCGTCGTACGGTCCTTGACGAGCTCCAGCGCCCAGAACACGCCCGTCCCGCGCACCTCGCCGACGCTCGGGTGCCGCGCGGCCAGCTCGGCGAGGCCGGGACGCAGCACCTCCTCGCCGATGCGCGCCGCGTTCTCCACGATGCCCTCCTCGGCCATCGCGTTGATCGTCGCGACGGCGGAGGCGCAGGCGAGCGGATGCCCGGAGTAGGTGAGGCCGCCGGGGTAGGGGCGGGTCTCGAAGGTCGCCGCGATCTCCGCGGAGATGGCGACGCCGCCGAGCGGCACATAGCCGGAGTTGACGCCCTTGGCGAAGGTCAGCAGGTCGGGGACGACCCCGAAGTGGTCGGCGGCGAACCAGCGGCCCGTCCGCCCGAAGCCGGCCATGACCTCGTCGAGGACGAAGACGATGCCGTACCGGTCGCACAGCTCGCGCACGCCCGCGAGATAGCCGGCCGGGGGCACCATGATCCCGGCGGTGCCGGGCACGGTCTCCAGCAGGACCGCGGCGATCGTCTGCGGGCCCTCGAAGCCGATGGTGTCCTCCAAGTGCCGCAGGGCGCGCTCGCACTCCTCCTCCTCGGTGCGCGCGTGGAACGGCGAGCGGTAGAGGAACGGCGCCCAGAAGTGCACGACCCCGGCCGTACCGGAGTCGCTGGGCCAGCGGCGCGGATCGCCGGTCAGATGGATCGCGGCGGCCGTCGCCCCGTGGTACGAGCGGTAGGCACTGAGCACCTTGGGGCGGCCGGTGTGCAGCCGGGCCATCCGGACCGCGTTCTCCACGGCCTCGGCGCCCCCGTTGGTGAAGAAGATCTTGTCGAGGTCGCCGGGGGTGCGCTCGGCGATCAGCCGGGCCGCCTCGGAGCGCACGTCCACGGCGAAGCCCGGGGCGATCGTGCACAGCCTGCCCGCCTGTTCCTGAACGGCGGCGACGACCTTCGGATGCTGATGCCCGATGTTGGTGTTGACCAGCTGCGAGGAGAAATCGAGGTAGCGGTTGCCGTCGTAGTCCCAGAAGTACGAGCCCTCGGCCCCGGCCACCGCCAGCGGGTCGATGAGGCCCTGCGCGGACCAGGAATGGAAGACGTGCGCGCGGTCGGCGGCCTTGACGGCAGCCCCGGCGCGGGTGCGGGGGTCGGGCCCGTTGCTCACGGTCGTTACCTCGGAATCGGTGCGAGGGACACGGACCCGGCCAGCCTAGGGAGCACAGCGGCCCGCCCGACACCGGCAGTCTGTATGGCGCTCACCACGCACCCGGACACCCTGCCGGGCCCCGAGCGGCCACCCGAATTGCCGCACACAAATTCCGTGTCCCCGCCGCCCGGAATGGGATCATCACCGAGCCATTCAATTCCTCGGTGCCCGCCCGTGTCCTCCGGCACCGAACGCAGCAAGGAGATCGTCTTGGCCACCGGCACCGTCAAGTGGTTCAACTCGGAAAAGGGATTCGGCTTCATCGAGCAGGACGGCGGCGGCGCCGACGTCTTCGCGCACTACTCCAACATCGCGACCACGGGTTTCCGGGAGCTCCAGCAGGGCCAGAAGGTCACGTTCGACATCGGGCAGGGCAAGAAGGGGCCGCAGGCGGAGAACATCGTGCCGGCGTGACCCTCCCCTCCGGGGGCGGGGCCGGGCTCCGCGCCGCTTGTGGGCGCGGGGTCCGGCTCTTGCCATGGGCTTTCGGGCCGGAGGGCTGCTGCGTTGCGAGCGGCTCCAGGCCCGGGGCCTCACCCGGCTCCCGGTCCGATGTCCCCCATCCACACACGCCGCCCCAGCTCGTCCAGCTCGTCCTTCAATTGTCGGCATTCGGGCAGCGCCCTCCCCAGCAGCCGCCAGTAGTCACCGCCATGTCCCGAAACGCGGACGTGCGCCACTTCGTGGGCGACCACGTAGTCGACGAGATGGATGGGCAGCTGGAAGGTCGCCCAGTGCAGTGCCACGCGCCCGCCGTCACCCGGCCCGGGCCAGTAGGCGCCCCACCGGTGGCCGAGGTCCCGCACCTCCACGGTCGGCTCGGGCACGTCCATACGGGCCGCCCACGGCTGCAGCCGCCCCTGTACCCAGCGCAACCCGGCCTCGCGGTACCAGGCGGCGAGTGCTTTCCGGGCTCCCCGTGGGTCCGCAGCCACCGTCCGGGGCAGCCGCAGGCGGCCCGCCACCAGCCGTACCGGTCCGCCGCGTTCACCGCTGTCGCCCTCGTCGTCCACCACCAGCAGCCGGTAGTCGCGCCCGAGGTAACGATGGATCTCCCCGTCCCGCAATGACCGCACCGGATGCAGCTGCTTTCGGTCCTCGCGCAGCCGCAGCTTGCTGTCGATCCAGTGCATGCTGGCCCGTACGAAGTCCTCGGCCCGCCGTGGGTCGCAGTCCTGCGGCGTCCGCAGGGTGAGCGAGCCGTCCCGCTCGACGGTCAGGCCCAGCCGCTTGCGGCGGGTACTGACGCGTACGTGCAGCGCCAGCCCGTCCACGGCCAGGATTCCGCCCTCGGCGAGCGGAGCACCGCCGGTCGGGCGGGAGCGGCAGCCGGGCTGGGGGGACATGCCCCCTATTGTCGCCGTGCTTCGGCCTGGAAGTCGCGCAGGTGCAGCATGACGTGCCCGGCCAGCACTCCCGCCAGCCGCTCCAGCGCCGCCAGCCCTCCGGAGCGCGGCCTGAGCCCCGCCCCGCGCAGCCGGCCCCAGATGTGCGACTCCAGCTCCTGGACGTGCGCCTCCTCCGCCTCGAACGACGCGCGGCCCACGTAGCCGACGGCCACGTCCCGGACTTCCATGACGAGCCGGTGGAGGAATTCCGGTTCCGGCGTCTCGAAGTCCGGATCCTCCTCCAGCTTCTCCCCCAGGCGGACGTACAACAGCCGCTCCGCGTGCGACAGGCCGGCCACGCGCGGATCCGTCTCCTCAGCACGCCGGGCCCGCTCGACCAGCGGACCCAAGTGCGCCTTGATCTCCTCCCAGCGCCCGGCGAACTCCTCCAGAACACGCTCCAGTTCCTCGGCGATCTGCCGGTACACAGCCCGGTCCTCGCGTGCGCGGCGCTCTTCCAGGTGGTAGCGGAGCGCCTGTGCCTGCTCCGCCGCCGCCTCCCGCACCGGCAGCCGGCCGACGGTCTCGTCGAAGTCAGGGGCGAGGATCGACACGGGTGGGATCGCCTGTTCTATCCCCTGGACCCGCAGATGCTCGGCGATCAGTTCGCGCACCTTGCGCCCATAGCCGCGGATCGAGAAACCGCCGCCCGGCCCGTCCCGGTAGTGCCGCCGGACACGCATTTGTAGCAGGCTCCAGCGGCGCACGTCGGGAATGCACTCCAGCGCCCCCTCGTGCGGCAGTACGCGGTCCACCGCGCCGAGGAACTCCCCGAGGAGCCGGTCGAATTCGGCACGCTGCGCGGAGTCGTCCAGAGCGAGCATCGCGCGGGTCAGACCGTCCCGAGTACCGAGGTCCGTACCGTCGATCCCCGTACGGGAGAGGAACAGTGCGACCTTTTCGGCCGCGGCCCGCATCCCCGGGATCTCCTCGTCCATGCTGCGCAGCGAAGCACGCACCTCGGACTTATTCCGGTAGGCGGCGAGCGTGGTCCCGAGGTTGTCCAGCACCCCGTAGTAGTCGACGACCAGCCCCTCGGTCTTCCCCACCGCAGGCCGGTTGACACGGGCGATGGCCTGGAGCAGTTCGGCGTCACGGATCGGCCTGTCCAGGTAGAGCACCTGTTCAATGGGCGCGTCGAAGCCGGTCAGCAGCATGGACTTCACGATGAGGAACGTGACCGGCGCCTGCACCTCCTCGGCCGACCGGTGCGGGGCGAGGCCGCTCCACGGATTCGGCGCACCGGTACGGCCGCCGGCCACGGGCAGATCGTTGTCCGTCCACGGCTTGTCGGGTTCGTACTCGGGGATCTCCCGCAGGAAACGGTCGATGTGGTCGCGCTGCTTGGTCTCGTCGGTCCATTCCCGCCACACTCCGCTCTTCTGCTCCGAGCCGGCCGAGATGACCGGGACGAAGTCCATGCGCCGCAGGACCTCCCGGTGCCGCCAGGCCCAGAAGAGTTTGATCTCGCGAGGGTCGTACGTCTCCGGCTTCCGCAGCCGCAAGGCCTCGTGCTCGCCGCTCTCGTCGAACTCCTTGAGTTCCTGGAGGAGTTCAGCCCGGGCATCGCGGAACGCGTTGCGGTAGTACACGGCCGCGCGCCGGCTGACCACGGCCACCTGGGCCTTGAAACCTCCGGTGAGCGGGCCTGTCACGTAATGCGCGAGCATATCGGCAGCCTTCGCCCGGATCAGCGGGAAGGACTCCGCGACGTCGCGCCCCGAGGGCGTGGCATAGCGCTCGCGCACCTTCTGCCGCTGCTCCTCGTCCAGCGGCTCGACCAGGTCCTCGAACCGCTGGTTCAGGCCCGGCTTCTGCCACACCTCGGCGGTCGTGGTGCGTCCCTCGTAGCGAACCGGGACGATCACCTTGTCCGCTTCCGCCTCGTCCATCGTGTACTCGTCGAGGAACCGCGGCACGCCGCCGGTCTCACGGCACGGCTCCAGCCCGAAGATCCGCCCGGTGTCCGTGAGCCGTCCCTGCATGAGCGGCGTACCGGTGAAGCCCACCCGGGCGGCGTTCGGAAGCGCCTTGCGCAGGCAGGCGTGCAGCACCGAGGTGTGCGAGCGGTGCGCCTCGTCCACCAGCACCAGCACTCTGGGAGAGGTGCTGCACTCAGGGAAGATCCGGGCAGCCGCCTTCAGAGTCTTGTCGTCCGGCGCCGGATCCGCGATCTGCTCCGGGTCCTCCCCGTCGGCGACGCGCGCCTGCGCCTGCTCGAAGTCCTCGGCGAGCGCCCGGTCCTCCCCGTCGGCCGTGTCCGCGCCGTCGGAGTCCTTGGCCAGCCCGGGGAGTTCACCGAGGAACTTCTGGATCGTCGCGAAGATCACCGCGCGGCCGCCGTCCTGCCCGGCCCGCTCCAGCATTCCTTGCAGATCCGTCTGCGAGGCCGCCTCACGTACGGTGCTGCCGCCGCGCTCGACGGCCTTGCGCAACTGCCGCTGCAGATCCCTGCGGTCGGTGACCGCGACCACTGTGATCTTGTTCAGTTCCGGGTCCGGGCTCAGGTGCAGCCGCCGCGCCAGGAACATCATCGTGAAGCTCTTGCCCGCGCCCTGCGTGTGCCAGATGACCCCGCCGCGCTCGTCCTGGTCCGTACCGGTCTGCAACCGGGTCCGGCCGGTGCCAAGCTTGCGAATGATCTTCTCCACGGCGCGGTACTGCTGGTGACGGCAGACGACCTTCACGGTCTTCGCCGCTTCGTCGTCCCCGGTACGCGCTGCGGAGCCGCCGCCCCGACCGTTGCCGCCTTTGCTCTTCAGCTGCATCTCGAAGACGTAGTGGCGGAGGATGTTGAGCAGGTTACGTGGCTTCAACACCATGGCGGTCAGGCGGTGTTGGAGAGTCACCGGTTCGTTCGGGCCGATCAGCCGCCATGCGCGCAGCTCTCGCCGCAGCTCCTCCGACGAGTCGTAGTCCGGTTCCAGGCTCCGCCACAGCGCGTAGTGCTCCTCGGCGGAGGAGATCGTCCCGAGGACGGCGTCACGACCGTCTGCGGCGACCAGCAGCTGTACGGGCGTGAAGAGTTCGGGGATGCCACCGCCCGGGACCGTGCCGGAACCGCGGGGGCCGCCGTCCAGCGGTCGTCCCGAGTACGCCCGCAGGTCCTGTATGGCCTTCGCGATCCCGTCGTTCACGTAAGGGGACTTGCACTCGATGACGACGACCGGGATGCCGTTGACGAAGAGGACGAGGTCGAGGACCTGGTCTCTGCCGTCGGCGTTGCAGACGCGCAGCTGGTCGACAACGAGGAAGTCGTTACGGGCCAGCACCTCGGCCCGGTTCTCCCCCAGCGCCTCGGCCGACCAGTCGACGAAGTGCACCTTCGCGTCACGGGTGTCCGGGCCCTTCTCCAGGACGCCGTGGAGCAGTTGATCGGTGGCGTCCCTGTTGGCGCGAGGCAGCGAGGCTCCGGACACGTTGCGGGCGGCGTTCTTCATCCGCTCCGCTGCCCGCAGGGCGTCGTCCTCGGACATCCAGCCGGAGGCTGCACCCGGCAGCTTGTTGATACGGCGCAGGGCGGCGGCCATGCGCCGGGTCAGGAAGACATCACGGTAGGAGCGCCCTTCGGCGCTCTGGAGTTCCCGCCCGGGGATGTGCTGCCATCCCATCGCCTTGAGGTGCTCCAGGAGCGGCAGCTCCGCCTCGTCCCGCTCGGCCGTACCTCTGACTCCGCCGGCTGCCATGCGCCGTGCGCCTCCCCTGTGTTGCGTGTCCCCTGCGCACCGTTCGGCTCGCTGGTCCATTGTGCGCCGGGCCGGGGCGCGGGAGGGCTCAGGGAGGGCGGCGATTTGCGGGGGCGGGGGCGGGAGCGGCTGGTTCGCGCTGTGGTGCGGGGTGGTTGTCAGTGGTGTCTGCGTAACCTACCGTTCGGGCGCAAACGAGGTGAGGGGGCGCGTCAGTTGCTGGGTTGGGATATATCCCCGTCGGATGTGAAGAGCGTGCGCCAGGGCGGCGGGCACCGTTCCGGCACGGCGGGCGGGGGTGGCCGGTGAGCGACGACGAGCTGATCAAGCCCTGGAGGATACCCGTCTTCACCGGGGACCTGGGCGAGCTGGGGAAGGCTTCCGGTGTTCTGAAGACGCAGGCCGGGAAGTTCCGGGACGCCGGTGCCGGGATTCACTCGCAGTTCCAGGGACTGGCCTCCTGCTATCACGCGCCCGAGGCGGACCAGTTGTTCGCGACGACGGCGCCCGTGAAGGAGAAGTCCGGGCACTTCGCGGACAACGTGGACAAGGTGTCGGCGGCGCTGGACGCGTACGCGGCAGAGGTCAAACCGCTCGTGGACCGGCTGCAGACGCTGCGGGAACAGGCGGATGCGTTCGTCGCGAGCGTGCAGGGTGACGACGACTGGAAGAAGGACCAGAAGAAGGTCGACCGCAACAACGGTCTGATCTTCGGGGTCAAGGCGGCGGACGCCGCCTTCCGGGACGCCGAACGGACCTGCGCCAGCAAGATCCTGGCCCTCGTGGGCGAAGGCCCGCTCATACCCGACGACGGCAGCCACAAGCCCAACATGTACGGCTACACCCTGGAGACCCTCCAGCACGCGGAAGAGGTGCCGTGGGGCAAGAACGCGGAGCGTGAGTTAGAGGGCTTCGAGTGGGCGTGGCACCAGGTCAAGAGCTTCGTGTGGGACGGCGTCATCGTCGACGGGCTCTGGGGCAACATCCGCGGCCTGGGCACCCTCGTCGGCGTGGACGGCTGGGACCAGGCCGGCGAGGCATGGACGAACCTCGGCAAACTCGCCACCGGTCTGGTCATCACCGTCACCCCGGCAGGTGCCGCGTTCTGGACGGCCCGGGACGACCAACTCCCCTCCTGGCTCCGGGACTCGCGGCAGGCGGTCAAGCAGACCGGCAAGGCGATGGTCGCCTACGACGAGTGGGACAAGAATCCCGCCCGGGCGGCCGGTGCGGTGTCCTTCAACGTGGTCTCCACCGTCCTGACCGCCGGGGCCGGAGCCGCCGCCAAGGGAGGTGCCGTCGTCAAGGCCCTGTCCACGACGGGCAAGGTGGCCAGGGCCGTCGACCCGTTGACGTATCTCGGCAAGGCCGGATCGTTCGGGGTCACCAAGGTCGGCGACCTCATGGGGAGTCTGAAGAACCTCGACTTCACCATGCGGATGGGTGCCAGCGTCCGTGGGGCTGAGGGGGCACTCAAGGGGGTTGAGAGCGCGGCCTTCCCGTCGGAGAGGTTCGTCCAGGTCTGGGACCACCAGGGGAAGCCGGCCTTCATGGAGAAGGAATCCGGGAAGCTGAGCTATGCCGACGGGGCGCCGGTCCAGGCTGCGAGATCCGTCCCGCATGAGGTTCCCGCCTCTGAACGCGTGCTGGGGAAGACGGAGCTGACCACGAAGGAGCCAGTACTGGCCGGTGGGGGCGGCGGCTCGGACGCGCAGGTGTCCGTGGGCCAGGCGGCGGAACACATACCGGGTGGCACTTCCAGGCATGCTCCCGGCGGTTCGGCGGACTACGTGCCCCGTGGCCCAGCTGACAAGGCTGGCGGACGGCCGTCGGCCAACTATGAATCACCAACGGGACCTCGCAACGAGGCAGCGACACACGAGCACCCGACGAGTGGCGGCGACGCACCCGGTGTCGACACCACGCACAGCAGCGGGCCTGCACACTCCGGGCACACCGCCGAAAGCTCGCCTGGCGAGAATCACAGCAAAACTCCCGGAGCCACCCACGATGCTGGTGGCGAGCCACCGCACCCAACGGAGACGGGTCCGCACGCGGCAGGTGCGGGATGGGTCACTCAACCCTCTGAATATGCAGGCAGGATCTACGAACAGGTCCGGGCAACGCCCAACAAAATCGACCTTCCTGTAATCGCCAAGAACACTGGAATTGACGAGGGAGTACTGCGACAGGTCAAGAGCCACCTTTTCCGGTCTCAGCATGACGTACCAGTCGGGCCGGGCGAAGTGAAGAGAGGACTCTTCGAACCGAGGGACGACATCGCCGATCTCTGGCAGGACGCCCATGCCGGTACTCTCGATGCTGCCAGGACACACGAGTTCCGGAGTCTCATGGCCCATGAGTACATCGAGAGTCGCCTGATGAAGGCCGGCCTTCCCTATACCCGTGAGCATCCAAGTCTCTACATGCTGGATGAGGATGGAACATTCAGCAGGCGGTTTCCCCAGGATGTACGACTCGCAGGTGCGCACGAATTGGCCCCACACTCGGTCGAAGGTCACTTCAACCACTGGAAGAGGGCCTTTCGCACTGAACCTCCAGGGACGAAGCTGGCGGAGGACTTGTCCAACATCGACGAGGTCGTCAAGGATATTGTTCAGAAGCTGAGGTCGAAGGGGCTGGAACTGTAGTGAGTGACAAGGCACCGCGCGTCGTTCTGGATCGACTGCGCGCCGTCGAGTGGGACGATTCCGATGCGGCGTTCGATCACGCACGCTCCCGTGCCCTTCTGATGCGCGAGTACCTGCGTCGTGCCGCGCTCTGGGCACGAGAGTACGGGGTGGAGGCCCTCTGGCCCTTCTTCGACATCGCAGAACACGCAGCACCCTCTGTGACTGTTGACCCGGCTGTGGCGGCTGAGACCGAGGAGTTCCTCAGGCGGCTTATCGCCCGGGACAGTGTCAAGAAGACCTGCCGCAGTGCGGTTCACTGGGCGGCCGTGTACGCGACCGAACACGTACCGCTTCCTGAGCTTCCGGATCCGTACGAGCCGCTGCTGCTCATGTACGAGCGGGGTGGCGGCTTCTACGTTGAAGAATTCATCGAACTCAACGGCATCGCGATCCGGGAAGGAAACGTAGCGAGCAATCTGAATGCTCCCCCTTTCCTGACCTTGAGTCCGGTCACGCTCAACGCCCTTGACGGCGAAGGTGCGATCACCTATTACTCCATTCCCGGCGGCCTGATGCGACGCAGGGTCGACTACGACGGCACCCACGAGGAAACGTTGAGCCTCCAGTTGACCTGGCAATCGACTGACGAACAGCTGAAGTTGGCCGCGCCCGAGCACGAGGGAGCCAATTCCGTCTATCTCACGGAAATCTCCGAGCGAGAGGCTGCGTCCTATATCGAGGGTCTCACCCATCAGCCGGGGTGAGAGCCATCCGGGGTGAGCCACGACAGAGGTGCCCGACCCTCAGGAACAGGCATGACCTGGATGTAGTCACCGGTTCCGGAAGGCCGGGCGCACGAGGATGCACCTCAGGCCGTCTACGGCCAGTGGACGCCCTTGCTGCCACGTACGTCCTTGCGGCACTCCGGCGTCCGGTCCGGCGGCGTTGTCACCGGCACGCCGTCGAGCGCTCGGCACAGCTGCGCATGCAACAACTCCGCCTCGGACAACGAGAGTCGGAGCGTGACGTCCCCGTCGAACTTGCCGTCACGTTGCAGCCACAGGGGGATGGCCAGCGTCTCCTCGGTCTCCCGACGGACGGGCTTGGAGGGGACACGGCTGATACGCAGCCCGTGCGGGAAGCCGCCGTTGCGCGGGGCGGGTTGGTCGGTGGGATGGCTGGGCGTACGTGCGTCCATCAGACGGCCACCGCCGTCCTGGGCGCCGGCACGGCGGGCGTGCCGATGCGATGCCCGTGGATGACGGACGGGCCGATGTCGATGCCGTCGAGGGCGAGTGCGAGGGCGGTACGACGGTTGCGTTGGTCGGGGGTGAGCCCGGGCCGTGGTTCGGGAGCCGGTTCGTACGGTGCGTGATGGCGCGGTACTTCGACAGGGTTGTGCGGGCCGTGGACGTGTCCGTACGGCTCGGGTGAGGGCGCCTGCTGCTCGTAGGCCAGGACGTACGGGCGCACGAGCGGTCCGGGCGACGCGACGGGGTGCGCATGACCGGGCAAGCAGGGCTGTGGCCTCCGCTTTTCGGGAAGCCGGGGCGGGGTGAGGGCTCGCATCAGGAGGCGGAGGCCGGAGAAGGTGCGGGGTTCGGTGCGGGTGGGGGTTCCGGGTGCGGCCTGTGTTCTGGGGGTGGTTGAGGTGTGACGGCGTTGGCCGGTGGCCGGGATGAGCAGATTGACGAGGTGGGCGAGTGTTCGCCGGAGGGTGGGCCAGATACGGTGGGGCATGCTGACGCTCCTGAGTGGCGTTGGCCACGCCCCGGGGTGCCGCATACACCGCCGGGGCGCGTCTGTTTTCCTGCTCAACTGGCATGTGGATGAGCCGGGTTGCCATGACCGTAGCGGCGGCACTTGCGAACTCACAACGCGTTGTATGAAGCTCCACCCGAAAGTGCATACGACACAGTCACACCCAAAGAGCAAGAGGGCGTCCACCTGGAATGATGATGGAGACCGTCAACCAAGTGCGCTACAGCGAACTATCTAGCGCACCGGACTTGGCGCCAGCCAGGAGCGCATACAACTTGCCCGGCGTCGTCCTGACCACCACACCCGGGACATCGCTCTCCCGCAGCAAGATGGCCCCTTCGCTCAGCGCGAGTTCGATGCAGGCGCCGTTCTGCTCCGAGAAGGAAGACTTGAGCCAACCAACGTCCGCCTCTTGCACTTTCACAGACATTGCACCACTTCGCGAATGAAGTCCCGCGAGCGCCCTGGAGTGAGAACCCGCTTCTCCATACGGTCCAATACCGCACGGTAGTTCGCAAGATGCGTCTCGGACTGAAGGAAGGACAACCCCACAGGTGTGTCCGTCTGCACCGTGTCGAGCTGCGGGACCGGTCCGCGTACGTAGCAAGTGGAGCTTGCAGCAGAAGGGAAACCGCCGGCTGCGAACGGCAGCACGCAGACCTTCACGTTCGGTCGTTCGGACTGTTCCAGCAAGTGGTTCAGTTGGGTTCGAGCAACTCCCCGGCCGCCGAACGGAATACGCAGCGCGGCCTCGTGGATGATGAATACGCAATCCAAGAGCCTCGGTGGATCGAGAACTTGACTGCGGCGAAGCCGGAACGCGATCTTACGCTCGAAGTCGTCCGGCGCCAGGGGCGGAGTCGCCTCCTCGAAGACCGCGCGTGCGTAGTCCTCGTGCTGAAGCAGCCCCGGCATGTGCGTGATCTGCGCGGCTCGCAGTGAGACCGCGTAGTGCTCCAACTCCGCAAGGTCTAGGAACGATGCGCTGAGCATGCCCTCGTACTCGTCCCACCAGTGCCAGGCAGAGGAACGCCTCTCCTTCGCCATCGCGGCGAGCGCATCGATGTAGACACGGTCGCGGCAGGAGTAGTTGGCTGCCCAGACGCGGACTCGGTCGACACTGACGCCGAAGCGGCCGGACTCGATGTTGCTGACGGTGGTCCGGTCGGTGCCGTGCATCGTGGCAGCTTCGGTCAGCGACAGGCCCACGTGCTCGCGCATCTTACGGAGCTCCGTGCCCAACCGGCGTTGCCGTTCGGTCGGGGGCTTCCTCGCTGCCACCGGTCTCATCCTTACTGACTGCTTCCGAGAAGGCTGTGTGCCAATGCTGGTTTTGTAGCATCACCCATGGCCGCTGGGCGACCACTTTTACTCAGCGGAGCCGACTCGCACGCGCCCACTGAGCAAGTCGTCCATCACCCCTCGTTTAAGCCCCCGCAACTTGCTCAACTCATCTTCACTACTGCGGATTCGCGTGTCCCATGCATCGACCAGATCGACGATACGCCTCTGCTCGGCAAGCGGAACGAGCGGAAACAGCAGGGATCCGAAACGTTCAGCCCCCAAATGTGCGATACTCGTCGTCTTCTTGGCGATTTGAACAAATACGCCTGCGTTAAGCCAACAGTTGAACACTGCTTGCGCATATCGCGACAGCATTCCATCGCCTGCACGAAACCGAACCAACGTGTTTTGGAAATAGAACTCTCCAGGCCCCCGTTCATAGATGGCGCTGCGCCCTACAAGCTCAAGGCTCTGTCCTTCATTGAGAAGGATGTCACCTGGCTCCAAGCGATAAGCCAAACGCTCACCATCACTGAAGGCCATAGTCTTGACGCCCGAGTAGTCGATTCTCTCTTCCAGGACATTGGCGACTCTGAGATATGGGTACTGTTCTGACGAGGCTCGACTACCAGGCGACAGCTGCTTGCCCATGCGTACTGAGCCGACTTCGTTAACTGGAACCCACCGAACCGAGGTGGCACATCCAGTGCTCTCAGCCAACATTCCCAGCTCGTGTCCACGCGGAATCACAGACGCCACAACGCTGCTCCGCACGGTGCGCAGCTTCGCGATCGACGCTTCCAAGGCACTCTCGGCCTCGGCAAGCTCGTCCAAGACCTCGACCAGGCTCCGCTGGTCCACCACTGGAATATCAGGAATGCGTAGCTCCTCCACAGATTCCTGAGAAATGTTGCCCTGCCCAGTACTACCACTCAGCAGCGAATCGACCTGACTTCGCACATGAGACGAGCTCAGGACAAGGGCTAGAAACCTCGCGCTCGCTCGGCGCTCGTCTGGAACCAGCCTCAGAGTCTTGTCGCTCAGCATGAGACCGGAACGCGTCTGGCCCACCAGGCATACCGTTCCCACTAGCTTCCTAGCCCCGTTCGCACGGGCCATCAGCAGATCTCCCTGCTTAATCTCCAACGATGGGCGAGGAACGAGCCCAAAGGGAAGACATTTCGACTCCGCCGACCGGAACTCTCCAGACGTAACCGCGCTGACGCGGATAACCCCCCATTCAGTGGGCCCCGGCGGACGCTGCTCACAGGCGGGGCTCCACCCAGCATCGATCCGACGCAGGCAGTCACCAAGTCGGACCGTTTGGCGAACGTCACCCCACATAGCCCAACCTTTCCAGGAACCCATTCAGCCGCTCCGCGGCCTCCACCCGCCGCGTCTCAATATCCCGCAACGACACCGCGTACTTCTCCTCGCACACCCGGTACATGTCGATCAACTCGCGCCTGCGGCGCACGACATGACCGTCCAGCTTCGTCACGAAGTCGTCGTGCAGAATCTCCAGCACCACGTCCCGCCGACGCGCCGCGTCCAACGCACCGCGCGCCCGGTGCAGACGAGGCTCAACCGCCTCCTCGTCCCCGCCCGCATCCGCATCCGCCCCGGACACATCCAGCGCCATCTGCCCCGAATCCGCAGCAGCAGAAACCGCAGCCCCCCGCTTCGGCTTCGCCGACCGCCGCGACGACCCACCGTCCAGCGGCCAAAAGTCGTCCTCCAGCTCCTTCACGGCCTTCCCGGCCGCCGTCCGCTCCCGCTTGAGCTTCTTCAGGTCCGCCTCGCTGAGCAGCGCCTCCGCGATCTCCGGCGGCAGCGCGCCCCGGGCGGCCTCGGAGCCGTCGACGCCCTCCGCGTCCCCGGTACCGTCCCCGTCCCCCTCCTCGGAGACACCCGCCTCCAGCGCCGCCCGCGCGGCCTCCGCCTCCTCGGCCGCCTTCACCTTCGCGTCCAGCTCCGCCTTCCGGCGATCCGCGTCCGCGAGCTCCTTCAGGAAGTCGGGGGCGATCTTCGCGACCACCTTGTGGTCGTACGCCTGGCGCCGTTCCGCCGCCGACCGCTTGCGCGCGCCGCCGGTCCACGGGTTCGGCTCGGGCTCCAGCAGGGTCTCGACCGTCTCGACCCAGCCCTCGACGACGCCCTCGAAGCCGTTGGCCAGCAGTGTCTTGAGGTCGTTCTTCGCGTCCTGCCACCAGCCGGCGACCGCGCCCGCCAGCGCGTGCTCGTCGAGCAACCCGACACCCAGCAGGCTCGCCCGGAACGAGGTGATCAAGTCGGCCCGCAGCCGCGCGAGCTGGCCGCGCTGCTCGGACTCCGTACGATCGTCGCCGTCGTACGGCGCGAGCTTCGCGATCTGCTCGGTCTCCGCCTTCCACCACTTCTCGAAGGCGGCCCAGAGCACCCGCTCACGCGCTTCGGCCAGCAGCGTCAGCCTTTCCGCGTCGGGGCGCTCGCCCTCCGGCAGGAAGTCGACGTACGCCGGATCACCGTCCCGTTCGGCGAACAGGTCCGCGATCCGTACCCCGTACGCGTCGAGCAGCTCCTTCTTCGCCTCGATCTCCGCCTTCGGCACACCGCCCACCAGATGCGCCCGTACGTCCTGCGGCTCCGGCGGCGGCGTATTGTCCACGTACCGGCGGATGTTGAGGTTGTAGCCGTTCTTCGCGATGTCTTTCTTGCTCACCAACCGGGAGAAGCGCTCCACTTCCTCCTTCCCCACGGCATGGAAAGTGGAGACGATCTTCTCCACGTGCTCCGGCAGCAGCACGTTCTGTGCCCGCTCCGCGTGGAATTCCCGATCAGCGTTGATGAACAACACGTGGTCCTGCCGAGCCTGCACCTTCCGGCCCGGCGAACGCAGCACCAGCACACACGCCGGAATACCCGTCCCGTAGAAGAGGTTGGGCGCGAGACCGATGACGGCCTCCAGCAGATTGTCCTCGACGAGCTTCGCCCGGATCTTCTCCTCCGCGCCGCCCCGGAACAGCACACCGTGCGGCATGACCGTGAAGACGGAACCGCCGCTCCCACGCACCATGTACAGCATGTGCTGGAGGAACATCAGGTCGGCCTTGCCGCGCTCGGAGGTCCGGCCGTACGGCATGCGCTCCTCGATGAGCGCGACCTCGGACTCCTTGTAGTCCATGGAGAACGGCGGATTGCTCAGCACGATGTCATAGGACTTGTCCACATGCTGTGGACTGGTGAGCGTGTCACCCGTCTTGAGGCTGAAGTGCCGGGCCCCGTGGAAGAGCATGTTCATGGTGGCCATGACCCAGGAACCGCTGTTGGCATCCTGCCCGGCCAGGTTCAGGTCGGCGGAGTCCCCGCCGTGCTCCTCGACGTACTCCTTGGCGTGGATGAGCATGCCGCCCGAGCCGACACACGGGTCGTAGACCCGGTCCCCGGCCTTCGGCCGCGCGAGCTCGACCATCATCCGCACGACTTCGCGAGGGGTGTAGAACTCGCCGCCCTTGCTGCCGGCCGTGTCCGCGAAGTCCTTGAGGAGGTACTCGTAGGCGGCGCCGATCACATCGGGGAACTCGAAGTCCTCCCCGCGCAGCCGCAGACTGCCGAAGTGCTCGATGAGCGCCGCGAGCCGCTTGTCGGCGAGCTTGGCGGCGGAGGCCCCGCTGCCGCCGCCCCCGCCGATACGGTTGAAGTTGACGTGGGAGAACAGTCCTTGCAGCTGGCTATTGCCGCGCTGGCCCGCCAGGGCATCGAGGGCGGGCTCCAGATACTTGGTGGCGACATCGTCGACGGCCCCGGCCAGTCGGCCCCAGCGGGACTCCTTCGGGACGTACATGACCCTGCGGATCGTGTAGTTCGCCGGAAAATCGGCCTCCTCCTTGGCCTCCTCCCGCGATCTTCCTTCCGCGAGCGCTTCCTTGATGATCGCTTCCCGAGCAGCCTCGAACTCGTCGTTGACGCGCTTGAGGAAGAGCAGGACCAGGATGAAGTCGCGGTACTCGGCGGCATCCATCGTGCCGCGCAGAATGTCGGCCGCCGCGAAGAGGTGGCGCTCCAACTGGGCGAGTGTGAGCTTGGCCACGAACGGCTCCTTGCTTCCTTGATTCCTGAGGTCCTGCGTTGCCGGTCCGGGGCTGAGACCCCGGACCCGGCGGGAAGGCCGGCCACGTCCGGCGGCGGGCACCGCCGACCCACGGCGGGCACCTGCGCAGCTTAGTAGCCGCGCAGCAGCAGACCTTTCTCCACGAACTCCCACACGTCGGTGTACGGGTCCCATCCGTTCGGATGCGACCCGTGACCATGCTCAGAGTTGATCTTCTTCGCGTGCGCCTTGGCAGCCGCGTACCGGCCATTACCCAAGACCTGATCGGGCTTGACCTGCTTCGAGAGGGGTTCAGAGACCCTCTTCACGCCCTTCCCGTACGTCTT
Source organism: Streptomyces gamaensis (assembly GCF_042656465.1). Classification (NCBI taxonomy): domain Bacteria; kingdom Bacillati; phylum Actinomycetota; class Actinomycetes; order Kitasatosporales; family Streptomycetaceae; genus Streptomyces; species Streptomyces gamaensis. The sequence continues at coordinate 60,402 of NZ_JBHSPB010000003.1, forward strand.
CACGAACTCGGGCAACTGCCGCAGACGGTCATTCGCGCTCCCGCACGCACCGCCGAACGTACTCGTGTAGTTCTGGTAGTGCAGAAGCCGCCACAGCTCGAAGCACGGGTGGGAATAGGCGATCCCCACCCCGGCCCGCTGGGCCATGGTCCGGGCTTCGAGGATGCCGGGGTGGTCGTCCCGGTCGAAGAGGACCCACACCTGCGGCCAGTTCCAGTCCTTCTCCTTGTCCAGGCCGTCGGCGGCGGCTCTGCGCTCGACCTCGCGCAGGAGATCGACGGCCTCTTTGACCATGCGCAGCGGCTTGCGGTACTTGCTCTCGGAGGTGTCGTTCTCGATGCGGTGCTCGACCCGCCGGTCCGCACGCTCCGGCTCCCCGTGCCTGAGAATGTGCTCGATGTACTCGACCTCGGTCACTTCGCCCTCGGTGAAGATGTGCACCTTGCGCGGAAGCCGCCTGCGGTCCCTCTTCGGGCCCTTCTGCCGGCCCTGCTTGTCCCTCCCCTTGTCCCTCGCCATCAGCCCTCTTCCGTCTCCGTCCCCGCCTCCGCGGCCGTGTCCACCGCCAGCAGCCGCCGCACGACCTGCCCCTCCGAAACCCTGGGAACGCCCCCGTAGCTGCCCTCCAGGTAGGACGTCATCAGGTCCGCCTCCTCCGTCGGCTCCCAGTCGGAGATCGGGAACAGCTCGGTGGCACCCCGCTCGTCCTTCTCCGTGAGCCACAGCTGCCCCGGCTGCAGCAGCCGTCGGCCGCTGGGGTTGCGGAACAGCGAGGGGTCGTGCGCGGTGAACACCAGCTGCGCCCCCTTGGGATTGGCCCACGGCGTCTGGAAGAGCCGGACGACCTCGGCCGCGAACCGCGAGTGCAGGCTGGCGTCCAGCTCGTCGACGAGAAGGACCGCGCCGGTGTCGAGGGCGAGCAGCAGCGGGCCGATCAGCGCGAACCACGAGCGCGTACCGAAGGACTCCGCCTGCCAGTCCAGCGGCACGGCCTCCGCACCGCCGCCCGAGTGCCGCAGGCGCACCACGGGCGCTCTGCCCGGCTCGCGCACCACCTCCGCCCCGGCGATCCCCAGATCGGCGACGCGCAGCAGCTCCTCGATACGGCGCCGCGTCGTCGCGCTCTCCAGCAGCCGTTGCGCGGTGTACGCCTCGCGCTGCGGCCGCTCCGCCTCGGGGGTGATGTCCCAGAGGTTGCTTCTGAACCAGTCGTAGACGGGAGTGAGTTGGGGATGCGCGTCGTCGGCGGCACGGGTGAGCAGCAGGGAGTCGGGGCGGGTGATACGGGCCAGCAGGGCCCGGTCCTGCAGACGTCCGCCGGGGAACTCGTAGACCTGCTCACGCGACGCGTCCCGGTCGAACCAGACCTGGCGACGCCCCTTCGGATAGGCGAAGAGCCACTCCGACTCCACGCGCCGCGCACCGAGTTCGAAGCCGTACGTCCAGCGAACCCCGTCCGCCAGGACGATGTCCGCCTCGTAGAAGGTGTTCTCCTCCGCCGCCCGGGGGTCGAGCGCGAACTCGTCGCGCGGAATACCGTCGTACGAGGTCCACGCCGCATACGAGTTGAGGACGGCGTCACGCATCCGCTTCAGCGCGGTGATGACGTTGGACTTGCCCGACGCGTTGGCACCGAAGATCCCCAGCACCGGGTAGAGGGACAGCTCCTTGCCGTCGGACAGCGTCAGACCGCGCGATCCCCTGCCCTCGTCACCCTCGGGCACGACGAACGAGAGTTCCTGCTCGTCACGCAGGGACCGTACGTTGGCCACCCGGAATCTCAGCAGCATCCCGTCTCCTTCACGGCGCACAGCGTAGCCACACTGACCGGCGCCCACCCGCCCTGGCGGTACGGCAGTGGCCGGCGAGCACACTGCCCGCCGGCCACCGGCCACCACGTCTCAGGTCACAGGAACGAGTTGATCTCGATCGTCTCGTCCCGGCCCGGGCCCACGCCGATCGCGGAGATCGGGGCGCCCGACATCTCCTCCAGCGCCTTCACATAGGCCTGCGCGTTCTTCGGCAGGTCGGCGAAGGTCTTGGCCTTGGAGATGTCCTCGGACCAGCCCGGCAGCATCTCGTAGACCGGCTTCGCGTGGTGGAAGTCGGTCTGGCTGTAGGGGAGTTCCTCCACCCGCTTGCCGTCGATCTCGTAGGCGACGCAGACGGGAATCTGCTCCCAGCCGGTGAGCACGTCGAGCTTGGTGAGGAAGAAGTCGGTCAGGCCGTTGACGCGCGTGGCGTAGCGGGCGATGACCGCGTCGAACCAGCCGCAGCGGCGGTCACGGCCGGTGGTGACACCGCGCTCGCCGCCGATGGTGCGCAGCTTCTCGCCGTCCTCGTCGAACAGCTCGGTCGGGAACGGGCCGGCGCCCACGCGCGTGGTGTACGCCTTGAGGATGCCGATCACGCGGTTGATCTTCGTGGGGCCCACGCCCGCGCCGGTGCAGGCGCCGCCGGACGTCGGGTTGGAGGAGGTCACGAAAGGGTACGTGCCGTGGTCGACGTCGAGCAGCGTGCCCTGGCCGCCCTCGAAGAGGACGACCTTGCCCTCGTCGATGGCGTTGTTGAGGATCAGCGTCGTGTCGGCCACGAACGGCTTGATCTGCTCGGCGTAGCCCAGCAGTTCCTCGACGATCTGCGCGGGGACGATGGCCCGGCGGTTGTACAGCTTCGCCAGGATCTGGTTCTTGAAGTCGAGGGCGGCTTCGACCTTCTGGGTCAGGATCGACTCGTCGTAGAGGTCCTGAACCCGGATGCCCACCCGGTTGATCTTGTCGGCGTAGGTCGGGCCGATGCCCCGGCCCGTGGTGCCGATCTTGCGCTTGCCGAGGAAGCGCTCGCCGACCTTGTCCAGCGTCGTGTGGTACGGCGTGATCAGGTGCGCGTTACCGCTGACGAGGAGCTTGGAGGTGTCGACGCCGCGCTCGTTCAGTCCGCTCAGCTCGGAGAGCAGGACCGCCGGGTCGACGACGACACCGTTGCCGATGACCGGGGTGCACCCCGGCGAGAGGATCCCGGAAGGGAGAAGGTGCAGCGCGTACTTCTGGTCGCCCACGACGACCGTGTGGCCGGCGTTGTTGCCACCTTGGTAGCGCACTACATAGTCGACGGACCCACCGAGCAGGTCGGTGGCCTTTCCCTTGCCCTCGTCACCCCACTGAGCACCGAGCAGCACAAGTGCGGGCACAGGCGTACACCCCTTCCGGGCGGGGCATGTCCAACGTGCGCAGGTGGTGCCGGACCCATGGGACGGGGTCCGTGCGTTCCGCCTGGCCGTCGAACCGGTGCCCCGGATAGACGAAGCCCCCGGCGCAACAACGACAGGGGCTCTTGCACCGAGAGATTACCGAATATTTCTCTCGGGCGACGAACAGGAACACCAGCGCCCCGGGTCGCGGCCGGGGGTCCGGCCCGCGGCGCCGCCGCGCCGGAGCCCGGTCCCCCCGGGGCAGGACAGCACCTGAGGAAGGACCGAAGTGCCGGCTCCAGACTCCACCGGACAGCCGCTGCTCGTGGTCGTCGGCCGGTCCGCCCGGCGCGTGGACGGCGAGTCCGTACGGATCGCCAGGGACGTGCTGTGCGCGGGCGCCCCGGCGAAGCTCACATTCCCGGACGGGCCGGAGGAGGTGGAGCGCGCCCTGGCCCGGCGCGGCCGGCGGCGGCCGGTGCTCGTCGGCGACGACCGGATGCTGCTGCAGGCCGTACGGGTGCTCGGCCGGCGCCATGAGCTGGCCGGGGTGCCGCTGGCGATCGTCCCGGTCGGCACCCCCGAGTCGCTGGTGCTGGCCGGTGCGCTGGGCCTGCCGCTGGACGCGGTACGGGCCGCGCGGGCCGTTCTCGACGGCGCCGAGCGGGCGCAGGACGCGCTCGTCGACGACAGCGGGGCGGTGGTGCTGGGCGGCGTGTCGATCCCGGGCGGTGCCGTCCCCCGGGAGCCGGACGGCACGGGCCTGCCGGGCGTGCCCGGCCCGGCGGCGGGCGAGGACGCGCCACGGGGCGGTGCCGGGCTGCTCGCGCCCGAGGAGCCCGTGCCCGGGGAGCTCGCGCCCGGGGAGGCGGAGGAGTTGCGTGACGGCGCGCACCAGCCGTGGTGGTCGCCCGCCGCGCGTACGGCCCGTACGGCCCTGGCCACCCTGCTCGCCGGGCCGGCCGCCCGGCAGCAGTTGCCGGCCTGCACCCGGCTGCGGGTGGAGGCCGACAGCGTGCTGCTCACGGATCTGGACCGGTCGGTCGACCGGGTCACGGTGTGTCTGACGGACGGCCTGGCGGAGGTCGCGGTGCGGCCGCGCGCCGCGCACGACGGGGCACCGGAGCCGCTGCGGGCCCGCGCCCGGACGGTCATGGTCACCGGCCCGGACTTCCGCTACCGCGCCGACGGCCTCCTCGCGGGCCCGGTACGCAGGCGCACCTGGACCGTGCGGGAGGGGGCGTGGCGGCTGGTGGTGCCGCGCTACTGAGTGCCCCGCTGAAAGCGCTGGACGTCCGGTACGTCGGCTGCGGGCGCGTCTGGGCCCCTCCGGGGGATGGCCGCGCCCGCGCGGCGGAGCCGCACCATGCAGCCGACCCGCGCCCCTCCAGGGCACTGCCCGAAGCGCACCGGGCACCCGGAAGGGGAGACGGTGCCGGACCGGCTCCGGGCCGCGCGGCTGCTGCCCGCTGCCCCGGGGCGCCGAGCGGGCACGGCCCCGCCCTCGACCGCCCGCAGTGCCACGGCGCGCCTGCCCCGGCCCGCCACTCTGCCGACCGGGCGCACCGCCGACGCCGGGTCGACAGCGCCTCGCGGGCCACCGGCCGACAGCGGGGCGCCCGGCCCGCACCCCGCCCCGGAGGCGAGCCCTCAGCCGCCCGGGGTGACCAGCCCCGTCTCGTAGGCGAAGACCGCCGCCTGCGTGCGGTCCCGCAGGCCCAGCTTCACCAGGATGCGGCTGACGTGCGTCTTGATCGTGGACTCGGCGACGACGAGATGCTCCGCGATCTCCGTGTTGGAGCGGCCCTGCGCGATGAGGACCAGGACTTCCGTCTCCCGCTCCGTGAGGTCCTTCACCCGCTCCAGGTTGGGGACCTTCGGGGTGCCCAGGCGGGAGAACTCCTGGATGAGCCGCTTGGTGACGGTCGGCGCGAGCAGCGCCTCGCCGTCGGCCACGACCCGCACCCCGTCGGCGAGCTGCCGCGCGGAGGCGTCCTTGAGGAGGAAGCCGCTGGCTCCGGCCCGCAGCGCCTGGTACACGTACTCGTCGAGGTCGAAGGTCGTCAGCACCAGGACCTTGGCGTCGCCGTCGGCCGCGATGATCTCCTTGGTCGCCTCCAGGCCGTTGAGCACGGGCATCCGGATGTCCATGAGCACGACGTCCGGGCGCAGCTCCGCGACCTTCTCGACGGCCTGCCGGCCGTCCACCGCCTCCCCGATCACCTCGATGTCGGGCTGGGCGCCCAGCAGGACGGAGAAACCCTCGCGGACCATCATCTGGTCGTCGACGATCAGCACCTTGATGGTCACGCGGCCGCCTCCTCGGGGGTCACGGGCAGGAACGCGGACACCTCGTAGCCGCCCTCCTCCGTGCCCTGCGCCGTCATCTCGCCGCCCAGCATGCCCACCCGCTCCCGCATGCCGAGCACGCCGTGGCCCGCGCCGGGCGAGGGCTTGGCGAGACGGTCCGCCGGGCCGTTGACGATGCGCAGGCCGAGACCGACGGGGACATAGGCGATCTCCACCCTGGCAGTGGCGCCCGGGGCGTGCCGCAGCACATTGCTCAGCGCCTCCTGCACGATGCGGTACGCCGACAGCTCCACGCCCTGCGGCAGCGGGCGGACCGCGCCCGTCGTGACCTGCTCGACGGACAGCCCGGCGGCGCGCACATTGTCCAGCAGCGCGCCGAGCGCGTCGAGCGTCGGCTGCGGGGCCTCCGGGTCGGCGAAGGCCTCCGGGTTCTCCGAGCGGACCACGCCGAGGACCCGGCGCAGCTCGGTCAGCGCGGTGACCGCGTTCTCCCGGATGGTCTGGAAGGCGGCGGTCAGCTCCGGCGGCGGATCCTGCACCCGGTACGGCGCGGCCTCCGCCTGGATCGCGACGACCGACATGTGGTGCGCGACCACGTCGTGCAGCTCGCGGGCGATCGTCGTGCGCTCCTCCAGCACGGTGCGCCGGGAGCGCTCGACCTCGGTGACGGCCGCCTGCGCGGCCACCTGCTGCTTGGACTCGCGCAGACCGCGCGCCGCCAGCACCCCGAAGATCACGACCCCGGTGAAGAACATCATCTGGAGGATTTCGGAGCCGTAGCCGTAGCTGTAGGGCCGCAGGATGCTCACGCCGAAGCCCAGGGCGACAGCCGTCGCGATCGTCAGCAGCCACATTTCGGCGGCGATGCGCGGCCGGGTGCGCAGCGCGACGACGAATATCACCGTGAACTGGGCGACGAATCCGGCGGGATGCCAGGGCCAGGTCGGGGAATGGCCCACCCCCACGGAACTGACCAGCATCATGCCGAGCGTCAGCCACCAGGCGCCGACCGGGCGGAACAGCGTCATCAGGATCGCCGCTCCCGAGAGCAGGGCCATGCCCAGATTCCACACGTGGCCCTCGGCGGCCGTGCCGAACATGACCAGGCAGGCGAATGCCACCAGCACGGCGTGCGGCAGCCAGCGCGTATAGCGGGCGGCCCGGCGCGGCAGCGCCCGGACCAGCCGGTGGTCGGCGGGCAGGGGCGGCAGCGGCCGGAGGGCGAAGGCGTCGGTGAACAGGTCCTCGCGGATCCTGCGCACGACGCCCATCACGATGCGGGCCTCGCTGCGCAGCGACGGGTGGTCATGGCTCTGGGTCACGCGTCAACCGTAGGCAAACCGCTCGGTAACGTCGTCCCCAAGGAAGGGGATCTGTGGGCATCCGTCTCAAGGACTACAGGCCCGTAAGGAGCCGTTCGCAAGCCGGAGTTCCCGGGGTGACGGGGGCGTAGTGGCCGACTCCGTCCAGGGTGTGGAGCGTCACGTCGCCGCCCGCGGCGCGCTGTGCGGAAACGTACCGGAGCGAGAGTTCCGGGGGCACGTCCGGGTCCGCGGTCCCGTGCAGCAGCACGACGGGGACGGGCGGGGGCGGCAGCCGGACGGGGTCGGCTTCGCGGAGACGGTCCGCGGGGCGGGGGGCTTCCCCGGGGCGCTCCCCCGTGCGCTCCCCCGTGCCGGGGCCGAAGAAGTCCTCGACGGCTCCGCCGCCGGTCCGCAGGTCCCGCGCCCGTAGCAGATCGGCGACGGGGGCCACGGCGACGACACGGCTCACGGGTGGCGGCGCGCACGCGCCGGTGTCCCCGGGCCCGGCGTGCGGGCCCGCGCTCCCGGCCGCGTCCGCGCGGAGCGGCCCGTACGGGGGCACGGGCCCGCCGGCGCACACCGTGCCGACCCATAACGCGAGCTGCCCGCCCGCGGAGTGGCCGACAAGGACGTGCCGTCGGGCGCCGCCGGGCCCGTACGGGGCCGCGCAGCGCGTCGCCCGCAGGACGTCCTCCGCCGCGGCCTCCCAGGCGCCCGGCCCCCGCCGGTACTCCACCAGGGCCGTCTCGGCCCCGCGCGCGGCCAGGGCCGCCGCCAGCGGGGCGAGGTGGCGGCGGTCGTACGCCGCGCGCCAGAAGCCGCCGTGCAGCAGGGTCACCCGCAGCCCGGAGGGCCGGCGCGGCAGGTAGAAGTCGACGACCTGGTCCGGGTGGGGGCCGTACGCGACGGTGGCGTCCGCCGGCACGTGTCCGAGCCCGAACAGCGCGGCCTCCTCGGCGACGGCACCGGAACCGCCGACCGGCGGCCCCGGCTCCGCCCCGCCGACCGGGACGGCAGGGCCCTGGCCGGCCGTCACCGGACGGCCCTCACCCGGGGCAGCGAGGCCAGCGTCCCGCACGCCACCGCCCGTCCCGGCCGGAGGGTCAGCCTCCGGTACGCCACCACCGACCCCCGAGGCGGGCCCCCGCCCCCATCGCGTCCACCCACGGGCCCAGCACCCCCACCTGCCCCAGCCGCAAAACCCGACCCCGGCACGCCGCCAGCAAACCCCAAGGCGGATCCCCGCCCCCTCGCATCCTCCACCGACTCAGCACCCCCACCCGGGCCAGCCGGAAAACCCGACCCCGGCACGCCCCCCACCAAACCCCAGGCGGATCCCCGCCCCCTCGCATCCTCCACCGACTCAGCACCCCCACCTGCCCCAGCCGCAAAACCCGACCCCAGCACGCCCCCACCAAACCCCACAGCAGCCCCACCCCCCTCTTGCCCCCTCACCGCCCCAGCACCCCCGCCAACGCCCGCGCCGCTCTCTCCGCGTCCGTGAAGCTCGTGTACAGCGGGGCGAAGCCGAAGCGCAGTACGTCCGGGGGGCGGAAGTCGCCCACGATGTCTCGGGCCGCCAGTTCCTTCATCACCGCGGCGGCGGCCTCGCAGCGCAGTGATACCTGGCTGCCGCGCTCGCCGTGCGGGACGGGGGTCAGGCACGTGACGCGGCCCCGGGGTACGTACTCCTCGACGCAGTGCAGGAAGAAGTCGGTCAGGGCGAGGCTCTTGGCGCGGACGGCCGCGAGGTCGACCCCGTCCCACACTTCCAGTGCCGCCTCCAGCGCGAGCAGCGAGAGGATCTCCGGCGTGCCCACCCGGCCGCGTGCCGCGCCGTCGGCGGGGACGTGGACGGGGGCCATGCCGAAGGGGTCCGCGTGCGAGTTCCAGCCGGGCAGCGGGGAGTCGAAGCGCGGCTGGAGCCCGGGGCGCAGGTAGAGGAAGGCGGGGGCCCCGGGGCCGCCGTTGAGGTACTTGTAGGTGCAGCCGACCGCGAAGTCGGCGTCGTGCGCGTCGAGTCCGACGGGCAGCGCGCCCGCGCTGTGGCACACGTCCCACACCACGCGCGCCCCGGCCGCGTGCGCGGCGGCGGTCACGGCGGGCAGGTCGTGCAGCCGGCCGGTGCGGTAGTCGACGTGGTTGACGAGCACCACGGCCGTACGGTCCCCGACCGCGCCCGCGAGCTCCGGCGCGGGTACGGACCGCAGCAGGCGGCCCGTCATCCGCGCGGCGGACGCGGTGATGTAACCGTCCGTCGGGAACGTTCCGGCGTCGACGAGGATCTCGTCACGCCCCTCCCCCGCGAGCCTCGCCGCCGCCACAACCGCCTTGAACACATTGACACTTGTCGAGTCGCCGACCACGATCCGGCCCGGCCCGGCGCCCACGAGCCGCCCGATCCGGTCGCCGACCCGCTCCGGCGCGCCCCACCAGCCGGCCTCCCGCCAGCCCCGGATGCGCAGCAGCCCCCACTCGCGCTCGACGACGGCGGCCAGGCGGGGGGCGACCGTACGGGGCAGGGCGCCGAGCGAGTTGCCGTCCAGGTAGACCGTCCCGTCCGGTTCGTCCGGGGTGTCCAGGACGAACTCGGCGCGTTTGGCGCGCAGTTCGTCGGCCGCGTCGAGGGCGGCCGCCCTGCCGGCCTGCTCCCTCACGACCCTCATCGCGCGGTCCCGCGACCCGTGCCCACCCGGTCCTCACACATGGCTGCGGGCCGTCCACAGCTCGGGGAAGACGCTCTTCGCGGCGCGTTTCTCCAGCCACGCCACGCCCGAGGAGCCGCCCGTGCCGCGTTTGGCGCCCATGGCCCGGCGGGTGGCCACGAGGTGGTCGTTGCGCCAGCGCCACACGAGTTCGGCGATCTCCGTGAGGACCTCGCCCAGCCGGCACGCGTCGCTGCCCTGGTCGCCCGCGTAGACGCGCTGCCAGACGGCCTCGACGCCGGGGTCGGGGGTGTAGAGCCCGCTGACGTCGCGGTGCAGCACCGCCTCGGGTATCGCGTGGCCCTGCCGGGCGAGATACCGCAACACCTCGTCGTACAGGCCGGGTTCGCGCAGCGCCTGCTCCAGTTCGGCGTGCACCTGCGGGGCGCCCCGGTGCGGGACGAGCATGGCGGCGGACTTGTCGCCCAGCAGGAACTCCATCCGGCGGTGCATCGCGGACTGGAACCCGGACGCCTCGCCCAGCGCCGAACGGTAGGAGTTGAACTGCGCCGGCGTCAGGTGCGCGAGCGGCTTCCACGACGCGTTGAGCGACTCCAGCTCGCGCACGGAACGCCCCAGCGCGGCCATCGCGACCGGCAGGTCGTCCTTGCGCAGCGCCTCGCAGGCGGTGCGCCACTCGTGCACGAGCACGGTGAACCACAGCTCCATCACCTGCGTGGTGACGAGGAAGACCATCTCGCCGGGGTCGTCGGAGAGCGGCTCCTGGAGTCCGCTGAGTACGGAGGCCCGTACGTAGTCCTCGTACGGGGTCGTGCCGGTGAAGGTGAGTTCGGGTTCCTGGCCGGGGGTACCGGTCGGTGCGGCGGCCATCACGTCTGCCTCCCACGCCGTCTCGAACGGGGTCAACGGGGCACGCCGCGATCATCCGTGGCGGGGCGCCGCCGGGGCAAGGGTCCGGCACGCACGGATGCGCGAATATGCCGATGCGCCAGGTCCCCGGAACGTCCGGGGCACCTGACGCATCGTGCGGCGGGCGGCTACTCCCTTACGGCAGCCGGGAGTTCACGACTCCGGCGGGCGGCTCAGCGCAGGGTCTCGGCCGCCGTCGGGGAGCTGTCGCGCAGGAACGCCGAGCAGCGCTCGTACTCCTCCTGCTCGCCGATCGACTGCGCGGCGCGCGCGAGGGCGTGCAGCGCGCGCAGGAAGCCACGGTTCGGCTCGTGCTCGAAGGGCACCGGGCCGTGGCCCTTCCAGCCGTTGCGGCGCAGGGCGTCGAGCCCGCGGTGGTAGCCGGTGCGGGCGTAGGCGTACGACTCCACGACGCGGCCGGCCTCGAACGCCTCGTCGGCGAGCTGGGCCCACGCGAGCGAGGACGCCGGGTACTTCGCGGCGACCTCCGCGGGCGCCGCGCCGGACGCGAGCAGCTCGCGCGGCTCGGGATCATCGGGCAGACGGGTCGGGGGCGGTCCCCCGAGCAGGTTCTCGTGAATGGCCATGAGCTCCAGTCTGCCTGCTCGCCCCGCGGACCGGACCGGGGCGGGCGGGTCCGTTGCCGTCAGCCGCCCCGCGACCCCGGATCGCCGGGGTCCAGGGGCGGCGCGGCCACCCCGCACGAGTACGTGACCTCCGGCTTGCACACGCGTCGGCGGCGGCCGGGCGCCCGGATCGTCAGCCAGCTCACCAGGGCCGCCACCACCAGGGCGCCCGCGCACATCGGCATGGCCCGGCGGAACATCCCGTCGAAGGCGGCCGGATCGCGGTAGCCCTGCGGGCCCAGACCCGCCAGCAGCGGCAGCGCGGCCACCGCGACGAGCCCCGCCGCGCGCGCCACCGCGTAGCTCACCCCGCTGGCCAGACCCGCGCGCGCCACGTCGACCGAGGCCAGGACCGTCGCGGTGAGCGGGGCGACCACCAGCACCATGCCCAGGCCCAGCACGGCCAGTCCCGGCAGCACGTCCCGCCAGTACACCGCGCCCGGACCGGCCCGCAGCGTCATCAGCATCCCCACCGCGCACACCAGCGGCCCCGCCGTCAGCGGCAGCCTCGGCCCGACGGCCTCCCCGAGCCGCCCGGCGCGGGCCGACAGCAGCAGCATCAGCACGGTCGTGGGCAGCAGCGCGGTACCGGCGGCCAGCGCGGACCAGCCGACGACGATCTGGAACTGCAGCACCGACAGGAAGAAGAAACCGCCGAACGCCCAGTAGACGAAGACCGTGACCGCGTTGACGGCGGAGAACATCCGCACCGAGAAGATCTCCAGCGGCAGCATCGGCGCGCTCCGGCGGTGCTCGACGAGCAGGAAGGCCACCGCCAGCAGCACGCCCAGCGCCCCGGAGACGACCACTCGCGGCAGGGTGCCGTGCTCGGGGGCGGTGATCAGCGCGTAGGTCACACAGCCCAGCGCGAGCGCGCCGAGCGCGGCACCGAGCACGTCGAAGCGGCCGTGCGCCGCCGGATCGCGCGTCTCGGGCACGAACCGCAGCGCGACCAGCACGGACACCGCCGCCACCGGCAGATTGATCAGGAACACCCAGCGCCAGCCCGCCCCGTCCACCAGCCAGCCGCCCACGAACGGCCCGACCGCCGCCGCCACCCCGCCCAGCCCCGACCAGGCGCCGACCGCCGCCGCCCGGTCCTCCTGCCGGAAGACCGCCTGGATCAGGGCCAGCGAGCCCGGCGTGAGCAGCGCCCCGCCGATGCCCTGCAGCGCGCGGGCCGCGATCAGCGCCCCCGCGTCCGGCGCCAGCCCGCACAGCAGCGAGGCGACGGCGAACCACACCGTGCCCACGACGAACACCCGCCGCCGCCCGAAGCGGTCCCCCAGCGCCCCGCCGAGCAGCATCAGCCCGGCGAAGGTGAGCATGTAGGCGTTGACGGTCCACTGCAGCACGGCCAGATCGGCGTTGAGGTCGGCGCCGATGCGGGGCAGCGCGACATTGACGACCGTGCTGTCCAGCAGGGTCATGCCCGAGCCGAGGACCGCCGTCGACAGCACGGCGCGCCCGGTGAGCGTGCCCAGGCGCACGGCGGGAGCGGGCTCCGGCGACGCGTGGCTCATGTCCGGATCATCCCCCGGCCGCCCGGGTCCGGCCACGCGAACGGCGGGCGGACGCGCGGCAGGGCCCGTACGCGCTCGGCGTACGGGCCCTGCCGCGGGCGACAGCCCTGCCTACTGCTTCAAGCGTGGGCCTGCCTCAGCCCTGCTTGCCTCAGTCCGGCTCACTTCAACCTTGTTTGCTCCAGCCCTGCTTACTTCAGCCGGGTGCCGGTGGAGCGCAGGTCGGCGCAGGCCTTGGTGACGCGCTCGGCCATGCCTGCCTCGGCCAGCTTGCCCCAGGTGCGCGGGTCGTAGGTCTTCTTGTTGCCGACCTCGCCGTCGACCTTCAGCACACCGTCGTAGTTCTGGAACATGTGAGCCGCGACGGGGCGGGTGAAGGCGTACTGGGTGTCGGTGTCGAGGTTCATCTTGACGACGCCGTTCTCCAGCGCGGTGCGGATCTCCTGCTCGGTGGAGCCGGAGCCGCCGTGGAAGACGAAGTCGAAGGGGTTGGCCTTGCCGTACTTGGCGGCGACGCCCTCCTGGAGGTCCTTCAGCAGCTCGGGACGGAGCACGACGTTGCCCGGCTTGTAGACGCCGTGCACATTGCCGAAGGAGGCGGCCAGCAGGTAGCGGCCCTTCTCGCCCAGGCCCAGGGCCTCGGCGGTGCGCAGCGCGTCGTCGACGGTGGTGTACAGCTCGTCGTTGATCTCGTGGCTGACGCCGTCCTCCTCACCGCCGGTCGGGGTGATCTCCACCTCCAGGATGATCCTGGCGGCGGCGGCCTTGGCCAGCAGCTCCTGGCCGATGGCCAGGTTGTCGGCCAGGGTCTCGGCGGAGCCGTCCCACATGTGGGACTGGAAGAGCGGGTTCTGGCCCTTGGCGACGCGCTCGGCGGAGAGCTCCAGCAGCGGGCGGACGTAGCCGTCGAGCTTGTCCTTCGGGCAGTGGTCGGTGTGCAGCGCGATGTTCACCGGGTACTTCTTGGCGACCACGTGCGCGAACTCGGCGAGGGCGACCGCGCCGGAGACCATGTCCTTGCTGTACTGACCGCCCAGGAACTCCGCGCCACCGGTGGAGATCTGGATGATGCCGTCGCTCTCCGCCTCGGCGAAACCGCGCAGCGCGGCGTGCAGAGTCTGCGTCGAGGTCACGTTGATGGCCGGGTAGGCGAACTTGCCTGCCTTCGCCCGGTCGAGCATCTCGTTGTAGACCTCGGGGGTTGCGATGGGCATCTGTCCGCTCCTTGTGATGTGCGGGTGGGCGTCGTTGCGGGGGCCCTGACCTAGGGGGCGACGTTCATCGTCGCCCCCATCTTCCCAGACTCCCCGAATTGCTCCACATGGTGCATCCTGCGAGAACGCGAAGCGGGTGCGGAGTTTCACGTGAAACCCCGCACCCGCCGCGCCGACTCGAATAAAAACCGCAGGTCAGGCGAGGTCCAGATCGCCCAGCGAGTAGCCCGTCACATAGCGCAGCCCGGCCTCCTCGATGGCCTGGGCCGCCCCCCGGTCGACGATCGTGGCGACCGCGACGACCTCGGCACCCGCCTCACGGGCCGCCTCGACGGCGGTCAGCGGGGAACCGCCGGTGGTGGAGGTGTCCTCCACCACCAGCACACGGCGGCCCTTGATGTCCGGGCCCTCGATACGGCGCTGCATACCGTGGGTCTTCTGCGCCTTGCGGACGACGAAGGCGTCGAGCCCGCGGCCGCGCGCGTGGGCGGCGTGCAGCATCGAGGTGGCGACCGGGTCCGCGCCGAGGGTGAGACCGCCCACCGCGTCGTAGTCCAGGTCCGCGGTGGCGTCCAGCATCACCTGGCCGACCAGGGGCGCCGCCTCGGCGTCCAGGGTGATCCGGCGCAGGTCGATGTAGTAGTCGGCCTCCTTGCCGGAGGAGAGGGTCACCTTGCCGTGGACCACGGCCTTGTCCTTGATCTGCTGCAGCAGGGCGTCACGCGCTTCGCTCATGCCCCTGAGCCTAAGCGCTCGTCCTGCCGGCCCGGGCCAGGGAGCGCCAGGTCCACGTCGTGGAGATCTCCAGCGGATCGATGGGGGTGACCAGACGCGGCAGGGTGTTGAGCCCGTTCGGCGGGCCGGACTGCGGCTCGACGCAGACGGCCTCGGCCTGCTCGTCGTAGATCACGACCCACTCGGCACGGCTGGCCACCTTCAGCTCCAGCCGGCCGGGCCAGGTCAGGGTGACGTCGACGCCCTCGGGCATGCCGAAGCAGTCGTCCCAGGGGCCGGGCAGCGGCTGGATACGGCGGCCGGTGGGCAGATGGTCCTCGCCGCGCTCCTCCTGCCAGGCGGCGTCGAAGGACAGCCGCACCGCTTCCCCGGACTCTCCGGACGCCCCGGACTCTCCGGGATCGAGGCTGCGCAGGAACCAGGGGTGCCAGCCGGCCTGGGCCGGGAAGGAGTCCTCGGCCGCCTCGACCCCGAGGGTCAGCGTGAGGGAGTCGGGGGCGAGTTCTACCAGCTGGGTGACGCGGCCCGGGTACGGCCAGGGGTCCCCGAGGTCGTAGGTGAACGCGGCGGAGCTGTCGTCGGCGCGCACGGTTGTCCAGACGGTGTCCCGGCCGGTCCCGTGGATCGCGTGCGGGGGGTGGTTGACGGGCATCTGGTGCAGCTCGCCGCCGTTGCGGAACTGTCCGAGCGCGATCCGGCCGCACCACGGCACCATGGGGAACGCCCCGTACTTCGCGCCCTGCCGCAGGAGTTCGCTGCCGCCGATGCGCAGACTCGTCAGCCGGCAGCCGAGGCCCGGATCGACCGTCACCTCGGCGTCGCCCGCCTTCAGGGTCACACCGGCGGGGCTCGTCTCGTCGTGCTTGCTCACGTCGTTGCTCACGGTGCGACAGTAGCGGGGCGGCCAGGGCCACGCCGGGGTGACCGCGCGCGGGAGCGGGCGGGGCGGTCACGGAAGCACGAGCGGAACGTACGGCGGCCCCGTCGGCGGCACCTGGCCCGGACACGCGGCCCGCAGCGGGCCCGCACCCGTCGCGGCAGCGGACGGTACGGCCCGTACGCACGCGAGCGGCCCCGAAGCAGGAGCACGGGCGCGCGGCCCCCGCCCCCTTCGCGGCAGCGGGACCGCGGCGGGAAGGTCAGCGGCGGCGGCGCAGGACCCGGCCTACGACGACGGCGGAGGCCAGGGCCACGGCGGCGGCGGGTGCGGCCCAGCGCAGGGCCGTCGCGGTGGCGGAACCCGACTCGGGGGCGGGGACGGGCGCGTAGCGGCCGCGCGGCGGGGCGTGGTCGACCTCCTCCGCGCTGCGGCCGATCATCGTGCGGCGGGCGTGCGCGGCCTCGGCCGGGGGCTCGCCGTCGGCGCCGCCTCGCAGCTCGTCGGCCAACTCCTCGTCGAGCCCGTCGAGTTCGTCGAGTTCGTCGTCCAGGGTTTCGTCGTCCAGGGCGTCGTCGACAGCGTCGCCGTCGAGAGCGTCGTCCGGGGCCGTGCCGGCGGCACCGTCGCGCGGGGACGCGGCCGCGGCGGCACCGGTGGCGAAGACGCTGCCGCCCTCCAGCCGGGGCCCGCCGCCGGCGTCCTCCTCGGCGTCCTCGCGCAACTCCTCCACCAGCGCGGCGGTGAAACGCTCCAGCAGACGGCGGCCCGTGGCCTCCGTGGTCTTCTCGTCGAACTCGGCCAGCCGGCCCGCGCTGCCGACGCTCGCCGTGCAGTCCAGCCGGGAACCGCCCGGCGCCCCGGCGAGCCGCGCCCGCAGCGCGAGCGTCACGGTGCCCGTACCGCGCACCTCGGCACCCTCGCCGGACAGCTCGTACGCGCCCTCGCGCTCGGTCAGCCGCAGCGAGCCCCGGTAGGTGATGGTGGAACCGCCTATGCGCAGCCGCAGCCGGCCGGCCACCGTCGTGCTGTCGCCGGCCGCGTCCTTCCCGGCGTCCTGCTGCAGTCCGGGCACGCAGCGGGCCACGCGGGCGGGGTCGGCGAGGACCCGGCGCACGGCGTCGACGGGAAACGGAACGAACACCTCATGCTCCATGGCAAGTGAGCCTACCCACCGGGCCCTTCGCCAGTACCGCTCCGGGAGGAAGTTTTCGCAGTCCACAGCGGCAGTACACAGCCGCAGTACACGGCCTCGGTCCACGGGCGCGCCGCCCCGCCCGGCGTCCGGGCGGGGCGGCCGCGCGCGGTGCCCGCGGTGGCGGTCAGTAGCCGATGGTGAAGCGCTCGCCGACGTGCTGCGGCTTCTCGATCTCGTCGACGAGGGCGACCGCGTAGTCCTCGGCGGTGATCCGGCTGTTGCCGTCCGCGTCGACGACGAGGTCGTCCAGCGCGGTGCGGTACGCGCCGGTGCGCTCGCCCGGCTCGATCAGGGCGGCGGGGCTGAGGTTGGTCCAGCGCACGTCGGAGACGGTGCGGTAGAAGTCCAGGGCGTCGCCGTGCGCGTGCATGATCTGGAGCAGGAACTCCGGGAGGCCCTCGGCGTCCCACACCTGGGTGCCGTCGGCCTTGCGCAGCGAACCGGCGCCGCCGACCGCGATGACGCGCGGGGCGTCGCCGCCGAGCGTGCGCACCCCGGCGACCAGGGACTCGGCGGCGGGCTTGATGGTGGCGATGTGGCCGGGGCCGTCGCCGCCGCCGACGGCGCTGACGACGACGTCCTGGCCCTTGGCGACGGCCGCGACCGACGCGGGGTCGAGGACGTCACCGGTGACGACGGTCAGGTTCGGGTGGGTCTCTGTGAGCTTCTTGGGGTCGCGGACGACGGCCGTGACCTGGTGGCCGCGGTCGAGGGCCTCGCGCAGGACGCGGCTGCCGATGGTGCCGGTGGCTCCGAAGAGGGCGATCTTCGCCATGGGGGTTCTCCTCAGTCATGGGGGGGGAGGCGGACGATGCAGAAAGCAGGGGGTGGGGGTCAGCGCTGCTCGTACTGGTCGAGCGCGCGGGTCAGGGCGTGCGCCTTGGTCATGGGCCCGCCCAGCCGCTGCACGCCGCCCGGCGTGTGCAGCAGCAGTGTGGGGAAGGTGTCGACCCCGAGGCTGCGCACCTGGCGGAAGTCCCGCTCGGCCTCGCGGCGCGTCGCGGGGTCCGTGAAGGCGGCGACCGCGGCGTCGGCGTCCACGCCGTCGAGGTCCTCGGCGACCGCGCGCAGGGTGGCCGGGTCGGCGAGGCCGCGTCCGTCGCGGTACCAGGCCCGCTGCAGGGCGGCCGCGAACTCCAGTGTCCTGCCGGGGGCCTGCTTCCGCAGCGCGGCCAGGGCCGTCGCGGCGGCGGCCGAGTCGAGGACGGCGGTGCCCTCGGCGACGGCCCGGGTGTAGCCCTCGCCGAAGACCGCGCCGGTCAGTTCGCCGATGCGCACGTCGGAGGCGGGGATGTAGGGGTACGCGGACACCGGCTTCGCGCGGTTCCCGGTGAACAGGCCGCCGCTGAGCACGGTCAGCTCGATCCGGTGGGCGTTCGCTGTCGCGAACTCGCGCACGGTCGGGCCGAAGCCGTAGCACCAGCCGCAGTAGGCGTCGAACGCGTAGGTGAGCTTGTGCCGTGCCATGGTCCTTTCCTGTCCTTCCCTTGCTGTCTCCTGTGGGGGGTCCGCACCGCTCGTGTGGTGCGTTGTGACCAACGTAAGCGCCGCTCCCCTGCACAACCAGGTACGCTCGGGTCTCCTCATGGTGAAAAAGCGACACCCAGAAGAAGCCCCCATCGTCGAGCTCGCCTACCGGGCCCCGCCCGGCACGCCCGCCGGCGTCGAGGTCATGTCGCTCGCGGAGCTGCGCCGCCGCGCGCCGGAGGGTTTGCTCCAGCGGCCGCAGCGGCTGGACTTCCACCAGATCGTCGCCGTGCGCTCGGGCTCGGCCGGGCACACCGTGGACTTCACCGGCTACCGGCTGGAGGAGGGCTCGGTGCTGTGGGTGCGGCCCGGGCAGGTGCAGCAGTTCGGCGCGGTCGAGGAGATCGAGGGGGTCGTGATCCTCGTCCAGCCGGGTTTCCTGCCGCCGGGTACGGCCGTCGCGGCGGTCGCGGACGATCCGTTCCGGCCGGTGCTGTGGCAGCCGGTGGACGTGGACCGGCAGGCGGTGTTCTGCGCGGTGACCCATCTGGAGGCCGATTTCGCGACGGGCGGCGGGCTGCCCGCCGACGTGCACACCGCCATCCTGCGGCACCTGCTGTCGGCGCTGGTGCTGCGGCTGGCGCACCTGACGGCGCCGGTGGGCAGCGGGATGCCCGCGCCCGGGGACGCGTTCGTCACGTTCCGGGCCGCCGTGGAGGCGCGCTTCGCCACGCGCCACAAGGTCGCCGACTACGCACGGGAGTTGGGCTACGCGCCACGCACCCTCTCCCGGGCGACGGTCGCGGCCGCCGGGGTGGGCGCGAAGGAGTTCATCGACCGGCGGGTGATGCTGGAGGCCAAGCGGCTGCTCGCGCACAGCGGGATGCCCGCGGCGCGGATCGCGCGGCGGCTCGGCTTCGACGACGCGGCGAACTTCTCCAAGTTCTTCCAGCACCGGGCCGGTTGCTCGCCCGGCGCCTTCCGTGCCGCCCTGCGCGCGGGGGCGGAACCGCCCGCCCCGGCGCCGTAGCCCTCACCGCCCGCGGCCCTCGCCATCCGCGGCTCTCACTGCCCGTAGCGCGGGTGCATCAGCGTGGACGGCAGCACGCCCGTGATCCTGCCGCGCTCGGCCCCGGCCCGCGCCTCGCGCAGCCCCCACGGGGTCAGGGCGCGCAACGGCGGCCGGTCGTCGGGCAGTCGCAGCGGTACGGGCGTACGGGCCGCGAGCACGAACCCCCAGCCGTCGCCCCGCGCGCAGCGGTCCGCGGCTCCGGCCGGGACCCGGTACGGCCGGCTCACCAGGCCCACGGAGCGCACCGTGGCGTCCACGGTCCACAGCACGCGCGGGCGGGCCCCGTCCCCGCCCGCGTGCAGCGCGAGCCGGCCGCCGGGGGCCAGCCGGCGGGCGACGAGCCCGTAGAACTCCTGCGTGTACAGCTTGGCGCCGGCCGTGCCGGCGGGGTCCGGCAGATCACAGACGACCACGTCGTACGGGGCCTCGCCGGGCCGCCGGGCCCGCAGCCACTCGAAGGCGTCGGCGCCGGCCACCCGCACCCGCGGGTCGCGGAAGGCGTCGTGGTTGAGGGCGAGGAGACCGGGGTCCGTACGGGCCAGGCGCAGGACGGCGTCGTCGAGTTCGACGACGGTGACCGAGGCGACGTCCGCGTAGCGCAGCACTTCGCGGACCGCGAGGCCGTCCCCGCCGCCGAGCACCAGGACCCGCCGGCGCGGGCCGGCCATCGCGGGGTGCACGAGCGCCTCGTGGTAGCGGGCCTCGTCCTCGCCGCTCACCCGCAGCCGCCCGTCGAGGAAGAGGGCGAGCGGCCGGCCGCTGCTGCCGCCGCCGGCGAGCACGACCTCCTGGACGTCGGACTGCACCGCGACACGCACCTCCGCCCCGTACACCGCGTGGCGCGCCGCCTGTTCGAAGGGGCCGGTGAGGGCCGAGCACACGGCGAGCACGGCCAGGAGCAGCCCGTTGGCGGCCAGCAGCAGCCAGCGGGCGCGGCGCGTCAGATCGCCCCGGAACAGCCACAGCACGAGGGCCCCGCCGGCGACCGCGTTGACCGCTCCGGTCACCAGCGCGCCCGTCAACTGCCCCAGGACCGGCAGCAGGAGGAACGGGAAGGCGAGCCCGCCGACCAGCGCCCCGACGTAGTCGGCGGCGAAGAGGTCGGCGACGGCACCGCCCGCGTCCTGGCGGCGGATGCGCTGGATGAGGGTCATCAGCAGCGGCACCTCGGCGCCGATGAGCACGCCGATGGCCAGCGAGAAGCCCACCAGGGCCGGGCGCGCCTGCCCGAGCCAGGCGAAGCACGCGTACAGCGCCATCGCCGAGAGCCCGCCGACCGCCGCGAGCAGCGCCTCGACGACGGCGAAGCCGAGCGCGGCGCGCGTACGCAGCCGTTTGGCGAGCAGCGAGCCCATGCCCATCGCGAACACCATCACGGAGAGCACCACGGATGCCTGGGTGACGGAGTCGCCGATCAAGTACGAGGCCAGCGCGACGAGTTCGAGCTCGTACACCAGCCCGCAGGCGGCGCAGACGAAGACGGTGGTCAGCACCACGAAGCGGCCGAGCCCGGCCGGTACGGGCAGCCGCGCCGGTACCGGGCGGTAGATCATGATGGGAACGCTACGTCACGGTCCGACAACCTTTTGTCACCCACACGGGTTTATTGCCTGCGAACTGCGTGCGAACCCCGGGGGGCCGGGGCAGACGGTAGAACTATGCGCGCCGCAGGGCGTGTTGGGGCGGTGCGACGCGACGCCCCGCGCACCGCAGGGGCGCGCGACACCTCGCGGGCGACCCCCGGACGGCACGCGACCCGCCACGATCCGCGCCCCGCTACAGCGACGCCGGCTGCCGCGCGCCCACCCGCGTACGGGTCGCCACCAGGCGCCCCTCCTGCGGATACGCGTGCCACGTGCGCCAGCCGACCCGCCCGTCGCAGCGCTGCGCGAGCAGCGCCGTGAAGGCGTGCGGACTGCCCGGGAAGACGCCCGCCAGCCCGTGCGGATGCTCCGCGACCAGCGCCAGCAGCTCCTGTGCCCGCCCCGCGAAGGAGCCGTGCGAGAGCGTCTCTATCCGCGCCGCGAACTCGTACTCCCACGCCCCGACCCGTTTGGCCACCCCCAGCGGCAGGGGGGTCTGGCTGCCCGGCAGACAGGCGACGGTCTCCGAGCAGACCCCGCCCTCCTCCTCCAGCAGCACCTGGTGGGAGGCGCCCAGCAGACGCAGCTGCACGAGGGAGTCGGCGAGCCTGAGATCGAGCACGGCCAGCGCGGGGAGGGGGGCCTTCCCCAGACACCAGGCCAGATCGGCGGCACGGGTATCGGTGTAGGTGGTCTTGAGGGTGGTGAGCATGGGTCGGCTCCGCAAGCACGCAGTGGAGGGTGGGCCGGCCCGCCGAGGAGGACCAGTCTCTTGCCGATCCCCTGTCCGAGGAGCGAGGAGATCACGGTCTTCGAGTGCGCCGGCTCATGCCCACAGGCGAGTGTTCCGTGGGTCCGGGGACCGTGCCGCCGGGGCCCCGGCGGGAGCCTGCGTCCGGGCACGTGTCTCTGAATGAGAGGGAATCATGGAATGAGCAGCGCTCACAGGGTTTTTACCCATCTCATAAGGCTTTCCATCCGCCCGGGGGCGGCACAGCTCAAACGTTCAACCTCCATGCGCCCGGGGGTTCTTGAGAACCCGCCGGGCGCATATGCGGTGCGCCCTGGGCCAGTTGCACATCCGTCCCTCAAGCAGCCTTCAGCAGCTTCTCCACGGCCGCCAGCACCGACTCTTCACGCTTGCAGAACGAGAAACGCACGAAATGCGAGGGCGCGTCCGGGTACAGCTGGAAGGCGCTGGTCGGAATCGCCACCACCCCGGCGCGCAGAGGGAGTTCGCGGCAGAATCGCACGCCGTCCGTGTAACCCCACGCGCGGACGTCCGCCTGCAGGAAATACCCCGCCTCCGCGCGCAGCGGGCGCAGCCCCGCGCGTGAGAGCCCCTCGCTCAGCAGATCACGGTTGCGCCGCAGCGTGCCCCTCAGCTCCGCCGCCCACGCCTCCACGCCGCCCAGCGCCCGCGCGAGCGCCTCCTGGTACGGGGTGCCCGAGGCGTAGGTGAGGAACTGCTTGGCCGCGGCCACCGCCGCCACCAGGGGCGCCGGCCCGCACACCCAGCCGACCTTCCAGCCGGTCACGTTGAAGGTCTTGCCGGCGGAGGAGATCACCAGGGTCCGCTCGCGCATCCCGGGCAGCGCGGCGAGCGGGCGGTGCACCCCCTCGTCGTAGACCAAGTGCTCGTAGACCTCGTCCGTCACGACCGTCAGCCCGTGCTCGACGCACAGCCCGGCGACAACCGCGAGCTCGGCCTCCGTGAAGACCTTGCCGGTCGGGTTGTGCGGGGTGTTGAGCAGCAGCACGCGCGTACGCGGGGTCACCGCAGCCCGCAGCGCGTCCGCGTCGAGCACGAAGCCGTCGCCGTCCTCGGCCAGCGGCACGGGCACCAGACGCGCCCCCGCGAAGCGCGCGCCCGCCGGGTAGGCGTCGTAGACGGGGTCGAAGGCGATGACCTCGTCGCCCGGGTCGCACAGCGCCAGCAGCGCGGAGGCGAGCGCCTCGGTCGCGCCCGTGGTCACCAGCACCTCGTCCTGCGGCCGGTACTCCAGCCCGTAGCGGCGCCGCTGGTGCCCGGCGACCGCCTCGCGCAGCGCCGGGAAGCCCGCCGCCGGCGGGTACTGGTTGCTGCCCGCGCGCACCGCCCCGGCCACCTCCTCCAGCAGCCCCGGCGGGCTCGGCAGCTCCGGCACGCCCTGGCCCAGGTTGACCGCGCCCGTGCGCCGCGCGAGCTCGGTCATCTCCGTGAAGACCGAGGTGCCCAGGCCCCGCACCCGCTCCGCCGGTGTGAAGCCCGTGAAGGCCGTGCAGCCGGTGTTCTCCCCGTTGTCCGTCGCGTCGTTCATCCCGTCCCCGCCTCCTGCTCCGAGCAGTCGTCCCGCGGCCGTGTCCGGCCGCGGCTCCCCCGCAATCTTCCGCGATCTTGCCGTCCGGGCACAGCACAACGGCACCCCCGCGCGCAAGAACGACACGCCGCCGTGCGCCCGAGCGGGTGGAAGGCGCACCGCTTCCGGGCGTTCCGGGTCGCGCGCGCGAGGCTTCGGCCGCATCGTCGGTATGCCGAGCCCGCCACCTCGTCCGTACCCGGGCCCGACCGGCGCAGCGCCCGGCCGGTGCGCGGCGACGGGAACACCCGGCCACGACCCGCACCGGAGGTAACCGCCCCGTGTCAGCCGACACCGCCGTGCCCGTACGACCACCCGAGCCGCGCAGAGCGGCCCTCAGCCCCCGCACCGCCCGCGCCGACCGGGTGCGCGCCGCCCTGCGCCGGGCCGCGCCCGCCCTCGGCCTGTACGCCGCGGCCCGGCTGACCGGCATGGGCCTCATGGCGGGCTGGGCCTGGTGGATCGGACGCCACCCGCGCACCCTGCTCGGCCACTCCTGGGACGGCATCTGGTACGCGGGGATCGCACGCCACGGCTACGGGCTGATCGTGCACCCGCCCACCTCGCGCCACATCGTCTTCAACGACCTCGCCTTCTTCCCGCTCTTCCCCGGTCTGCAGAGCGCGGTGGCAACCGTCCTGCCGGTGACGGTCGTCACCGCGGGGCTGCTCGTGGCCTGGAGCGCCGCCGGGGCCGCCGCTTGGGGCATCTACGCGGTCGGAGAGCGGCTGCACGGCCGGCGCGTGGCCACCCTGCTGGTGCTGCTGTGGGGACTGCTGCCGCACGCGATCGTGCAGTCGATGGCCTATACCGAGCCGCTGATGACCGCGTTCGCGGCCTGGGCGCTGTACGCGGCGATCACCGGCCGCCGGGTGTGGGCGGGAGCCCTCTCGCTGTTCGCGGGGCTCTCCCGGCCGAACGCGGTCGCCGTGGCCGCCGCCGTGTGCCTCGCGGCCGGGCTCGTGCTGTGGCGCGGCCGCGGGACCAAGGTGACGGGCGACTGGCGGCTGTGGACGGGCGCGGCCCTCGCCCCGCTCGGCTGGACCGGCTACGTGGTCTGGGCCGGCTACCGCTCCGGCTACGGGCCGCTGGGCTACTTCGAGGTGCAGCGGCTGTGGGGCTCGCGCTTCGACTTCGGGCGGGACGCGCTGAAGTTCCTGCGCCACCTGATCATCGCCCGGGACGCGCTCGCCTACTACGTGACGGTGGCGATCCTGCTGTTCGCGCTCGTCGCCCTGGTGCTGCTGGCCCTGGACCGGCCGCCGACGGCGGTCCTCGTCTACGCGGTGGTGCTCACCGTCATCGCGGTCGGCGGCTCCAGCTACTTCGCGTCCAAGCCGCGCTTCCTGCTGCCGGCCTTCCCTCTGCTGCTGCCGGCGGCGCTGGCCATGGCGAGAGCCCGGCCGCGCACCGTCGTGGTGACGGTCACCGCGCTGGCCGGGCTCTCGTTCTTCTACGGGACGTACCTGCTGACGGTCGCCCGCATGCCCATGTGAGGCGCTGGCCTTTCGGCTACGCCTCGTCGTCCGGCTTGTCCTCGCCGGACTCGGCGTCGGCCTCCAGGCCCAGCGCCTCCAGCAGCCACTTGTCGAACTCGATCGAGGCGCGCACCCAGCTGACGGTGCTGGAGACGAAGTGCTCCAGCGAGACGCCCGTGCCGATGAGCATCTGCGCCTCACCGATCAGCCGGACGGTGCCGTCGTCGTGGGTGTGGGTGTAGACCTTCGGCCACAGGGTGCGGCGGTTCCAGTCGTCGATGGCCTCCAGCAGGCGGCCCTTGCCGTCGATGGCGTGCGGCCGGTCGTAGAACGTACGGACCGAGAAGACCTGCTGCTCGGCCTCGCCGCGGAACATGAAGTACGTACGGAACTGCTCCCACGGTGCGGCGAGGTCCCCCTCGTCGTCCACGACGTACTTCAGCTCCATCTGCTCCAGGAGCTGCTTGACCAGGTCCTGGTCGGGGATGACCGGGC
Source organism: Streptomyces gamaensis (assembly GCF_042656465.1). NCBI lineage: Bacteria > Bacillati > Actinomycetota > Actinomycetes > Kitasatosporales > Streptomycetaceae > Streptomyces > Streptomyces gamaensis. The sequence continues at coordinate 85,388 of NZ_JBHSPB010000003.1, forward strand.
CGGCCGGTCCCGTCTCGTTCGGCTCGGGCTGCTGTCCCCCGAAATTCGGAATCCCGGACGGGTCGATGCTCACCGTGTATTTCCCTTCGTACGGATGCCGCCATCCTCCCCCACACCCGCCCCCGCCCCGCAACCCCTGCAGCGCACGCGCGCTACAGGGGCGGGCACACGGGCGCCGCTCACGCCGCCCTGACCGCCGTCACCGACAGTCCCTCGTCCTCGCCGGACGCCCGGTCCACGCGGACGGTGTCGCCGTCGCGGACCTCACCGGCGAGGATCGCGCGGGCGAGCCGGTCGCCGATCGCGCTCTGCACCAGGCGGCGCAGCGGCCGGGCCCCGTAGCTGAGGTCGGGCAGGGCGCCGTCCGGCGTGTCGTGGCCGAGGGTGGCCAGCCAGCGCAGGGCGGCGGGGGTGACATCGAGCGTCAGACGGCGCTCGGCGAGCCGGCGCTGGAGGTGGTCGATCTGGATGCCGGCGATGGCCTCCAGCTGGTCGGTGCCCAGCGGGTGGAAGACCACGAGGTCGTCGAGCCGGTTGAGGAACTCGGGCCGGAAGGAGGCCCGGACCGTCTCCAGGACCTTCGCGCGCTTCTGCTCCTCCTTCAGCAGCGGGTCGACCAGGAACATCGAGCCCAGGTTGGAGGTGAGGATGAGGATGGCGTTGCGGAAGTCGACGGTGCGGCCCTGGCCGTCGGTGAGCCGGCCGTCGTCGAGGACCTGGAGCAGGATGTCGAAGACCTCGTGGTGGGCCTTCTCCACCTCGTCCAGCAGCACCACCGAGTACGGGCGGCGGCGCACGGCCTCGGTGAGCTGGCCGCCCTCCTCGTAGCCGACATAGCCGGGCGGGGCGCCGACGAGCCGGGCCACCGAGTGCTTCTCGCTGTACTCGCTCATGTCGATACGGACCATGGCCCGCTCGTCGTCGAAGAGGAAGTCCGCGAGCGCCTTGGCCAGTTCGGTCTTGCCGACACCGGTGGGGCCGAGGAAGAGGAAGGAGCCGGTGGGCCGGTCGGGGTCGGCGATCCCGGCGCGGGAGCGGCGCACGGCGTCGGAGACGGCGCGCACGGCCTCGGCCTGGCCGATGAGCCGCTTGCCGAGCTCGTCCTCCATGCGCAGCAACTTCTGCGTCTCGCCCTCCAGCAGCCGGCCGGCGGGGATGCCCGTCCAGGAGGCGACGACGTCGGCGATGTCGTCCGGGCCGACCTCCTCCTTGACCATCAGGTCCTTCGCCTCCGCCTCCGCTTCGGCCTCGGCCTCGGCGGCGGCCTCCAGCTCCCGCTCCAGGGTGGGGATCTCGCCGTAGAGCAGCTTGGAGGCGGTGTCGAAGTCGCCGTCGCGCTGGGCGCGTTCGGCCTGCCCGCGCAGGTCGTCCAGGCGCTCCTTGAGCTCGCCCACGCGGTTGAGGGACTGCTTCTCCTTCTCCCAGCGCGCCGTCAGCCCGCGCAGCTCCTCCTCCTTGTCGGCCAGGTCGCGGCGCAGCTTCTCCAGGCGCGCCTTGCTGGCCTCGTCGACCTCCTTCGACAGGGCCAGCTCCTCCATCTTCAACCGGTCGACGGCGCGCTGGAGTTCGTCGATCTCCACGGGCGAGGAGTCGATCTCCATGCGCAGCCGGGAGGCGGCCTCGTCGACGAGGTCGATGGCCTTGTCGGGCAGGAAGCGGGAGGTGATGTAGCGGTCGGAGAGGGTGGCGGCGGCGACGAGGGCGGCGTCGGCGATCTGCACCTTGTGGTGCGCCTCGTAACGGCCCTTCAGCCCGCGCAGGATCGCGATGGAGTCCTCCACGGAGGGCTCGGCGACCAGGACCTGCTGGAAGCGGCGCTCCAGGGCGGGGTCCTTCTCGATGCGCTCGCGGTACTCGTCGAGCGTCGTCGCGCCGACCATGCGCAGCTCGCCGCGCGCGAGCATGGGCTTGAGCATATTGCCCGCGTCCATCGCCGAGTCGCCGCCGGCGCCCGCGCCGACGACGGTGTGCAACTCGTCGATGAACGTGATGATCTGGCCCTCGCTGGACTTGATCTCCGCGAGGACGGTCTTGAGCCGCTCCTCGAACTCGCCGCGGTACTTCGCGCCCGCGACCATCGCGCCCAGGTCGAGGGAGACCAGCCGCTTGTTCTTCAGGGACTCGGGGACGTCGCCCTTGACTATGCGCTGCGCGAGCCCCTCGACGACCGCTGTCTTGCCGACGCCGGGCTCGCCGATGAGCACCGGGTTGTTCTTCGTGCGCCGCGAGAGGACCTGCACCACGCGCCGGATCTCGGTGTCCCGCCCGATCACCGGGTCGAGGCGGCCCTCGCGGGCGGCGGCCGTGAAGTCCGTACCGAACTTCTCCAGCGCCTTGTACGTGCCCTCCGGGTCCGGCGTCGTCACGCGCCGGCCGCCGCGCGCGGCCTCGAACGCCGTCAGCAGCCGCTTGGCGGACGCGCCCTGCTGCCGCAGCAGTTCACCGGTCCGCCCGCCCTTGTCCGCGAGCGCGATCAGCAGGTGCTCGGTGGAGATGAAGCTGTCGCCCAGGTCGCGGGCGCGCTGCGAGGCGTCCGCGATGACGGCCAGCGTCTCGCGGTCGGGCTGCGGCGGGGCGACCGTCGAACCCTGCACGCTCGGCATGCCCGCCAGCTGCCGCTCGGCCCCCGAGCGCAGCGCGGCCGCGTCGGCCTCGACCGCGGCCAGCAGATCCATGATGTTCTCGTTGTCCTGCCCGGCCAGCAGCGCCAGCAGCAGATGCGCGGGCGTCATGTCGGCGTGCCCCGCGGACACCGCCCGCTCCCCGGCGCTGTTCAGCGCCTCCCGACTCCTGTTCGTCAGCTCGGCATCCACGACTGTGCGCTCCTCTGCTCTCCGGCCCGGCCGGCCTTGCCTGGGACAACGTCCAATAAGTTGAGCCTATTCCACTCAACCTTGGCGGCGCTACCAACCAAAGTGGACATTTCCCATGATCCAGCCTGAGCCGGGGATCCGCTCCCCCGACGACCACCGCGCCGAACGCCCGGACCACGCACTACGCTGCCGCGCATGGCCCAGGACCTGCGCGACCCCGACCCCGCCTACCTCGACTTCTGGCGCGAGCGGCACCTCTGCTCCCTCACCACCCTGCGCCCCGACGGCACCCCGCACGTCGTCCCCGTGGGCGCCACGTACGACCCGGACACCCGCACCGCGCGCGTCATCACCCGCAAGACCAGCCGCAAGGTCACCAATGTGCTGGCAGCCGGCTCGGCCGGGGCGCCCGTCGCCCTCTGCCAGTTCGAGGGCCCGCGCTGGGCGACCCTGGAGGGCACGGCGGTCGTACGCACCGACGCGCCCGCCGTCGCCGACGCGGTGGCCCGCTACGCGGAGCGCTACGGCCGTACGCCCCGCCCCAACCCGGAGCGGGTCCTGATAGAGATCACGGTCACCCGGGCCCTGGGCAACGTCTGAACCCGGCACGCCCCGCAACGCACGGTGCCCGCCACCCGGTCACGGGTGACGGGCACCGCCGTCCGGGAGCTCAGCGCTCCTGGTCGCGTCTGGGCCGCCAGACCACCAGCGCGCTCGCCTGCTGCACATCCTGGTAGGGCACCAGGTCGCGCCGGTAGGAGGCGTGCACGGCGGCCTCGCGCTGGCGCATGGCCGTGGCGGCGCCCTCGACCGCGCCCTGGAGCTCGGCGATGCGCTCCTGGAGCGCGGCCACCTGGTTCTCCAGCTCGATGATGCGCTTGATCCCGGCCAGGTTGACGCCCTCGTCCTGGCTCAACTGCGTGACCTGCCGCAGCAGTTGGATGTCACGCGCCGAATAGCGCCGGCCGCGCCCGGCCGTACGGTCCGGGGAGACCAGGCCGAGGCGGTCGTACTGACGCAGCGTCTGCGGATGCAGCCCCGAGAGCTGGGCCGCGACGGAGATGACATAGACCGGCGACTCGTCGGTCAGCTCGTAAGGGTTCGGTCCTTCGCCGAAGCGTCGTCGTCGGCCGTCCATCTCATGCTCCCTTCGCGGCCTGGAACAGCTCTGCCCGCGGATCCTCACCCGCCGTCGCCGCGCGGTAGGCCTCCAGGGCCTCCCGCGCCGTGCCGTCGAGCGTCGTCGGGACGGTCACCTCGACGGTGATCAGCAGATCGCCGCGGGTGCCGTCCTTGCGCACCGCGCCCTTGCCGCGGGCGCGCATCGTCCGCCCGTTGGGCGTGCCGGGCGGCAGCTTGAGCGTCACCGGCGGGCCGCCGAGCGTGGGCACCTTCACCTCGCCGCCGAGGGCGGCCTCGGGGAGGGTGACCGGCACGGTCACGGTGAGATTGTCGCCCTTGCGCCCGAAGACCGGGTGCGTGCCGACGTGCACCACGACGTACAGGTCGCCGTTGGGGCCGCCGCGCTCGCCCGGGGCTCCCTTGCCGCGCAGCCGGATCCGCTGCCCGTCGGTGACCCCCGGCGGGATACGGACCTGCATGGTGCGCGAGGAGGTGGCCCGTCCGCTGCCCTTGCAGGTCTCGCACGGGTTCTCCGGGATCAGCCCGCGGCCCTTGCAGTCCGGGCAGGGGTCGGTCAGCGAGAAGCCGCCGCCCGAGCCGTGGGAGACCTGCCCGGTGCCCACGCAGGTCGGGCAGACCCGCGGCGTACCGTTTTTGTCGCCCGTGCCGGAGCACGCCTTGCACGCCGCCGAGGAGGACATCCGCAGCGGGACCGTGGCCCCGTCCACCGCCTCGGTGAAGCTCAGCGACACCTCGGACTCGATGTCCTGGCCACGCCGCGGCTGGGTACGGGTGCCCGTGCCGCGGTTGAACAGGCCGCCGAAGACATCGCCCAGACCGCCGCCGAAGCCGCCGCCCTGGGCGCCCCCGAAGAGGTCGCCCAGGTCGAAGTTGAACGAGCCGCCGCCGCCCGGACCGGGGCGGAAGCCCCCGTTGCCGAACAGCGCGCGGGCCTCGTCGTACTCCTTGCGGCGCTTGGGGTCGGCGAGGACGTCGGCCGCCTCGGAGATCTCCTTGAAGCGCTCCTCGGCCTTGGCATCGCCCTTGTTGGCGTCCGGGTGGTACTCGCGGGCGAGCTTCCGGTACGCCTTCTTGATCTCCGCCTCGGTGGCGTCCTTGGGGACGCCGAGGACCTTGTAGTAGTCCTTCTCCACGTAGTCCTTGGTGCTCACCGCCGGCGTCCCTCCTCCCTGTCCCTGCGGTCGGTCATCGCGTCAGCCCTTTTCCGGGCCACCGCTCTCCTCGTCGCCGGCCGCCTCCGGGGCGTCCGCCGCCTCCTGGCCCTTGGCCTGCACGCCCGGCTGCGGCTCGGCGACCGCGACCCGCGCGGGGCGGATGGTGCGCTCGCCGAGACGGTACCCCGGCTGCAGAATCTGCACGCACGTGGTCTCGGTGACGTCCGGGGCGTAGGAGTGCATCAGGGCCTCGTGCACCAGCGGGTCGAAGGGCTCGCCCTCCTTGCCGAACTGCTGCAGCCCCATCTTCGCGACGACCGTCTCCAGGGACTCGGCCACCGACTTGAAGCCGCCCACGAGCTCGCCGTGGTCACGGGCGCGGCCGATGTCGTCGAGCGTGGGCAGGAGCTCGGCCAGGAGGTTCGCGACGGCGACCTCCTTGACCGCGGCCCGGTCCCGCTCGACGCGCCGGCGGTAGTTCTGGTACTCGGCCTGGAGCCGCTGGAGGTCCGCCGTGCGCTCGTTGAGCGCGGACTGGGCCTGGTCCAGCTGGGCCTTGAGGCCGACCTCGACGAGTTCCTCCCCGGCCGGGGCCGCCGGGCCCGCCTGCTCGGCGGACTCGGCGGCCTGCGCCGCGTCGTCAGGGGTCGCGGCGTCCGAAGGGCCGTCAGGCTTCTCGTCGAAACCCGGGGTCTCCTCCGTCACGCCGACGCACCACCCTTGGGCTTCTCGTCGTCGACGATCTCGGCGTCGACCACGTCGTCCTCGGCCTTGGGCTGCTGCTGCGCGCCGCCCGCGGCGCCGGCACCGGCACCGGCGGCGCCCTGCGCGGCCTGGGCGTCGGCGTACATGGCCTGGCCCAGCTTCTGGCTGACGGTGGCGACCTTCTCGATCGCGGTGCGGATCTCGGCCGTGTCCTCGCCCTTGAGCTTCTCCTTCAGCTCGGCGACGGCGGTCTCGACCTCGGTCTTCACCTCGGCCGGCACCTTGTCCTCGTTGTCCTTGAGGAACTTCTCCGTCTGGTAGACGAGCTGCTCGCCCTGGTTGCGGGACTCGGCGGCCTCGCGGCGCTTGTGGTCCTCCTCCGCGTACTTCTCGGCCTCCTCGCGCATGCGGTCGACCTCGTCCTTCGGCAGCGAGGAGCCGCCGGTGACGGTCATCTTCTGCTCCTTGCCCGTGCCCAGGTCCTTGGCGGTCACGTGCATGATGCCGTTGGCGTCGATGTCGAAGGAGACCTCGATCTGCGGGACGCCGCGCGGGGCCGGCGGCAGACCGGTCAGCTCGAACATGCCGAGCTTCTTGTTGTAGGCCGCGATCTCACGCTCGCCCTGGTAGACCTGGATCTGCACGGACGGCTGGTTGTCCTCGGCCGTCGTGAAGATCTCGGAGCGCTTGGTCGGGATCGTGGTGTTGCGCTCGATCAGCTTGGTCATGATGCCGCCCTTGGTCTCGATACCGAGGGACAGCGGGGTGACGTCGAGCAGCAGGACGTCCTTGACCTCGCCCTTGAGGACACCGGCCTGGAGCGAGGCGCCGATGGCGACGACCTCGTCCGGGTTCACGCCCTTGTTGGCCTCCTTGCCGCCGGTCAGCTCCTTGACGAGCTCGGCGACGGCGGGCATGCGGGTGGAACCGCCGACCAGGACCACGTGGTCGATCTCGGACAGGCTGATGCCCGCGTCCTTGATGACGTTGTGGAACGGGGTCTTGCAGCGCTCCAGCAGGTCCGCGGTCAGCTGCTGGAACTGGGCGCGGGTGAGCTTCTCGTCCAGGTGCAGCGGGCCCTCGGCGGAGGCCGTGATGTAGGGCAGGTTGATCGAGGTCTCGGTGGACGAGGACAGCTCGATCTTCGCCTTCTCGGCGGCCTCGCGCAGACGCTGCAGCGCCATCTTGTCCTTGGACAGGTCGACGCCGTGGCCGCCCGCGAACTGCTTGACCAGGTAGTCGACGACGCGCTGGTCCCAGTCGTCACCACCGAGGTGGTTGTCACCGTTGGTGGCCTTGACCTCGACGACGCCGTCGCCGATCTCCAGCAGCGAGACGTCGAAGGTGCCGCCACCGAGGTCGAAGACGAGAATGGTCTGGTCGTCCTTGTCGAGACCGTAGGCCAGGGCGGCGGCCGTCGGCTCGTTGACGATCCGCAGGACGTTCAGGCCCGCGATCTCGCCGGCCTCCTTGGTGGCCTGGCGCTCGGAGTCGTTGAAGTACGCCGGGACGGTGATGACCGCGTCGGTGACCTTCTCGCCCAGGTAGGCCTCGGCGTCCCGCTTCAGCTTCTGCAGGATGAAGGCGCTGATCTGCTGGGGGTTGAAGTCCTTGCCGTCGAGGTTGATCTTCCAGTCGGTGCCCATGTGGCGCTTGACCGAGCGGATCGTCCGGTCGACGTTGGTGACGGCCTGGCGCTTGGCGACCTCGCCGACGAGCACCTCACCGTTCTTCGCGAAGGCGACGACGGACGGCGTGGTCCTGGCGCCCTCGGCGTTGGTGATGACGGTGGGCTCACCGCCTTCGAGAACACTGACGACGGAGTTCGTCGTACCCAGGTCGATGCCGACCGCACGTGCCATGTCGATTCCTCCAGCTGACTTGAGTGGAACAGACTCAAGGGTGCAACAGCGATCCGAGGGTGTCAACAGACATGAGTCGGTCCCGCTCAACTTTCGTGACCGCGGCCAACCGCGACCCCGTCCCCGAAAAGGGTGGCCTGCGCGACGCATATCACCGGCAAGGCGGGTTCATGGGCTCTTGATTCCTGGGTAGTGTCGGCGAAGACCGGATAAGTTACTGCCTGGTAATTCCGATCGACCCGATCACCCCGATCGATCCCCTGTCGCTCTCGCAGGTTCGAGGAGCTCCTGCCATGCAACTCGCCGCGATCATCGTGTCGCTGGTCCTCATCGCGGTCGGCGTCGCGCTGTTCGGCCGCGCACTTCTGCAGCTCTACCGCTTCATGCGGCTCGGCCAGCCCGTCCCCGCCGGCTCCCGGACCGACGACCCCAAGCAGCGCACGGTCACGGTGGCCAAGGAGTTCCTCGGCCACACCCGGATGAACCGCTGGGGCGTCGTCGGCGTCGCCCACTGGTTCGTGGCGGTGGGCTTCTTCGGTCTGCTGCTGACGATCGTCAACGCCATCGGCCAGCTCTTCAAGGCCGACTGGCTGCTGCCGTTCATCGGCGACTGGCTGCCCTACGAGCTCTACACCGAGTTCCTCGGCGCGACGACGACGCTCGGCATCATCACCCTGATCGCCATCCGGCAGCTGAGCAAGCCGGGCAAGGCGGGCCGCAAGTCCCGCTTCGCGGGCTCCAGTTTCGGCCAGGCCTACTTCGTCGAGGCCGTCATCCTCATCGTCGGCCTGTGCATCATGAACCTGCGCGCGCTGGAGGGCCTCCAGCACGGGACCGACGGCTACGAGGCCGGGTTCTTCGCCTCGTACCCGCTGGTCCTGGCGTACAAGGGGCTGAGCCTGGGCACGCTCCAGAACCTCACCTACCTCTTCGCCGGCATCAAGATCGCGACCTCCTTCATCTGGATGATCACGGTCGCGCTCAAGACCGACATGGGTGTGGCCTGGCACCGCTTCCTGGCCTTCCCCAACATCTGGTTCAAGCGCGAGTCCGACGGCGGCCCGGCCCTCGGCGCGCTCCAGCCGATGACCTCCGGCGGCAAGCCCATCGACTTCGAGGACCCCAAGGACGACGACCAGTTCGGCGTCTCCCAGATCGAGCACTTCTCCTGGAAGGGCCTGCTCGACTTCTCCACCTGCACCGAGTGCGGCCGCTGCCAGTCGCAGTGCCCCGCCTGGAACACCGGCAAGCCGCTCTCCCCGAAGCTGCTCATCATGGCCCTGCGCGACCACGCGCACGCCAAGGCCCCCTACCTGCTGGCCGGCGGCGGCAAGACCGCGGAAGGCGCGGAGAAGGCGACCGAGGAGCAGCTCAAGGACGTCCCGGCGACCGCCCTGGCCGAGGCCGAGCGCCCGCTCGTCGGCACCCAGGAGGAGAACGGCGTCATCGACCCGGACGTCCTGTGGTCCTGCACCACCTGCGGCGCCTGCGTCGAGCAGTGCCCCGTCGACATCGAGCACGTCGACCACATCGTCGACATGCGCCGCTACCAGGTGATGATCGAGAGCGCCTTCCCGTCCGAGGCCGGGACGATGCTCAAGAACCTGGAGAAGAAGGGCAACCCCTGGGGGCTGGCGAAGAAGCAGCGCCTCCAGTGGACGAAGGAAGTCGACTTCGAGGTGCCGGTCGTCGGCAAGGACGTCGAGGACCTCACCGAGGTCGACTACCTGTACTGGGTCGGCTGCGCGGGCGCCCTGGAGGACCGCGCGAAGAAGACCACCAAGGCCTTCGCCGAGCTGCTGCACATCGCGGGCGTGAAGTTCGCGATCATGGGCGGCGAGGAGAACTGCACCGGCGACTCCGCGCGGCGCCTGGGCAACGAGTTCCTCTTCCAGCAGCTCGGCCAGCAGAACGTCGAGATGCTGAACATGGCCTTCGGCGAGACCCCGTCCGACAGCGGCTCCGCCACGGGCGACGAAGGCGTCAAGGTCGAGAAGGCCAAGAAGAAGATCGTCGCGACCTGCCCGCACTGCTTCAACACGATCGCCAACGAGTACCCGCAACTCGGCGGCGAGTACGAGGTCATCCACCACACCCAGCTGCTGCAGCACCTCGTCGACGAGGGCAAGCTCGTCCCCGTCACCCCGGTCGAGGGTCTGATCACCTACCACGACCCCTGCTACCTGGGCCGCCACAACAAGGTCTACACCCCGCCGCGCGAGATCATCGCCAAGGTGCCGGGCCTGCGCAACGAGGAGATGCACCGCCACAAGGAGCGCGGCTTCTGCTGCGGCGCGGGCGGTGCCCGCATGTGGATGGAGGAGCGGATCGGCAAGCGCGTCAACAACGAGCGCGTGGACGAGGCCCTGTCCCTCAACCCGGACATCGTCTCCACCGCGTGCCCGTTCTGCCTCGTGATGCTCACCGACTCCGTCAACGGCAAGAAGAACGAGGGAACGGCCAAGGAGTCCATCCAGGTCGTGGACGTGGCCCAGCTGCTCCTCGACTCGGTCAAGACCCCGGCCGCGCCGGAGAACGACAGCGACGACGACAGCGATCACGACAGCGACAACGACAACGACGGCAACGGTGAGGGCGAGGGCGCGAAGGCCCCGGAGCCGGAGCCCGCGAAGTAGCAGCGACCGCCGCCGCGCGCAGGACGGCCGGTCCCCCCGAAGTGCCGGGGGACCGGCCGTCGTCGTACCGGCGACGGACCCCGGTCCCCGGCTTTCCCCTAGGGGATGTCACAGCTCGGCAGCAAAGGCCACCGGGCGGTCCCCGGCCCGGCTCCGCCCGTTGCGGAGCGGGTACGTTCGAAGACGTGGCTGGATTCAGGATCGGACGCGGACGGGAGTCTCACGACCCCGGCCCCGCGCAGCAAGCACAGCGCCCGGGGCCGTACGAGGGCGGGTACGCGGGCCCCGGCGCCCCGCAGTGGCAGCGCCCCTCCGCGCACGGTGAGCCGGAGTACTTCGGCGAGCCCGCCGGACCGGCGCCGGGCGGCCCGTACCCCGGCCAGGGACAGCCGCACCCGCACGCCCCCCGGGGCGCCTACACCCCGCGGCCGCAGGGCGACGCCCCGGGCCACACCCAGCAGTTCGGCGTCGGCGAGTCACCGGACGCGTACGGCCCGTACGGCACCGGCGGCGGCACGCACGGCGGCCCGGGCCCCGGCCCGTACCCGCCGCGGGATCCGTACGACGACGGCTGGCACGACTCCGGGACCTACCAGGCGGGCGCGCAGCCGCCCGCGCCGCCCGTCGGCCCCCGCCCGCACTGGAAGGAACTGCTGTCGGGCATCGTGCTGCGCCCCAACGCGACCTTCTGGCAGGCACGCGACCACGCGGTGTGGGGGCCCGCCCTGATCGTCACGTTCGTCTACGGGCTGCTCGCGGTCTTCGGCTTCGACAAGGCCCGCTCGGACGTACTGAACGCCACGCTCTCCAACAGCATCCCCTGGGTGCTGATCACCGGCGTGATCGTGGTGGTCTCCGGGCTGATCCTCGGCGCGGTCACCCACACCCTGGCCCGGCAGCTCGGCGGCGACGGCATCTGGCAGCCCACCGTCGGCCTGTCGATGCTCATCATGTCGATCACGGACGCGCCGCGGCTGCTGTTCGCGATGTTCCTGGGCGGCGACAGCGGCTTCGTGCAACTGCTGGGCTGGGCGACCTGGCTCGCGGCGGGCTGGCTGTTCACGTCGATGGTGAGCAAGTCCCACGACCTGCCGTGGCCGAAGGCGCTGGGCGCCTCGTCGATCCAGCTGATCGCCCTGCTGTCGATCATCAAGCTGGGGACGCTGTAGGGGAGTTGGCAGGCGCACGGGGGAAGGGCCCGGGTCGATGTCGACCCGGGCCCTTCCCCATGTCTCACGCGTGTGCGCTCATGCGCGTGCGCTCACGCGTCGAGGACCTGGCCCTCGCGGCGGACGACCGGCGGCTCGACCGACCACGGGAAGTTGATCCAGTCCTCCGTGCGCTTCCACACGTACTCGCACTTCACCAGCGAGTGCGACTTCTCGTAGATCACGGCGGAGCGGACCTCGGCGACGTGGTCGAGGCAGAAGTCGTGCACCAGCTTGAGGGTCTTGCCGGTGTCGGCGACGTCGTCGGCGATCAGGACCTTCTTGTTGGAGAAGTCGATCGCGTTGGGCACCGGGGCCAGCATGACCGGCATCTCCAGGGTCTCCCCGACGCCCGAGTAGAACTCCACGTTGACCAGGTGGATGTTCTTGCAGTCCAGCGCGTACGCCAGACCACCGGCGACGAAGACGCCGCCGCGCGCGATGGAGAGGATGATGTCCGGCTCGTAGCCGTCGTCCGCGATGGTCTGCGCCAGCTCACGGATGGCCTGCCCGAAGACCGGGTAGGTCAGGTTCTCGCGGTTCTCACTCACTTGTTGCTCTTCGCCCTGTCCGTGGTCGCTCAGACCTGCGTGCGATGGAAATTCTGGAAGGAGCGCGAGGGCGTCGGCCCGCGCTGCCCCTGGTAGCGGGAGCCGTGCTTCGCGGACCCGTAGGGGTGCTCCACGGGAGAGCTGAGCCGGAACATGCACAGCTGCCCGATCTTCATCCCCGGCCACAGCTTGATCGGCAGCGTGGCCATGTTCGACAGCTCCAGCGTCACGTGCCCGGAAAAGCCCGGGTCGATGAAGCCGGCCGTCGAGTGCGTCAGCAGGCCGAGCCGGCCGAGGCTGGACTTGCCCTCCAGTCGGGAGGCGATGTCGTCGGGGAGCGTGATCACCTCGTAGGTGGAGGCGAGCACGAACTCCCCCGGGTGCAGGATGAAAGGCTCGTCGCCCTCCGGCTCCACCTCGCGGGTGAGGTCGGCCTGCTCGACTGCGGGGTCGATGTGGGGATACCGGTGGTTCTCGAACACCCGGAAGTAACGGTCGAGCCGTACATCGATGCTGGACGGCTGCACCATCGACTCGTCGTACGGGTCGATCTGCACCCGACCGGATTCGATCTCTTTCCGGATGTCCTTGTCTGAGAGAAGCACGGGTCGAGGATACGCGGAGAAGACGGACAACGCGGGCCCGGTCCGTTTCGGACCGGGCCCGCGTGCTCGTCGACGCTCTATGATCAGCGCTTGCGGAGCGCCACCGGCACGGACTGCCGCAGCCGGGCGCAGCGCGGGCAGCGCAGCAGCCGCCCGGGGCCGATCCGGCCGGGTCCGAGGTTCTGCATCGGGAACGAAGCGGTGCTGAACACGTGCCCCTCGGCACAACGAACGACGGTGCGCTCCATCGAGCTCCCTTTCCCCATGTACGTGAAAGACAAAAGCCACATTAGGGGATGCATGGGACGGACTTGTACGCGGCTCGCACGGGACGTCCCCCGCACCCCCGGACCGGCTCCCGCGACCGTACGGTACGCCCCAACTCCCGCGCGCCACGCCCGCATCCCCACCCCTTCCGCAACCCCTCCCACAACCTCCCCCACGCCGCCCGGCCCACACAGCAAGGCCCCCTGCGACAGATGCGCCGGGGGCCTTCCATGGGGTACAGTGTGCAACGCTGAGGCACTTACAAACGGGCCTCTGCGCGGGCGTAGTTTAATGGTAGAACATGAGCTTCCCAAGCTCAGAGCGCGAGTTCGATTCTCGTCGCCCGCTCTTGACGAAAGGCCCAGGTCGATGACCTGGGCCTTCAGTGTTGTCTGGACCTCTCTACTCGGCGCGTGCCAGATCCGTGCCAGATGGGCTGTCGCGTCGCCCCTCGGCCTTCTGCCGCTCGGCACGCACCCGGGCGTCGATGCCCTCGGCCACCTCCCGCTGACGCTCGTCGTTCGAGTGCTGGTAGATCAGCGCCGCCTTCTCCGACGACTGGCCGGCCCGCACCATCGTGTCCTTGAGGGTGGCCCCCGACTGCGTCGAGAGCGTGTGGCCCGTGTGACGAAGGTCGTAGGGGCGGAAGTTCTCCGGCAGGCCGACCTTCGCCCGAGCCTTGCGCCACTTCCGCCCGAAGGTGGACCTCCGGAACGGCTTGCCCCTCTCCCCCACGAACAGAAGCCCGTCGGGGGCCTTCTCCGCGTACCAGTCGAGATGCCTGCGGAGGTCCTTCTCCATGAACGCAGGCAGCGTGATGAACCTTTTCCCGGCCTCCGACTTCGTGTCACCCGCCACCCGTCGCCCGGTGGTGAGTTCCGGCTCGGCTCGGCGGATCCACACGCCCGGGGCGGGCCACCCCAGAACCACGTCCGGACGCCGCAAGGCCGCTTGTTCTTCAGGCCGTACGGGCCCGTACGCGGCCAGATAGACCATGAGGCGCCATCTGGGGCCCATCGCGTCCGCGATGGCATCGACCTGGGCCACGGACGCCACCGGACGCTCGGGGGCGGATTCCTTGCCTGCCCCCTTGATCCGGCACGGGTTCCGGCGAATCAGCTCGTCATCGACCGCCGTCTCCATGATGGCCTTGAGCAGCCGGTACGCCTTGGCCACGGTCGTCGCGCCGGTGGCCTCCTTGCGCTCCGCCCGCCATGACCTGACGAGTGGTGCGTGAATCTCGTCCAGGTTCATTTCCGCGAAGGCGGGCAGGATATGCAGCCGCAAGAGCCGCTGATACAACTCATTCGTCGTCGGCGCCACGCCCCGTTCTTCCACCCACTTCCCTGCGTATTCCGCGAAGTTGACCGCCCCCGCGTCAGGGTCCGTCCACCTGTTGTGCCGGATTTCGGTTTGCTGTTCCGCCAACCAGTCGTCGGCGTCCGGAAAGGTCTCGAAAGTCCTCGGAGCCGGACGCATGACTCCGTCAGGTCCCGGATAGCGAGCCTGGTAGCGGCCGGACGGCAGCTTCCGGACAGCGCCGAAGGTGCGCCGTTTCCCCTTGTTGTTGGCCATTAGGCAGCCCTCCCGTAGCGGCGCCGGTAACGGCGGTCGGGCTGAACGGTGTTGGCCTCGATGAAGGCCGACAGTGCAGCCTCCGGGATGCGGACGTGGCGGCCGACCTTGACGAACGTCACCCGGCGTTCCGCGACGAGACGGCGGGGGAAGCGCTCGGTCGTCCCCAGCCTCTCGGCAACCTCGGCGATGGACAGGAGACGCCCCGGCATCAGCGCGGTCTCCCGAGTCGTCGGAGCTGTGACGCTGTGACGGCTGTGACGGCTCATGCCTCTCCCCCTTCGTCACCCGGGTCGACGTATCCCCCGGCTTTCCTGATGAGCTGGGCGTCGTTGGCCATGCGGGCGCAGGTCTGGCGGACGAGGGCCGGGTCGAGGCCGGTGTCCTCGGCGATCTGCTTGGGTTTGGCGCCGGGGTGTTCGCGGACGTGGCGCAGGACGGTGGCGCGGGTGTCGCCGATGGTGTGGTCGGCGGCCGGGCCTTCGAGGAGCTGCCAGGCGCCAGCCTCGGGGAAGAAGCGGAGCGCGTACTCGGCCTCGTCGACGTCGCGGCCGGTGACGTGAAGGACGCCGTCGGCCTGGCCGCGGGAGCGCTTGAGGACGAGCGTGGCGTCCGCCGCCCCGGCGAGACCGTTGGTGCCGGAGACCTCGGCGAGGAAGTCGTCCGAGCCTGCCTTGCGGACGTGGTGGACCAGGACCAGTGCGATCCCGTAGTGGTCCGCGATGCGCTTGGCGTGCCCGACGGCCGCATAGTCCGCGTCGTAGGCGGAGGCGCCGGGGGCGGACGGGCCGCGCATCTTGGCGAACACGTCGATCACGACCATGCGCGCGCTGGGGTTGCGCTCGATCCACTGCGCGATGGCCTCTCCCCCGCCTTGCGGCAGCGACGGACACGAGGTCGCCAGCGTGAGCGTGGAGGGGGCCCGGTCCTTGCCGAGGATCTTGCGCATGCGGGTCTGCAGACGGCGCGGGGTGTCCTCAAGTGCCAGGTACAGCACGGGTCCTCCTTCGACCGGCAGGGCGCTCATGGCCCGGCCGCCGGCCGCGACGGAGACCGCCAGGCCGAGGGAGAGCCAGGACTTGCCGACCTTCGGCGGCCCGGCCAGGAGGTTCACGCCTTCGGAGATGATCCCGGGGACCGCCCAGCGCGGCTCGGGGAACTCCACAGCCATCAGCTCCTCCGCCGTCCAAGCGGTGCGGATCTTCTGCTGTGCGGGCTGGAGCGGCCGCGGCTCCACGACGCTGTACAGGTGGGGCGGGCCGGAGTACGAGACGTCGTTCATGCCGCCCTCCGGCCCCGGCCGTTGACGGTGCGCGGTCGCCGGGCGCCCGCGCGCAGGCCGGACGCGATGGTCCGGCGGGCCTCCGGTTCGGCCAGGCCCACGCCGGTGGCGGCTTCGGTGAGCCAGTCCGTCACCTGCGCGGCGTCCAGCTCTCCGCCCGCGACGAGTTGGCCGAGGGCGACGGCGGACCGGTACAGCGCCGTGTTCCGCCCGCCACTCGTGGAGCGCTCTACGCGCCGCAGTTCGGCGGCGACGGCGGCCTTGAGGTACGCGCCGTGCCAGTCCTCGGCGCCGAGCGAGACGGCGACCGGCTGTTGCGGCGGGAGCGGGGCGGGGGTGAGGAGCTTGGTCAGCCAGTCCGGCAGCGGCGCCGGGCGGGCGTCGTACGTGACGGTGTACGGCTTGCCGCCGATCACGCTGCCCGCGCCGACGATGTAGCCGCCGTGCGCACGGGTGTCGATCTTCCAGCCGAGGACGCCCGCCGTGTTCCGCAGCTCCACCCCGGCGGGGGCGGTGAAGTACAGGTGCGTGCCGCCGCTCGGGGTGCGAACGGTGTAGGTCTCGGTGGGGAATTGCTCGCCGTGGCGTTCGGCGAGCAGTGCCAGCATGTCCGCGCCGTCGGTCACGGATGCCGGGGTGCCGGCGGGCGGGGTGTCCTGGTCGTGCTTGGGGACGTCGAGGTCGACGGCCACGAGCCGGGACGGCCCGGTCGCGATGCCGAGGTTGTAGTTCCCGGCCGCCCAGCAGCGCGCGACGCGTGCGGGATCGGTGGTGGCGCGGGACTCCCACGACCGGATGGCGGGGCGCTTGCCGCCCGGCACCAGCGGGAGGACGCGCCAGCCCCGTTCGACGGCCGTAAGTGCGGCCCCGGGCAGCGCGCAGGAGAGGGTTTGGTGCATGCTGAGAGCACCTCCTGTTTCCTGGATGGGATGGGAGGCCGGGGCAGCGGGCTTCCTTGACCCGAATGACCGCTGCCCCGGGCGAAATCAGCTGTGCCGGCCGTGACTCCACGCGAGGTAGGCGCGGCGGACGTAGTCGCGGTAGTCGTCGCCGGTGACCAGCTCGGCGCCCCTGCGGCTCACCGGGCCCTGCTCGGTGTCGAAGTCGACGAGCTGCCGGGCGGCCGCTTCGGCGCACTTGACGGCGTTGTCGAGCACGTAGCCCCCGTCGGGCATGGTGGCTTCCTTGAGCGCGATGCGGTCGAGGAGGGCCGCCTTGCGGAGCCAGAACTCCCTGGTGGGCCGCTTGGTCGAGCCGGCCACCCAGCCGATTTCCCTGATCGTGCTCGGGGCGCCGTCGTAGGCGACAGCGGGGTCTGTGAGGTTGTGCCCGGTCATCACTGCTCCTTACCAAGGTTGTTGTTGAGGAGGAGATGGTGAAGCGCGGCCGTGGCCTGTGCGCCGTAGGCGTGCAGGGTGTCGGCCAGGCCGCTGGCAAGGGTGTCGGCCGTCCTGTGGGTTTCGCGGTCCGCGTAGATGTCCCAGACGGCGGCGCTCCGGGCGAGTTCGGCGGCCCGTTCGCGGGCGATCACGTTGCTGCGCAGGACGGCCAGGCGCGTGCTCCCGGACCAGTCCGTCAGGGCGTCGTCGAGGTCCGGCAGCGGCCCGGCGACGACGTATCCGCCTTCGTGCCAGCCGAGTTCGACCAGCGGCGGCCGCTCGCCCTGCGATACGGCCAGGACGGCGGCGGCCGTGCCGTAGGCGTACGCGCGGGCCGTGTCCTCGTACAGCCCTGCGGCGTCGATCTCGAAGTCCTGACACAGCCGCCAGGTCTCCCACAGCGCGATTTCGTGGGGCGCCATGGCGTCCCCGCCGGAGATGGCCACGTCGCCGGGGAGGTACCGCAGGCGCATCGGCTCGGCGTTCCACAGCAGTGTTTTGGCGGCCTGGCTGACGGCACGGGTTTCGCGGGCGGCCATCGCGAGGGCGGACACGCTCTCCGTGAGGCTGTCGAACCACTCAACGGATGGTTTGTGCATGGGCGTCCTCCATGGATGGAGTACGGGCCGGGCTGTCCGGCCCTCCGCATGACCCCAGCACCGCCACGGGGGTTGGGGCCGCACGGAGAGCCGTCAGCCGATGGCCGTGGCCGCCGCGTCGCTGTCGCCGGCCATCCCGAGGAGGAGGCTGCGCAGGTCGCTGCCGATCACGGCGGTGAGCCGCTGCTCGATCGCCTGCCAGGACACGGGGTCGATGGCCATGAGGGCGGCGACGGCCGCCGGGCCCTTGCCGTGCTCGATGGCGGTCAGGGCGTCGCGCAGTTCGCCCGAGGCCATGAGGGAGATGCGCTGCGGGACGGGCGTGGTCTGCTTCGTCATGAGCTGGATTCCCTTTCCGGGGGCTACTTGTCGATGCTGGGGATCGCGTTGCTGATCGCGGTCATGACCTGGTCGATGGGGGCGGCAGCGCCGGTCCGGCTGAGGTAGTAGCCGAAGAGCGCGGCGACCGTGGCGGCGCCGAAGCCGACGGTCTTCGAGCGCAGGAGCATGGCCAGGAGAAGGCCGAAGAACACGAGGGCGGAGATCGAGAAGGCCATGGCACGGCTCCTTCGGGCAGGGGGTCAGCGGGTGCCTTCGCGGTGCAGGCGGGACGCGGCGTTGTAGAGGCGACGGCCGACGCGCAGCCGCATGCCGTGGCCGCCGCAACGGCGGCACATCCGGCCGCGCTTGAGCCGCCCGGTGCGCGTCTGGTGGACCTTGGCGCCCCAGCCCTTGCACGCGCGGCAGGCTCCGAACGGGCTCGCCGCGCAGAGCACGGCGTAACAGAGAGCGAGGACTATGAGCGCGGGCATAGCGTGCAGCAGGGAGGCCATCGAAACCCCTCTCAGGGCCGGAATCAGGGGTGCGGGGAAAGGGCCCGCTAGACACTAGAAAGCAGGTCAGAGGCCCATGGGGGTGCTAGCGGGGGTGCTAGACCTAGCAGGGGAGGCCGCTAGACCTAGCACCCCCTGCGGCTATGCGGCGTCGGCTTCTCCGTCACGTTCCGCGACCGCCGTGAGGATGTCGGCGCGCCGGATGCCGCGCCGGTTGGCGCCCTTGCCGTCCTCGGTGGTGCCCCACACCTGCACGGTGCGGATGCCGTGCGGCCGCAGCGCGGCCGTGAGTTGGTCCGTGGTCCACTCGCCGTAGACGGACGGGCGGAGCTCGGCGAGCCGGGCGAGAACCGTCTCGTTCCACACCTTGGATTCCGCCGCCGGCACAACCGCAGCAACATCCCGGAGGACGTCGAAGGACGGCTCTTCGGGCTCGGGTTGCTCGCCGAGCGCGTGCCCCGAGAGGGTGCCCGCGGCTTCGCGGAGCTTGTACGTGCGCCGAACGATCAGGTCCGCCGTAGGGGCGTCGACGTACGTGGCGGCCACGATCCTGGCGTCAGCACCCTCACCCACGAAGTAGTGGATGCCCTTGTCCGCCCAGGCGAACATCGTTGCACGGACACCCCGCTTGTACGCGGAGGTGCCCAGCACCATGTCGTTCTCCAGCTGACCCATGACCTTCAGACACCAGCGGTTCGAGGCGTTCGCGCTGATGCCCGTGGGCAGCGACTTGGCGTCCGGGCGCTGTGTGGCCAGCAGGATCGTGATGCCGAGCGCGGGACCGCGCTTGACCAGGTCCGTGCAGATCTCTTCCAGCTCCTTGCCGTGCTCGGGATGCTCGAACCAGACCTGACACTCGTCCGCACCGGCAACGATCGGGTGCAGACCGAGGCTCTTCCTGTTGGCCAGGTCGCTCGTGACCTTGGACTCGGGACAGATGTCCCGGGGAAGGTTGCGAATCACCTTGGCCCGGCGGCGCAGTTCGTCGCGCAATGCACGCAGACGGCGCAGCGCATACAGGATGTCTTCGTCGTCGTCCCCGGCTCGGTAGCTGTGGGCCACACGCTCCAACGGCCCCAGGTCGCCGGTGCCTTTGAGATCGAAGACGTGCAACTCTGCTCGTGGGTCGAGTGACGCCATGAGCAGGAGCAAGCGCAGGAGGAAGGTCTTGCCCATCCGGGGGATCGCGCCGATGACGCCTGAGATGTACATCAGGGTCACCTGCACCCACCTGCCTCGCTGATCCGTGCCGTACGGCGCGGGCTTGAACAAGTCGACCGATCCGGTCTTGAGCAAGGGCCACGCAGGCTTCTTGGCCTTGGCCATGTCGTGGTCTCCCACCCACAGCCTCAGACGTCCTGTGTGCTCGTCCGGCACAGCCTCGGGCCACACAGTGCCGAGTGGCCGCCGAAGGCCGGAGGCGAGCTTGTCCCTCCGGTCGATGACGTCGGTAACCGTGACGCCGTACGGCAAGTTGCCCTCTGCCAGCCACCCCGGGCCGTCCCGGGTGATAGGAGCAGTGAACTCGAAGCCGGGCCCACCCTTGGCCTGCGCCTGATTGATCGCCGGAATACCCAGCGCGCCGAGCGCCCGCAGCACAATGTCACTGGTCAGCTTGGTCGCCTTCGGGACTTCCACCGCCCTGTGGACGACCGGCGCATCGGGCGCCTGACCCAGCCGGCCGAGCGCCAGCGCCACGGCGGAGCCGCACAACACCAGCAACCACTCCGGCGCCAGGACGTAGAGCACGAGCGCCGTCGTGATGCCGACGACGGAGGCCACGACGGCGACGACCGTCCGCCACCGTGCCCGGCGGTCCCTCTGGCGCGAGAGCTTCAGATAGTCGTCAGTGTTGGCCCTGTCGGCGGCCGCCCTCCGGAACGGCTCGCCCTCGGCGTCCGTCACCCACCGCACGGCGCCGCCGACGAACCGGGCGGCTCCGCAAGGAGCTTGCAGGGTGAGCCGCAGGCAGTACCAGGGCGTACGTACCGCGTGGTACGCGGCGACGTGCCACGCGTACGCGGCGAGCCCCTTGCCGGCCGCCGCGGCTTCCTGCCGCGACCGTGCCCACGCCGGGATCACCGGGCGCCTCTTGGCGCCCAACGCCCGGTCGAGCAGCCCGGGACTGGTCGGCCCGCCGGGCCGGTCGACGACGATGACCTCGTCGGGGGCGGCGTCGGCGGCCGCCTTCGGGGAGTCCGGCCCGGAAGCCCGCTCGGCGTCCGGCCGGTGCTTGGTGAGGTCGGTCAACGAGCCGTCGGGCGGCGGGCTTTCGCCCCCAGGAACGTGCTCTTCGTTGGGTTCGTGCTTCACTGACACTTCCTTCCGGCAACGGGAGGGAAGCCGGGCCCGGCCCTACCGGCCAAGGAGCGGCCGGGCCCGGCGTTGGTGAGGGAAGTACGTGCGGTGCGTCAGGGCCGCGCCGGGCCGACTGCTTGCGGCTCCGGCTCGCCGTGACCGTTGATCAGCTGGTTCTGTCCGGGAGTTGGGCGCGGGCCGCGCTCCTCTTCGAGCTTCACGAACTGCCCGTGGACGTAGCTGGGCGCTCGCGTCGCCCGCCTCGCGGTCTCGCGGATACTGAGGCCCTGAACCCAGCCCGTTTCGATGACCGTCTGGGCCTCGGCGGTGCCGAGTTTTCCGGCCCCCTCGGGCGGCTCGTCCGGGGTGGGGTGTTCAGGTGAACAGCGGTCGCTGTTCACCCTGTGACCAGTGACGATGTCGGCGAAGAGCAGCTTCGGACAGTCGCGTTGGCGGATTGCCTCGGTGGCTCGCCGCATCTGCTGCCGCGTCTGAGCGGCCAGCGCGGACGCGACGGGATCGGGCCCAGGACCGGCCCAGGGCGACGGCAGGTCGACCGTGGCCAGGGCCTCGGCGTGGCGTCGCGCCGCGAGCTGATCGAGCAGCTTGCGCCGTTGCTCGTGGTCGGTGCCCACCGAGGCTCGCGCCACCGCCACCGACAGGCGCCGGGCGACCCACCGGCCGTGCCATCTTCCGCGCTGCTCCTGCGACTTGTCGGCGAGCCGCGCGGCCAGGGCGACCGCCCGCGCCGTCGCCCGGTCCCGGGTGATCTGCGCGGCGTCGCGGTCGCGTTCCGCGATGCCGAGGCGGGAGAGCAGCCGCTCTCGCACCTCCCGTCCGACGACGGCGGCCAGGCCGTACGACGCGGCGTCGGGCTTGTTGTGCCGCAGCTCGATGCCCATCGCGAGGTGCCAGAGCACGGCCGCCATGACCGGCCCGACGAGCGCGCGGACGGTGCCGCCGACCGGACCGGACTCGGCGAACGCCGGGATGACCTGCACCCCGGTGACGACCCAGACGAGCACACCCGGCGCTCCGGGCGCCCGGTTGGGTCCGTTGAGGTTCTGCCGCGCCATGAGCGCGAGAGCGAACAGCGTCAGCTCGGCGGCGGCGAACATCCCCGACCGCTCGGCCGTGCTGTCCATGTGCAGGTAGTCGGCGGCGAACCGCCACGACGTGTCGGCGCTGTACGCGGTGCAACCGGCCGCCGCCAGCGCCGCGACGCGGACCGCCGGCGTGCCGAGGGTCGTACTGCGGCAGAGCCTGCGCAGCCCGTACCAGACGAGCCACGCACTCAGCACCACGACCGGGACGACGTACGCGGGCTGTGCGATCCCCGCGGGAAGGGCCGGGAGGAAGGACGCCATCACGCGGCCTTCCTCACCCGGTCCGGCTGCAGCGCGCGGACCTTGCCGTTCAGTACCGCAACGCCGCCGAGCTGAGCCGCGTACACCGCGTTCAGGAACGCGATTTCGTCGGTGTGGCTCTGTTCCCAGAGTTCGATCAGGATGTCGCGGGCCGCCGCCAGGCGGGCCGCGCGCTCCGGGCCGCTCTCGCCGGGAGGCCCGGCGAACAGCTCCTCGAAGTCCATACGTGCCTCTCCAAGTCCTGGATGGGATGGGAGAGTCAGCGGCAGCAGGCTTCCTTGACCCGTCGACCGCCGCCGCTGACCGGCAGGCGCTCAGACGTGGAAGCGCCGGGGCCCCGAGACGCGGAGCCACCACTGGTACTGGACGACCACGGCCGTGTAGCCGCCGAGGCCGGCCAGGATGGCAAGGCCCCAGTCCGCGCCGATGTCGCGAGCGGCCTGCCAGCCGAAGTACGCGGCCAACAGGCCGACGACGAGGGCGAATACGGCGACGACCTTACGGCCGGTGGTGATCGGTTCCACGCGCCGGGCCACGATCGCCACGCCGCGCGGCTCGATGAAGCGCTGGCCCCCGCCGGGGAGACGGACCGCGACGAGCCGGTCCGTGCCGTGGTTGACGACGCCGGTCACGGTGCCCAGTGCCATATCGGTGCGGTCGCGGACGACGTCGCCGACAACGAGCTTCATGTGGGTCCCCCTTGCTCTTGCTGCGAGTAGAGGCAGGAAACGGCGGCGGGCGCGGGCCCGCCCCGGGGTGACGTTCCGGGAGACCGCTCATCAGGAGACGAGTGGTCATCACCTCCGGCGCCACCGCTTCCCATGGCGGCGCCGAAGATCAAAAACACTCGTTCGTCCAGGCACTCTGTGCAGTTCTCAAGCCACGAGCGCTGCCTTCGTACTGGCCCTCTCGGGCGTTCCTCGGGGCGCAGAGCAGAAGTTCATCAGGACGTAACGTCCTGAAGTCCTCCTGATGAATCCGTTGTCGAAGACTATGACGTGCGTCTCGCAGATTCGTCAAGTCCTCCTCAGGAGTTGTATGCTGAGCCCTGTCGGACGACGGGACGGTGAGCACCCATGGCCAAGGTCTACGAACGGATCGCGGACGAACTGAGGCAGTCCATCCGTGCAGGTCAACTGGCTCCCGGCTCGCGCCTGCCCACGGAGACCACACTCGCCGAGCAGTACGGCCGGAGCCTTCCGACCATCCGGGAAGCACTCCGCCTTCTGCGTGACGAGGGCCTGATCGAGAAGCAGCACGGGCGCGGCAACTTCGTCCGCGAGCCCCGCACCCCGGTCCTGCGCACGAACCTCCGGCACCAGTGGGAGAAGGACCGCGTCCGCGAGACGGAAGAACACCGGGCCGCGACCGGCGCCACGGAGCACGACACGGGCCTACAGGTCAACGACCTCGTCTTCCGCGCCTCCTACCAGGAGATCAAGGCGTCCAAGGAACTTGCCGAAGCCCTCGGCGTCGCCGAAGGGGATGCCCTGGTCGAGCGGACGTACCGGACGCGCTACGCCGCCGAACGCGCGCCCTTCGCCCTCGTGACCTCGTACCTCATCCGCGACCTGGTCGCGAAGAACCCGGATCTCCTGGACGAGACCAAGGAGCCGTGGCCGGGCGGTACGCAGAACCAGCTGTACACCGTGGGTATCGAACTCGACCGCATCGAGGAGTGCATCAGCGCCCGTCCGCCGACGCCGGAGGAAGCGGAAGAGCTCGACCTCCCCCCGGGCACTGCGGTGATCGCGCTCCGCAAGACCTCGTACGACACCACCGGCCGAGTCGTCGAGCTCTCCGACGTCACGCTCCCCGGCGACCGCACACAGATAACCTTCACGACTCCCCTCGAAAGGTGGTGAGTGCCGTGCGCCGGCGCATCATCATCGTCACCGCTGTGCACGCACCCTCCGCTCACCACCTCACCGACGCCTACAAGTCGCTCTGCGCGCAGGAGCTCCCGGACGGCTGGGACTGGCACTGGCTCATCCAGGAAGACGGCCAGACCGACGAGGTCGCCCCGCACGTCCCCGACGACGAGCGCATCACCTTCCGTCAGGGGAGGCGTGGCGGCCCCGGCGTCGCCCGCACGATGGCCCTCGCGCACGCAGACGGCGAGTACGTCCGCATCCTCGACGCCGACGACCAGCTCACTCCCGGCGCGCTCGCCCGCGACCTGGCCGTCCTCGAACGCGACCCGGCGATCGGCTGGACGACCTCCCGCGTCCTCGACCTGATGCCGGACGGGTCCCACGTCGGCTTCGACCAGGACCCCGACGAGGGCCCGATCGAGCGCGGCGCCGTGCTGGAACACTGGCGCGCGCACAGCTTCCGCGCCCAGGTCCACCCGGCGACTCTGTGCGTCCGCCGCGATCTGCTGATCGCCCTCGGCGGCTGGATGGCCCTGCCGGCCTCGGAGGACACCGGCCTTCTCCTCGCGCTCGACGCCGTCAGCCGCGGTTACTTCACGCGCGAGGTCGGCCTCCTCTACCGCAAGTGGCCCGGCCAGGCGACCGGCCAGGCCGCGCACATCGACACCGACGAGCGCGACACCCGCATGGCCGTCGTCGAGGCACGGGCGCGGGCACTCGCGTACTACGAGTGGCGCTACCCCTCTGTGGATTCGTAAACGATCTCGCAAAGTGCGGCAGGGACGACGATGTCCGCTGTCTCGACCGCGCGACCGTCACTGCTGTAGTACGTCCGCTGAATGCGCGTGACGGACGCGCCACGCAGTAGGCCGAGGAGGTGCGCCTCCTCGGCGTTCGCGTTCCCGGGATTCGCTCGCTCCACGGCCCGGGTGACCTTGACCCCGGCCTCCGCCATTCGACGGACCACACCTTGCCCCGCGTGCGGGCCGCCTTCGGGAAGCACGACGAGCGAGCCGGACGTCATGCTGTACGGCTCCCAACTCGTTGCCAGGTAGACCGGCTTACTGTCGGCCAGGTACTCGTACGAGGTGCGGACGCAGTAGTCGGCTTCGGTGATCCCCAGTCGCGCCGCGACAGTCGTCGGAGCGGTCAACGGCCCCTCGCTCCGGCTGTCCCACGTGCCCCGCTTGCCGAGCGCCGCCATCTGGGTGCGGAACGACTCCTGTTCGCCGATCTCCCGCGCCAACGGCCGTACCAAGCGGAGGCGTTCGCGCTGCGCAGCGACGTACGTGCCTGACCCTGCGCGCCCTTCGAGCACGCCCTCCGCGATCAGGCGCTCCTGCGCGCGCCGAACGATGGCCTCGGTGCATTCGTACTCCTGCGCCAGCTGAGCGCGGGAGGGAAGCCGGTCACCCGGCGCCCACTCCTGGTCGGAGATGCGCTGCTGGAGCGCTTCGGCGATACGGAGAGAAGGAGGCTGCTCGCGCATATGGAAAATCTAGACCACCTTGCTCTACCCTGACTGTCCGGCATTGCTCCGACAACTGTTTAGAGATCTAGTTGTCTAGCATGCGCCAGTGATCCGACGGCGACGGAGGAACGCGGAGTGCCCTCGCCCGAAGCGCGTGTCGACTGCATCGCCGCACGGCTGTCAGCTGCGGGCTTCGCCCCCCGGCTGAGGGATCACGACGACTACACGCAAGTCGAGGTCGACGTCCCCGACCAGGTTCCCGCCGCCCGCTGGGGCGCGCTCTTAGAAGCGCTGCTTCGGTCGGGGGCGGACTGGTGGGGGCTCGGCAGCACCAGGCACGGCCGGCGCATCGCGTGGGCCGGAGTCAACAAGGACCCCCGCGGCAGCTGCTGCTGCCCGGGGGCATGGCCGTCAGCTGTGAGGAGCTGATCCAGCGTGTTCGCTTATATCCGCCGAGCGGTTACGTGGACAAGGGGGCGCTTCCTGCCGCTCCCTGGGCGCCACCGCCGAGGCAGGTCGACTGAACAGCCGTGTCCCACCCCTCTGTTGATGCCGCCGCCGCGCCCGCCCTGGGCCCGGCCGTACCGACCGGCCGAAGAGCCGCTGTTCGCCGAGGACGTGCAGCTCGTCCGGCCGTACGTGCTGACCGACGCGGAACGCCGCCGACTGCGGGACACCCCTCTCGGCCGCCCGCTGACGAACGTCCCGTGCCGACACCTCGCGGAGGCAGGCTGATGGCGGCCCAGTACCAGCACGTCGCGAACGCCCCTTCGAGTCCGCGTCGCACGCGGCGAGTTCGCAGTGGGCGACCGGCTGCCGGCGGAAACAGATCTGGCCCGGCACTACAGGGTGAGCATGCCCACCATGAGGGCTGCCCTCGCGCTGCTGGAAGCCGAAGGCATCGTGGAGAAGCACCACGGCCGAGGGAACTTCATCCGGCGCCCCGACGAGCGCATCCGGTACGACAACCAGCGGCTCTTCTCGCCTCACCCGGCCCCCGCAGAAGCCGAGTTGCACGTACACGTGAGCGTCCACCGGG
>NZ_JBHSPB010000003.1:112143-494770 GCF_042656465.1 Streptomyces gamaensis
CGAAGCACCACGGCCGAGGGAACTTCATCCGGCGCCCCGACGAGCGCATCCGGTACGACAACCAGCGGCTCTTCTCGCCTCACCCGGCCCCCGCAGAAGCCGAGTTGCACGTACACGTGAGCGTCCACCGGGTAGCCGCAGTCGGCACCCTCCCCGCGCTTCTACAGGTCCGCGACGGTGCCCCACTGACGGAATACGTCTACACCAGCCACCGGAACGACATCACACAGAGCCTGGCTTACGTGTATGTACCCCGCGCGGTCGCAAGGCTCGGCACCCCCACGGGAAACCTGTCCCCCTGGGGCGACGACATCCGCACCCTGCTCGCGAACGCCGGCGTGCACGTGGTCTCCACGAGAGAACGCCTCACCACCCGCCTCCCGAGCAGCGACGACGTCCGGCTCCTCCGCACGACGACACCCGTCCTCGTGATCGAGCGCACCTCGATAGACACCACCGGCCGGGTCGCGGAGGGCGCCCTCCTCGTGCTCCCCGGCGACCGCACCGAAGCCGTCTTCACGACGTTCACGCCTGCCGTGGCACTGGAGGTGGCCGAATGAGGGAGGACCAGGTCCCGGAAGAGCACCGCTCCAGCACCGTCCTTCGGCGTCTGCCGTGGAAATCGCCCGACGGCAAGCCCTGCTTCCTGAGCACGGCCGACAACACGAGCGTGCTGTCCCGGCTCGCCGACAACGTCGAGATGGCGTACATGCGCATCGGGGCCTATCTGCTGCCGGGCGCGAAGGAAGTCCTCAACGACAAACACGCGGACTGCAGTCAGCTCCGCTACTCCCTCGCACAGGTGGTCGCTTCACTCGAAGAAGTCCTCTGGGTCGCCGAAGTTCGGGGCGAACGGCTGCCCACACCCGAGGACCACGACCCGGACGACGCGGAAGCCTGCAAGTGCAACCCCGCCACGGACCGTGGAGGTGATTGCAGATGACGCAAGCGACCAGACCCGCCCGGAAGAAAGCAGTCAAGGAGCCGCCTCTCCTCGAATACTGCGGTGTCTGCGCTGGCCATGACAGCATCTGGTGCCCTGGCTGCTTCGGCTGCATTGGCTGCGACATGTGCAAGGGCACGCTCAGGGTCCCGTGTCCGCAGTGCGCCGGCGGAAAACACGAACCCATCTGAGCAGCTCCAACGGCGGCCCGGTCCCTCTCGAAGGGGCCGGGCCGTTCGCTTTCACGGAAGCGTCTCGGCATCCATTCTGGAGAACACGAGGTCGCACTCCTCGTCGACTGGGCCGCGCCACCGGACCGGGGCCCTGTACGGGCCGTGGAGGGCGCCCGGATAGCTCTCCGGGCGGTAGTCGTTCGCGATCCGGTACACGTGGAACCCGTGCTCGCGCATGGTGGCGAGGAGCTCATCCGCGCAGTCCCCCAGTTGCCACATGCGCTCAGGACTCACCTCCACAGTGATCTCCGCGTCATCCCGCAGCCGGTCGAGCAACGGGACCATTCCCCGCACGACACTGCCTTCGGCCCCTTCGACGTCAATCTTGAGCACCCGGGCATTCACGACCTCTGGTGGAGTAAGCACCTCCGCCAACGGCCGGGCCTCCGCCGTGAACGTCGACTCGGCCGAACCGTCGTACGGGACAATGCTGTTGGCCCCCAGGTTCCGATGACTGGCGAGCACAAAGGTCAGCTCTCTCCGGGCGTCGGAAACCGCAACGCGGGCCGCCCGGATGTTGCAGCACCCGTTGATCCGGGCGTGCTCCACAAGCTTCCGGTGAAAGGCCGGCGACGCCTCGACCGCGACAACCGCGCCGTGTTCGCCGACGAGTTGAGACGCAAGCAGAGAGAAGTACCCCACGTTCGCCCCGACATCGACGAACGTATCCCCGGGCCGCAGCCGCCGCTGAAGCCACCGCGTCAAGTGCGGCTCCCACACCCCGAACAGGTAGAGATACCGCTGGATCAAGTCCTCCGTATCGACGACGAACCGCGCTCCGAACCAGGTACGGACAACCTGCCGACGCGGACAGTCCCGCAGGTGAGCGTTCAGCCCCCTCGCGGCCGACAACGGGCGTCCCAACTCGCCAGGCCCGTAGCGGAACCACCACCGGCCAACGGTCGCCAAGCACTCCGCGGTACGGGCTCGCATGCGATCACCTCTCGCCGCTTCCAGCGCCTGCAACGCCGAGGTGTCGGCCGGAGCTGACGCTCCCAGCACTCTCCGCCCGGGACACGGACCAGGTCAAGACGTGATCGACAGACGCCCAGGGCCCGGCCGCAGGCCATGAACACGTCGTCCGAAAGAAGAGGGTCGAACTGCCGTCCCGTACTCCTAAGATCCTCTGGTCCATCTCAGGAGTAAGGGCACGGGAGACCAGGTGGGGGCCACCGAGCAACTCGTCACCGTGGGCGCCGTGATACTCGGCGCGCTGACCACGCACCTCACGAACTCCCTGGCAGAGCGCGGCCGCAAGCAGCACCAGCTCATGACCCGCTGGGACGACAAGAAGCTCGACGCCTACGTAACCTACGTCGACAGGATCCGCGCGAGCCTCTTCCTGGCCGTCGAGCTCTACGAGCTCCGCGAGGGCCTGCGCGAGAGCGAACGCACCGAGGAAGAGATCAAGTCAGAGATGTCGGAGGCCGGCCGCCTCCGAGGACGCGCCTTCGAACGCATCATGCTCCTCGCCGGCGACGAGGTCATAGAAGCCGCCCACGACCTCAACGCGATAACCCTCGAAGTCGACTGGCAGGCCACCGGCAAGACCAGCGGAACCCTCCAACAGTGGCGCGACCGCCACCGCGCCGTGTTCCGCGCGATCAACACCTTCCACGACGCGGCCCGCGCCGACCTCGGCGTCAGCGGCACGGTCACAGGAGAGCAACACCCCGAGAGAGATCTCCTGCTTCCCCCCACTCAAACGGGCAACGGGCACCACTGAGCGGCTGACACACGGTGGTGTCACAGCCGTCACGCTGTCACGCGAGATGCCTCACCACCCCCATG
The DNA here is from genome assembly GCF_042656465.1 of Streptomyces gamaensis. Classification (NCBI taxonomy): domain Bacteria; kingdom Bacillati; phylum Actinomycetota; class Actinomycetes; order Kitasatosporales; family Streptomycetaceae; genus Streptomyces; species Streptomyces gamaensis. The sequence goes on from NZ_JBHSPB010000003.1 coordinate 115,111, forward strand.
TTTCAGCTGCTCATCACTGCGCCCCACCGTCGATTGGTGACTGCTGGGCTCCTGGAAGCAGCTGATCGGTTTCAGACAAGATCGAGACAGCTAGGGAAACCACAGGACGGCCCCCTAGCCGTCGGTGACGGCCTGGACGTTCAAGGTGCCGAGGTCAGGGTCTGTCTCGGTGCCACGCCGGGCATCCACGAAACGCCCTGGTGGCTGGCCCAGGTAACGAGGATCCGCGAAGGTCGTCGCCCTGATACCTCACTGGCCTCGCGAGCCTAGAAAACGCGGGGTGCGACGCAGCTTCAGGTGGATACGATACGACCAAGTTGTCTTTGCGTGACCCTGGTTGAAGATGGAGTCGCAGGTGACAGACTCGCGCGATGCCGGACGACATGTGGTTGTCGACGAGGTCCGAGCAGCACTGGACAGGGACTTCTCCCACCTGATCTCCATGGAAGACGTGACGGCGTCCAGCGAGGCCAGCCGCAGGCAGATGTTTCTGTCCCGGGCCCTCGCTGCACTGGCGATCCGGCGGCTGACCGGCGTCAGCAACGTCGCTGCGGCGGCCGCAGTGGTCGACGGCCACGAGGACCGTGGGCTTGACGCCATGGGGATCATCGCGGAGGACCGGCGGCTGTGTCTCGTCCAGGCCAAGTGGAGTAACGACGGGACGGCCGGGGTCGGGGAGATCGCCGTCCTGCGAATGCGTGATGCGCTCCAGAAGCTGGTGAAGGGCCGTTATGCGCGCTTCAATTCCCGGGTCCGGGACCTGGCTCCTGCGGTCGGCTCGCTCTTCGAGGAGCCTCGGTTCGACGTCACGATGGTCTTCGCTGTGATGGGCGACGGGCATCTCCACCCGAATGTCTTGGCAGAGATCGCGGAGACACGGGAGGACCTGGCAGGGCCGGGCATGTCCCTGCGGCATCGGGTCCTCCACGCACCCATACTCCACAGCGAGGCGGGTATGCCCACGCTGGAGCCTCCTGTGTCCCTGGCCGTCCGCATGGACAACTGGATGCGCGAGACGACGGGCCCCTACAACGCGCTCTGCGGTGTCGTCGGGATCGGTGACGTCGCCGACTGGTACGGCAACTACCGCACTCGCCTCATCCATCAGACTTTGCGGACCCTGCTGCCCATTCCGCGAATTCAGCAGAAGACGGCGGAGATGCTGGAGACCAGGAAATTCTGGCACCTCAGTCCTGGCATCACACTGCTCTGTGACTCCATCGAGCCCCAATGCCCCGGGACCGATAGCGGTGAGGGCGCGACAGGAAGTTTCGACCTCGACGGCGTCAAGATCATAAACGGCGCTCAGACCGTCGCGAGCATCCACTCATACAAGCAGAGCCAGTCTCCACTGCCCGAGACATCGCTCCTGGTGAGGATGATCGCCGAGTGACAGGGGCCGTTGCATGTGACGCCGTCGAGTTCGGCGCGGGTGCGGCAGTTCCACCCATGCGTTGCACGGCGCCTCCTGTGCCAGACCCGTGCCAGATCCCCCGGTAAACCACGGTCAACAACGGGCTCCGAACCCAGTCAGCCCGACGGCTCCGAGCGCCTCAGCCGCAGGCCAACGGCCCACAGGGCCCCAAATAACCAGTGATTCCCAAGCTCAGAGCGCGAGTTCGATTCTCGTCGCCCGCTCAGCGTGAGCCCCCGGGTCCCTGACCCGGGGGCTCAGTCGTTTTTCAGGAGTGAGTACCCCTGACCGTGTCCGCCGCCCGCTGTGCGCGGGCCGCCAACGTGCGGCGGTTGTCGCCGGGTTGGGGGTGCAGGGGCGGGAGCAGGTGGAGTTCCACGGTGAGGGCGCGGGCGGACAGCACCCGGTGGACCGAGGTGCGCAGCGGGGTGCCGACGTAGGCGACGTCCGTGGCCGGGGTGTGGTCGGCGGTGCGGTAGCGCAGGACGACGGGGCGGACCACGGCGCCTGCGTCGAGCGCGGACTGGAAGAAGGCAGGGCGGTACGGGCCGCCGGTCGCGCCGCACCAGGTGGTGGCCTCGGGGAAGAGGGCGACGGTGGCGCCGTCGCGCAGCGCGGCCGTGGTCCCGGCCACGGCCGGGGGGAGGGCGCGGGGGCGGTTCCGGTCGAGGTGGATGCAGCGCAGGCTGCCCGTGAGGACGGCCATCACGCGTGAGTCCAGCAGTTCGGCCTTGGCGATGACGCGGGGCGCGGCGAGGGCGCCCAGGGCGATGAGGTCGAGCCAGGAGATGTGGTTGGCGACCAGGAGGGTGCCTCCCTGATGCCTCTCCGGTGCTCCGTGGATCTCCAGGCGGATGCCGAGGGCGCGCAGGATCGCCCGGAAGCCGAAGCGCAGGGCCCGCGTCGGCGGGCGTCGCAGACGGCGGCCCGCGAGGGCGGTCCCGCACACGACGAGGACGAACGGCACCACGGCGGCGGCCCTCAGCCATCGGCGGACGCGGCCGACGGGCCGGAGGTGCCCGGGCATGCAGTGCGGCCCGCATCCGGACACCGGACGCCAGAGTCCCTGCGGAACGGGGCGGGGGTGCGCACCCGCGGCAGGGGGCCGGGGAGCGGGCCCGGCTCCGATCCGTGGACCGGAGCCGGAGCCCGGAACCGGCCGCGCACCCCCGTCGGCCCGGCCGGCGGGTCCCGCGTCCGGCCGCGGTACGGCCGACACCCCGGAGCCGGGACACGGGCCGGACCGCAACTCCGCACCGGCCCCGGGAGAGGCCGACGCGCCCGCACCACCCCGGTCAACAGGCCGCCCACCGGAGCCGGCCCGAGACGCGGACTCCGCATCCGGCCGGGGCACGGGCGACGCCCCAGCACCGGAGTGACGAACCGACCGCGTATCCGCACCTTCCCGGGAGGCGGGCCGCCCGCCGGGCCGGGGCACGGTCCGTGCGGACGTGTCGGATCGTGGGGGCCGACGTGTGGGAGCCGGGGTGCCGGGGTGGGTGCCGTCGGCGGGCGGCAGGGGGTGCTTCCCCGGCGTGGTGACCGGGCCGTCGGCGGCGGGCGCCCCGTCGGCGGCCGGTGCGACGGGTGCCGCAGATGCGGCCGGTGCAGCGGCCGACGCGGCTGACGCGGCTGACGCGGCGGGTCCCGCAGATGCGGCCGGTGCAACCGGTGCGGCCGGTACGGCGGATGCCGCAGGTGCGGCCGACGTGGCCGACGCGGCGGGTGCCGCAGGTACGGCCGGTGCGATCGGTGCGTCCGGTGCCGCAGATGCGGCTGACGCGGCCGGCGCGGCGGGTCCCGCAGATGCAGCAGATTCGGCCGGCGCAGCCGGCACCGCAGACGCGCCTACCGCAGCAGCCGCGACAGGCGCAGCCGGCGCAGCCCCCACGGCCGGCGGCGCCGCCGCCCGGTTCCGAGTGCGGGATCCAGTCCCATTTCCATGGCTTTCGCCTGACATGTCGCCGCACTGTGCCGTACGCCTCGACGGCCTGTACAGCCAACATGCCGCCCGGCCAAGGGCGTCGATGACGGCCTGTCACCCGATCGGTGCCCAGGCGTCAAGTTCGCGGGGCGGGGTGTCGATGACGCGACCAGGAAACCTGGTTGACGAAAGGGACGGCCCCACCCCATGAGCATGCCCACTCCCATGAGCACGCCCTACGACGCGCTCGCCCGCACGCTCGTCGAGGAGTTCGACGTCGATCCCGCACTGGTGCGTCCCGAGGCGACGTTCAGCGGCCTGGAGCTGGATTCGCTGTCCCTGGCCGAACTCGCCGTCATGGTGCAGGACTCGACCGGGGTCCGTGTGGAGGACATCGACCGGGACAGCACGCTGGCGGACGTGGCCCGCCGGATCGGCGAGGGCACGGCGGCCGTCGGCGGCCGGGTCCGTTGACGGTCCGGAAGGTGGCGGTCACCGGCCTGGGGATGGTCACCCCGGCCGGGACCGGCACCGGCGCCACCTGGGCGGGGGTGTGCGAGGGGGTCCCCCGTGCCGCCACGGACCCGGTGCTGCGGGGGCTGCCGGTCGACTTCTCGTGCGCGGTGCCGGAGTGGGACGGGGACCGGGCCCTCGGGCGGCGGCTCGCCCGCCGGCTGGACCGGGCCGCGCAGATGGCCGTGGTGGCGGCACGCGAGGCGGTGGCCGACGCGGGGCTGGGGGCGGAGCTGTGGGATCCCGTACGGGTCGCGGTCGTCATCGGCTCGGGGTCGGCGAGCTTCGAGAATCTGACGCCGCTCTACGAGCGGCTCTTCGCGGGGCAGCCCGAGCTGGTCTCCCCCATCGTGCTGCCGCGTTCCCTGCCCAACTCCGGCGCGGTGGAAGTGGCGTTGGACCTCGGCGCGCGCGGCCCGGCGTTCGCGCCGGCCGCCGCGTGCGCGACGGGGGCGGTGGCGGTCGGGCTGGGCCTGCACCTGCTGCGGGCGGACGCCTGCGACATCGTGCTGGCGGGCGGTACGGAGTCCGGGCGGGTGCCCGCGGTCGCGGCGTCCTTCGCGCAGATGGGCGCGCTGTCGCGGCGTACGCGCGATCCCGGCGGCGCCTCACGGCCGTTCGACGCGGACCGTGACGGCTTCGTGCTCGGGGAGGGCTGCGGGGTGCTGGTGCTGGAGCGGCTGGAGCACGCGCGGGCGCGCCGCGCCCCGGTGCGGGCCCTGCTCGCCGGCTACGGGCTCGCCACGGAGGCGTACCACGTGACCGCGCCGCACCCGGAGGGCCGCGGCCTGCGGCAGGCGCTCGAAGCCGCGCTGGCGGACGCCGGCTGGGAGCCCGGCGACGTCGACCACGTCAACGCGCACGGTACCGCGACCCGGTTGAACGATCTGACGGAGGCCCGGGCGCTGGCCGCCGTCCTCCCGCAGGTGCCGCCGACGACCGCCGCCAAGGGCGTGCTCGGGCACTGCCTGGGCGCCGCGGGCGCGATCGAGGCCGGGCTGACCGTCCTCGCGCTGCACCACCAGAGCGTCCCGCCGACCGCGAACCTCGACCGCCTCGATCCGGACATCGACCTGGACGTCGTCACCAAGTCCTGCCGCGCCCTGCGGATGCGTACGGCCGTCAGCGACTCGGTCGCCTTCGGCGGTCACAACGCGGTCCTCGCCTTCGAGGCCGTCCCGGGTGCCTGCGCGCCGACAGCAAGAACTTCCGTGTGAGAGAGGTCGATGCAGACGTGTCACAGCAGCAGGTCCCCGCGCCCCATCCCAGCCCCCTTGCCGGTCCGCTGTCCGATATCGACCGGGCCCGCCGGGACCCCGCCGAGGGCCGGCTGCCCGGCCCGCACACCGAGCCCTGCTCGCCCGCCTGCTCGCTCCCGCACCGGCGCGTGGGCCCGCTCAGGTGGCTGCTGCGGGCCGCCGCCGTGACGGCGGTGCTCGGTTCGTGGCTGCTGATGATGCCGTGGTGCGATCCCCGGCAGGAGTGGGCGGGTCGGCTGCAGCGCACCTGGGCGCGCGGGCTGCTGTGCGCCATGGGTGTCCGGCTGCGGCTCCCGGGCGGGGCGGCGGGGATCGCGCCGGGCACGCTCGTGGTGAGCAATCACCTCTCCTGGCTGGACCCGGTGGTCCTGCTCGCCGTCCGTCCGATGCGGGTGATCACGCGCGGCGAGGTCGCGGGCTGGCCGCTGCTGGGCGCGGTGGTGCGCCGGACCGGGGGCGTCTTCCTGACGCGCGGGCATCCCTCGGCGCTGCGGGAGGCGGTGGGCGCGGCGGCCCGCGCGCTGTCCGAGGGGCACACGGTGGCGCTGTTCCCGGAGGCGACGACGTGGTGCGGCCGGGCGGGCGGCCGCTACCGGGCCGCGCTGTTCCAGGCCGCGCTGGACGCGGGCGCTCCGGTACGTCCGCTGGTGCTGCGCTACCACGCGCCGGGCAACGACCCGGCGACGGCGGTCGCCTACACGCAGGTCCCGTTCCGGCGGTCGGTGCGTACGGTCCTCGGGCTGCGCGGCACGACGGTGGAGGCGCACCTGCTCCCGGAGGTGACGGCGGGCGCCGGGGAGGACCGTACGGCGCTCGCGGCGCGGGTGCAGGCGGCCGCCGACGCCGTACGGTTCCGGCCGCTGCGCGCCGCCCGGGACGACACCGGCCGGCGGGAGAGGCTGACGGACGGGGTGTACGCGACGGGCTGGGCGGTGGTCAGGAAGCTCCCCGAGCCGGTCGCCGCGGCACTGGGCCGCGCGCTGGCGGACGCGGCGTGGGCGTGGCGCGGCCGGGGCGTCGCCCGCCTGGAGTCCAACCTCGCCCGGGTCGTCCCCGGCGCCTCCGCGCGGACGCTGGCGCGGCTGTCGCGGGCGGGCATGCGCTCGTACCTGCGGTACTGGATGGAGTCCTTCCGGCTGCCCGCGTGGAGCGCGGAGCGGATCCTGGGCGGCTTCGCGCTGGAGAACGAGCACGTGCTCACCGGGGCGCTGGCGCGCGGCCGGGGCGTGGTCGTGGCGCTGCCGCACACGGGCAACTACGACCTGGCGGGCGCCTGGATCGCGCTGCGGCTGGGCATGCCGTTCACCACGGTCGCCGAGCGGCTCGAACCCGAGGCGCTCTACGAGCGGTTCGTGGCCTACCGCACGGGTCTGGGCATGGAGGTGCTGCCGCACTCCGGGCACGTCTCCGGCACCCTGGCACGGCGGCTGCGCGCGGGCGGGCTGGTGTGCCTGGTGGCCGACCGCGACCTGTCCTCGTCGGGGATCGAGGTGGAGTTCTTCGGGAGTACGACACGGATGCCGGCGGGACCGGCGACGCTCGCGCTGCGGACGGGGGCCGTACTGCTGCCGGGCACGTTCTGGTACGACGGCCCGGCGAGCGCGCGGGGCCGGATCCATCCGGAGATCGAGGTACCGGCGGAGGGTACGGAGGCGGAGAAGGCGGCCGCGATGACGCAGGCCCTGGCCGACGTGTTCGCGGCGGGCATCGCCGAACACCCGCAGGACTGGCACATGTTGCAGGCCCTGTGGCCCGCCACCGGGGCGGGCGGCCGCGGCATTCCCGGGGGCCGGCGCGCGCACCACCGGTCCGGGGAGCGCAAAGGCCCAGTGCGATCGGCGCGTTGACGTCGGCCGTCCGCGGGCGGCCGGTCCTGTGCTGCGCGGGCGTCGGCACCGCGGGGTCGGTGCTGGTGGCGGCGGGCGGCCGGTTCACGGGGGCACTGCCGCCGGGGGATCCGGACGGGGTGTGGGGGACGCCCGCGCCGACGCTCGTACCACTGGGCAACGCCCTCGCGTACGCGGGCCTGGTGCTGCTGGCGGCGGCGTGGTGGCGGCTGGGCCGGCTCCTGCGGGACGGGGCCGCGCTGGACGGGCGGCGGCAGTGGGCACTGCTGTGCTGCTGGGCGCTGCCGCTGCTTCCGGTCCCGCTCATGTACAGCAGCGACGTCTACAGCTATGTCGCGCAAGGGGCGTTGGCGGGGCGCGGCATGCCGGTGTACGCGCTGGGGCCGGCGGCGCTCGGCGGGCCGCTCCTGGCCGGCATCCCCGCCATGTGGCACCACACGCCCGCCCCCTACGGGCCGCTGTTCATCGTGGTGGCCCGCACGGTGGTCGCGGTCACCGGGGAGCGGCACGTGGTGGCGGCCGTACTCGGCATACGGGCGGTGGCCGTGCTCGGACTGGGGCTGATGGCCTGGTCCGTACGGGCGTTGGCGGCCCGGAGCGGGGCGGGGACGGCCGGGGCGTGGTGGGCGGGGGTGCTCAACCCGCTGGTCCTGACGCACTTCGTGGCCGGGGCGCACAACGACGCGCTGATGCTCGGGCTGACGACGGCCGGCCTGGTCGCCTTCCGGCGGGGCCGCTGGGTACTGGGCACGGTGGTGCTGACGCTGGCCGTACTGGTCAAAGTCCCTTCCGTCGTGGCCCTGTTGTGCGCGGCGGCCGTCGCCGTGGCGGAGCGCGGTAGTGGCCGGGCGCGCGCCCGTCGCGCCGCGGGCATCACCGCGGTGTTCGCCGGGACGCTGGTGGCGGGGGTGGCGCTGTGCGGCCAGGGCTGGGGCTGGCTGCCCGCGCTGCGCACCCCGGCGCAGGCCACGACGGCGCTGTCGCTCAGCACGGACGCGGGGCAACTTCTCGCGTGGGGTGTGGAGTTGGTGAGCGGGCATCCGGCCTCCGCGGCAGTGCCGGCCGCGCGGGCGGCGGTGATGCTGCTGGGCCTGTACGGGGTGGCGCACTGGGTGCGGCGGGCGCCGCGCTCGGGCCCGGAGTACGCGACGGGCATGGCACTGCTGGGAGTTGTGGCGTGCGCGCCGGCGCTGCAACCGTGGTATCCGCTGTGGGGGGCGGTGCCGCTCGCGGCGGTGGCGTGGCGGCTGCTGTACCGCCCGGAGGCGGAGGCGGTCATGGCAGTGCTGCTGCTGTCCGTGATGCCGTCGGGGCTGGGCCCCGGCCGGCTGGACGTCCTGGCCGCGTGCGCCGGGGGGCTGCCGGTGCTGGCGGCGGTCACGGTGTGGCTGGCCCGGGAGCGGACGACGGCCGGCGGCCCCATGCCCACGGAGCCCCGGCCGCGACTGCCGTCGGCCGGGGGGTGACGGCGGCACGCACCACCGCCGACTCTCCGGGTCGGCACTCCCGCCCGCTTCACGGGGTGGTGGCCCAAAGGGAGTTGGCCTGCTGCCGGCCGGAGGGCGCCGGAGGTACGCGAGCGGTTCGCGGCGGGGCGTACGGGTGCCGTGACCGGCAGCAGGAGGTTCACGGCGCGGCCGGGCCCGCGCCACAGCGGCAGCGCACGGCACCGGGGCGGTAACGGGCGCCGTCGGGCGAGGAGACGCAGCGCACCCGCCGGCCCCATGACGCGGCCGGACCGGGCGCGACAGCCACAGCGCACGCGCCGTAGCGGCTACGGGGACCCGGCCGTCGACGGAACGCGCCGCAGAACCGGCCGCCTCACGGCAGGATGGGCCCGCGCATCGAGCAACGGCCACACCGCGCACACCGCACCCCCCGGCCGCCAACGAAACACGCCACAACACCGGCCACCCCACGGCACGGTCGGCCCATACGCACCGCAGCACCCCTCACACCTGCGCCCGCCCGGGCACCGGCACCGGCCCCCGGCCCCGGCGCCACAGCCACAGCGCTCCGGCCAGGGCGCCCGCCGGGATCTCCATCAGGTGCGTGAACGCCGCGTACAGCAGCACCCCCGCCGCGACGGCGGCAGGCGCTCCCCCGAGGGTGACCAGCGCGTACGTGGCGGCGCTCTCGGTGACGCCGATGCCGCCCGGGGTCAGGCCGATCTGCGTGAGCAGCCGGCTGGCGGCGAAGACCGCGAGGACGTCCGCCGCGCTCGTACGGACGCCGGCCGCGTGCAGGCAGGCCCAGAACAGCAGGGCCTGCGCGGCCAGGGTCGCGGTCATGCCGGCCGCGAGTGCGGGCCAGGCGGTACGGACCAGGTCCCGGCAGTCCTCGCGGAACCTCGCCGTCCAGCGGCGGGCGCGGGGCAGCAGCCCGGGTCCGTCGTGCCGCCCCGGCGCGCGGCGGCGGGCCACGGCGAGGAGGGCCGGCGGCAGCAGGAGGAGAACCGACACCCCGGCGACGGCCGCGCGGCCCATGCCGGGGACGGCGCTGCGGGCCAGGGCGAGCGCGCCGGCGACGGAGACCACGAGCCGGGCCAGCACGTTGCACACGCCGGTCAGGACGGTGAACACGCCGATGGCGCGCGGCGGATGACCCCAGTGGCGGGCCATGGAGTACGTCACGGCGACCCCGGCGGTCCCGCCCAGCGGGAAGAGGTTGCTGACGGCGCTGCCGACGCAGTTCACGAGCAGCGCGCGGCGGCGGGTCAGGCCCGGCAGCGCGGCGCTGAGCACGAATGTGTAAGTCCACAGCCCGAGCCCCCACAGCGTGCACAGCAGCAGCACGCGTGCCGTGCCGACGTGCCGCAGGGCGGCCGCGACCTCCGTCCACCGCGCGCCCGCGACGACCGGAACGGCCCACGCCAGCAAGGCGATTGCGGCGGCGGACAGCACGAGCCCGAGCAGCCGGGACCCGACCACGCGAGTCCGCGAGGCCGGCCCCCGCGGCCGCGGCACCCCCGCCCGGGCAGCCGCCCCACGCGGCCGCGACCGCACCGCGCCCGGCCGACCAACCACCGCGTGCCACCGCGACATCCCCGGCCGGGGAACCGGCACCCCACGCAGCCGCGACCGCAACCCACCCAGCCGGCAAACCACCGCACGCCACCACGACGCCCCCACCCGAGCAACCCACGTCCCAAGCCCGGCAGCCGCCCCACGCAGCCGCTCCCGCACCGCGCCCAGCCGGCCGACCGCCGCACGCCACCACGGCATCCCCGGCCGGGGAACCCGCATCCCGGGCCCGGCAGCCGCCCCGCGCAAGCGTGACCGCACCCCCCGCCGGGCAGGCGCCCGCATCAGTGCGCCCCCGTCAGGGTCGCCAGCGGGTCGTGGAGTGCCGTGCCGTCGGGGAGGCCGCGTTGGACGTACCACTCCGTGCCGAGGAGTTGTCGGAAGAGGGGGGCGGGGAGGCGGCGCAGGGCGGCGAGGGTGCGTTCGGAGTCGCCGCCGGCGGCCTGGCTCGCGTGGGCGGCCATGCTCGCGCGTTTGGCCCGCCACTGTGCCTTGACCGGTACCCGGTGGGTGATCTGCGCGCGGGGCGCGTACGCCTGCCGGAAGGATTCCCGGTCGAACTGGGGCGGGAAGCGGTACACCCAGGAGGCCGCCCGCAGTCCGCGCAGCAGCAGATCGCGGTCGACGGTGGCCTCCAGCACGGCGGGGGTGGCGGCGAGCCGCGCGGCGCGGTAGCCGACGCGGTGGACCTGGAGGTGGTCGGGGTGCCCGTAGCCGCCGGCCGGGTCGTAGACGGTCAGCAGGGAGGCCCGTTCCTCGGTCAGCAGCGCGGCGAGCCGGCCGGCGGCCTCCTCGACGTCGGCGGTGGCGAACGGCACCCCGCTGCCGGTGGCGTCGCCGGGCAGCGTGCCGTGTCCGGAGTCGGTGTAGCCGAGGAAGACGAGGCGGGCGCAGCCCAGGGCGCGGGCGGAGGCCCGGGCCTCCGCCCGGCGCAGTACGCCGAGCGTGGCGCCGTGCCGCGTCCCCGGGGCCAGGCCGCGTTCGCCGGCCGTGGCCAGGACGAGCACGACGCGGTGTCCCTGGGCGGCGAGCCGCGCCATCGTGCCGGCGGTCAGCAGGGCCTCGTCGTCGGGGTGGGCGTGGAAGAAGACACAGGTGTGACGCGCCATAAGGAAGGTCCTCACTCAGAGGTGCTATGACCGTTTTGCTGTAGAAAGTTCAGTCATGATCCTCCATGTCTCCGACTGCTTCGCGCCACGGACAGGCGGCATCGAGACCCAAGTCGCCGCACTGGCACGGGCGCAGCAGCGTTCGGGCCGGTCGGTCGCGGTCGCCACCGCGACGCCCGCGGCGCCCGGCACGCCGGAGGAGCACTGGCCGTACCCCGTGCACCGGCTGAGCGCACGGATCCCCGGGCAGCTCCCCGTTCACCCCAGAGCGGGACGCGAACTGGACCGCTTGTTGACGGCGGTGCGCCCGAAGGTGGTCCATACGCACCTGGGCGCGTTCTCCCCCTTCGCGTGGTCCGCGCTGGCCTGCGCGGGACGGCTGGGCATCCCCACCGTGGCGACGGTGCACAGCCTGTGGGACCCGGTCGTCCGCGCCACGTACCGCGGACTGAGCCGCACCGGGCACGCCCCCACCGCCCCCATGGTGGTGACGGCCGTCAGCAGATCGGCGGCCCGCACGGTCCGGCAGGCGCTGCCGGACGTGGCCCCGCTGGTCGTGCCCAACGGCATCGATCCGACCTGGTGGCTGCCGCACCCCCGCGCCGAGCCCCGCGAGGACCGGCTGCACGTCGTCTCCGTCGGCCGGCTCGTCCCCCGCAAGGAGCCCATGGAGCTGCTGGAGGCGCTGCGCACCGCGCAGCCCCGGCTGGCCGGCCGCGGTGTCGCGCTCACCGCGACCTGCGTGGGCACCGGCCCCTGTCTGCCGGCCATGCGCCGCTACCTCGACCGGCACGGCATGACCGGCTGGGTGCGGCTCGCCGGCCACCGGAACCCCGAGGGCGTACGCGAACTCCTCGCCGGGGCCGACCTGTTCGTCAACTCCTCGTGCCGCGAGTCCTTCGGCATCGCCGCGCTGGAGGCGCGCACCAGCGGGCTGCCGGTGCTGGCCCGCGCCCGTACCGGCGTCGCCGACTTCGTGCGCGGGGGCCGCGAGGGTTCGCTGTGCGACCACTCCACGTTCGCCCTCGCCGACGAACTGGTGTGGCTCGGCCGCACGCCCCGCGCCCGGCACGCGATGGCCGTCCACAACCGGGAGACGGTCGCGGAGCACTGCACGTGGCCGTCGGTCGTGGAGGCCTTCGCCCACGCGTACGCGGAGGCCGTGCGGTGAACACGGCGGCGGTCCGCGCGTGGCTGCTGCGGGGTGCGCCGCTGCTGCTGGCGGTCTCGCTCGCCGTGCAACTGCCGCTGCTGCTGGGGCCGTCCTTCGACAGCTCCGGTCTGGTGGATCTCCGGGTCTACCGCAGCGGGGCGCCGCACGTCCTGCACGGCGGGCTGTACGACTTCCGGCTGCACGGCGCCGACGGCGCGGACCTGTTCCCGCTGCCCTTCACCTATCCGCCGTTCGCGGCCCTGCTGTTCCTGCCGCTCGCGGCCGTTCCCCTGCCGGTGGCCGCCGCCGTGTGGCTGCTCGCCTCGGCGCTCGCGCTGGGCGTGTTCGTCCACTGCTGTCTGCGCCTGACCGGGCCGGCCGCGCCGTCCCTCCGGCACACCCTCGCGTGGACCACGGCCGCCCTGTGGACGGAGCCCGTCCTCGACACCCACAGCTACGGCCAGGTCAACGTCCTGCTCGCCGCCTGCGTGACGGCCGGTGTGCTGCAGCGCGGCACGCTCGGCGGCCTGGGGACGGGACTGGCCGCGGCCGTCAAACTCACGCCGGCCACGGCCTGTTGTTACTTCCTGCTCAACCGCCGCTGGCGGGCGACGGCGGGGGCCTGCGCGGCGTTCGCCGCCGCGACCGCCGGGGCCTGGCTGATCGCGCCCGACGCGTCCGCCCGCTTCTGGTTCCACGTCCGCTCCGTCACCACCGGCGTCCAGCCCACCGGCACCGAGCTCAACCAGTCGCTGCGCGGCGCCCTTTCCCGCACCCTCGGCCACGACGTGGGCCTGTCCGCCCCGTGGTGGCTGCTCGCCGTCCCGGTGGCGGCCCTCGCCCTGGCCGCCGCCGTCCGCTGCCTGCGGCGCACCGATCCCCTGGGCTGCCTGGTGGCGGTGGAGTTCCTGGGGCTGCTGCTGAGCCCGGTGGCGTGGGGGCACCACTGGGTGTGGGCCGTCCCGGCCGTACTCGTGCTGTACCGGGACCTGCGGCTCTCGCCTCTCCACCGTGCGGCGCTGGCGCTGTGGGCGGTGCTGCTCCTCAGCCAGGCGGTCCGCCTGATCGCGGCCGCCGAGGAGTCCATGTGGGGCTTCGCCCGCCCCTGGTACCTGACCGCCTTCGGCTGGGCCTACCCCACCGCCGCCCTGCTCACCCTGGCGGCACAGGCCCTGACGCCCCGTACGGCCCGTACGACCCGTCCGTCCGAGGTACCGGTCAGGCCCTGACCGCCTCGTCGGCGGGAAGGCTGTCCATGAAGGAGCTCACCGAGAACACCGCGCGCCCCGGCCCGGCCGGACCGTAGCCGGGCGGCGAGGACAGCCCGTACTCCTCCATCGTCGCGCGGTACGCCTCCAGCAGCCGGATGTGGTACTCCAGCGGCGCGCCCTGCGGATTGGCCTTCCCCAGCGGGGTGGTGGGCTCCGGGCACCAGGTCGTGAAGCGCGGGGTGATGCCGTGCGACATGAAGAACCGCAGCCCCTCGGTGGTGGAGGCGATCGCCTCGTCGACCGATCCGAAGCCGAAGGGCTCGGCCATCTCCACCCCGGCCACGAAGTTGGGGATGACGTTGCGGGCGCCGAAGACCTCGGCGGAGTCCAGGATGCGGCGGTGCCACTCGTCACGGCCGACGTGCTGTTCCTTGCCGGGGCAGTACAGCTCGAACAGCCGCCGGTCCCACACCTCGTAGTTGGGGTGGTAGATACGGATGCCGTGGTCGTGGAAGCGGCGCACGGCCTCCTTCGGCAGGGCCTGCGCGACGACCTTGCCGATCCAGCGGCCGGGGAAACGCTCCTCGATGGCCTGCGCGTACCGCCCGTAGAAGTCGGCCTCGTCGAGCCCGCCGACGCGGGAGGTGATCGCGCCGCCGGTGAGGGTGTAGGCCGTGGAGGTACGCGCCGTGTCGTACCGGTCGATGATCTCCAGCGCCTCCAGCACCTCCTCGACCGGCTTCACCCCGGTGTACGGACGGCCGGCCGCCTTGTGCTGGCGCCAGTTGTGGTTGATGTCGCAGTACTGGCACTCCTGCTTGGCGCCGAAGTACTGGCAGACCCGGAAGACCGTCAGATAGACGAGGTAGCCCCACTGGATGGTCGGGGCCACCTCCATGACGGACTTGCCGTTCGCCAGCTTGTGCCGGTAGTAGTCCGGCATGGGCGGCAGCCCGACGTCCGCGATCCGCGCCCCGTCCAGGTACAGGGCGAGCGCCCCGTCGTCACCGGCGGCGACCCGGTACGGCGAGGACGGGTTGACGCGTACGGACACCACCGTCCGGCGCAGGTCGTACGGGCCGCCGGTGAGCACGATCTCCTCCGGCGGGCGGCGCAGCGCGGCGGCGCCCAGCTCCGGCAGCGTGCGGTGGTCGAAGGAGAAGATGAAGTACGACTTGGGCTTGACCTCGCCGTCCTCGTTCTCGCTGAGGGCGGACTCGTCGAAGGCCACACCGCCGCGCAGCAGGTCCTCCTTGAGCACGGCCTCACGCGGTACGTGCGGGAAGCGCCGCATGAGGTCCTCGACCAGGTCGGTACGGCTGGGCATGGGCTTTACGCTCCTCCGGTCGCGCACGAAATTCCCGCCGGCCCCGCCAGAGCACGGAGCATCGACGACGGCGGAACCGACGGGACTCTCGGACCACGCTAATTCGGAGCGATTTTGTCCGAATCAGTCTGCGGTCGGGACCGGCCTAGGTCTGCGGTACTAAGCCGGATTCCCTGTATGCCGACGCCCGTTCACCAGCTGAGGGCGGTGGCGGCGTCGGTCTGCCAGTAGGTGACGGCGGCCTTGTCGTCCACGTACGTGCCGTGCGGCAGCTTCAGCCGGGCCGGGGTGCCGACGCTGCCGCCGGCACCTCCTTGCGCGGCGTCTCGTCCCATGAAGTGGACCGTGAGCACGCCGGCGTCGCGGCCGTTCTCACCGCTGCCGTCGGCGGAGGAGGTCCGCACCCCCGCGTACGCGGACTGGCCCGGCTCCAGCGTCACCACGGCCTGCGGCACGCTGTCGTCGAAGACCGGCGTGGCGGCCTGGGCGGCGTCGAAGCGCAGGAGCGGGTGGTAGTAGGCGGCGCAGAGCTTGTCGCTGGTGTTGGTGAGCGTCAGCGCGAGGTGGTTCAGGGGGCGCGGGACGGACTGCACGGTCACCTTGGAGTTGGCGGCGGTGCAGGCCGGGACGGTGGCGGGGTCGTACTCGGCGGACCGGGACGGCTTGGCGGAGTGGCCGGTACGGGCGGGGGCGGCGCTGCCCGTGTGCCCGCCGGCCTTGGCGCCGGGGGTGGCGCTCGCGGCGGTGTTCCCGGTGGCCGTGGAAGGCGTGGCGGAGACGGTGACCGGTGCGGACGGCTGCGGGGCGCCGGCGTGGTCGGCGGCGACACCGCTGCCGCAGGCGGTCGCGGAGAGAGCGGCCGCGGCGAGGGCGGCGGAGGCGATGAGTCGGCTGGTGCGCATGGGAAGTTCCCCCCTGGGTGGGTCGGGCGTGGATGCTGATGCATGACCGTGGCCGGCCGTGAACGCGGGGGTGACGGACCGGAACGGGTCCGCGCGGTCCATCGGAACGGCACGGGAAACGAAGCGGAGTGACGGACCGTGGGGGCCGGCGGTGGGCCGGGGCCCGTCGGTCCGGGCTTCGTGACCACAGACTGCGGTCCATGCCGTCCCGGGGGCAATCCGGTCCCGGGCATTAGGGACACTGGAACGGCTGCACACAGTCTTACCTGGGGAAATGCGATCTCTTGGAACGCCGGTCCGGGACGGGGGAACGGGTGGCCATGGCCGAAGCGACGGATCCGATCGAGGAGTTCGCCGAACTCCTCCGCGCGCTCAAGGCCCGTTCCGGGCACTCCTACGGGGTGCTCGCCAAACGGCTGCACCTGAGCACGTCGACCCTGCACCGCTACTGCAACGGTGCCGCCGTGCCGACGGAGTACGCCCCACTGGAACGCTTCGCCCGCGTGTGCGGGGCGACCCCGAAGGAACTGGTCGAGCTCCACCGCCGCTGGATCCTGGCCGACGACGTGAAGCGCCGCAGAACGACGGTCGAACCGGGCGCGGGTGCCTCCGGCGGGGTGGCACCGGGTACGGGTCCGGGTGCGGGTGCCTCCAGCGAGGTGGCGCCCGCACCCGCCGAGCCCACCGACACGACCAACCCCGCCACCGGCGGCATACCCGAGACCCCCGACGAGCCGTCAACACCCGCACGCCCCACCGACCCAACCGCCGCCTCGGCCGAACCCACTCCCACCGCACCCGCGCCCGGGGGGCCGGGCAGCACGCCCCCGCGCACCCCGCCCGCCCCGCCCCGCCGGAGGCGCCCCGCGCGTCGGCTGCTGGCCGTCGCGCTCGCCGCCGTGGCCGTGCCCGGGGCCGCTGTCGTGGGGTTTCTGGTGTCCGCTCCGGACGGTGGGCGGAAGGATGTCGCCGCGCCGGAGCGCGGGGCCGAGGCCGCGCCGCGGCGGGGCGAGGGGGGTGGGCCGGCACCGTCGGCCAGCGCGTCCGCAGGGGCCGGTGCCGGGGAGAGCGCGGTGCCGGGGGCGCCCCGTACCGCCTTCCCGATGCCGCCCACCGGGTCCGCCCCGCAGTCGCTCGCACCCGGCGGGAGCGGCCTGCCCGGGTTCCCGGGCGGGCAGCCCGCCCCGCCCGGAGGCGGCACCGCGGGCCCCGAGGTGACGGACCCGCCGCTGACCGTGGACATCCGCCCGTACACCGTCGAGGACCGCTGCCGGCTGTGGTACCTGTCGGGGCGGACCCCCGCCGAGATGCCGGACCCGCGCACGGGGGAGCCCCGGGACTGGGCGAGGGCGATCGGCGCCGTGCCGGGCGGCATGCAGAAGCTGGAGCTGTCCGTGCAGGGCAAGAACGGTCAGGCCGTGGTCCTGCACTCCCTGACCGTACGGACCGTTTCCCGCACCGAGCCGCTGTCCTGGTCGGGCTATGCGATGGGCAACGGCTGCGGCGGCGCCCTCACCCCGGCCTGGTTCGACGTCGATCTGGACGCCGACCGCCCGGTGGCGAAGCCCATGGCGGGGCAGCAGGGCGACACCCGGATCCCGGCCACGGACTTCCCGTTCAAGGTGTCGTCGACCGACCCGCAGGTGCTGGAGGTCGAGGCGCGCACCACCGCGCACGACGTGGTCTGGTACCTGGAGCTGGAGTGGAGCAGTGGCGGCCGGCGCGGGACGCTGCCGGTCTACGACCACGGCCGGCCGTTCCGTACGAGCGCGCTCAAGGACCGCCCGCAGTACACCTACTGGGCGGACCGCAAGCTGTGGACACCGGTCGCGGAGGAGAACCGGCAGGAGTGAGGAGCACATGACAACAGGGGTTGTCAGCGCTCATCGGGCCCGGCGCCGGGCTCGGGCGCGTCCTCATAAGGCGCCTCCTCCATCACCCGTTCCGCGATGTCGTCCGCCCACCCCTGTGCCCACCGCCGCAGCGCGGCCGTCTCCTCGGCGTCGAGCCCGCAGCGGGCGAACTCCCAGTCGTCGAGCCACTCGGTGCCCGCGAGCCGGGCCTGCAGATCGGTCAGGTCGAAGGTCTCGGGGGCGTGGCGCCGGGCGAGTTCCTCCAGTTCGACGGGGGACCAGCGGGCCGAGGCGGCCCGTACGTCGACGAGGTCCCGGGGCAGCCCGAGGTCCGCGAGTGCCCGGACGCGCAGTCCGACCGCGTCCTCGGCGGCGAGCACCGGCCCGTACGGGCTGTCGGACGGCGGCCGCCACAGCGTTTCCTTGCGCAGGTCGGCCGTCAGCCGCTCGCCCTCCGCGCCGCCCGGTTCGGCCACGAGCAGCCGCAGGGACAGCGGGTCCACCGCCGCGGCCTCGGCCTGCCAGCCGCGTGCGGCCAGTCCGGCGCGCAGCGCGGCGGCGATGTCCGCCATGGGCACCGGGCTCTCGGTGACGAGCTCGACGCCGGGGCCCGTGCGCCCGGTCAGTCCGTGCGCGTACAGCGCCCAACTCCCGCCCAGCACAAGGGAATAGGGGCGGCCGGCGGCGAGGAGATCGGGCAGCAGCCGCTCGTACGGCGGCGGCCCGGGAAAGGTCACATCGGACGGCACGTGCGCGATTATTCCGCACGCCCGGGCCGGGGGCGGCCAGGCCGGGTACACCGGCCGGTTTTCGTCACCTGACGGAGTGCCACGACCTCGCTTCACAGTGCATCCACAATTACCGAGACTTATTGACGGACGTGCCTGAAGTCCCGTTGCAATTCGGCGAGTACGCCGGGTATGGAGGTTTCTGAGATGGAAGGCAAAGTCGCCCTCGTCACCGGGGCGGCGGGTGGAATAGGCGAAGCGGTGGTGCGCCTGCTCGGTGAGCGCGGCGTGACCGTCGCCGCCGTGGACAAGGATCCGGACCGGCTGCGGTCCACCGTGGACAAGCTCAACGCCGACGGTCTGCGCGTCGAGGCGTTCCCCGGGGACGTGACGTCCAGTCCGGATGTCGAGGCCCTCGTCGACGACGTCGAACGGCGGCTCGGCCCGCTGGACTACCTCGTCAACGCGGCGGGCGTGCTGCGGCTGAACGAGGCCCGGAAGCTGTCGGACGAGGACTGGGCGTTCACGTTCGCCGTCAACACCACGGGGGTCTTCTTCGTCTCCCGTGCCGTCGTCAACCGCATGGTGCCGCGCGGCTCCGGTTCGGTGGTGACGGTCGCCTCGAACTCGGCGGGCACCGCGCGGGTGGAAATGGCGGCGTATTCGGCCTCCAAGGCGGCCGCGACGATGTTCACCAAGTGCCTGGGTCTGGAGGTCGCCAAATACGGGATCCGCTGCAATCTGGTGGCGCCGGGTTCGACCGAGACGCCCATGCTGAGTTCTATGTGGAAGGACGGGGAAAAGGCCCGTAAAGCCTCGATCGAGGGGGTGAACAGCTCGTACCGGGTCGGTATTCCGCTGCAGAAACTGGGCCGCCCGGAGAATGTGGCGCAGGCCGTGGTGTTCCTGCTCTCGGACGCCGCCTCGCACATCACGATGCACGATCTGACGGTGGACGGCGGCGCCACGCTCGGCGTCTGAGGATTCCCGACCGCCTGGCGTTCGTCCTCAGGTCCGGACGGACTTGGGGACGAACGTCCGACGCTCGGGAACCCTCATCCGCGACGTCCGCCCGGCACGTCCGCGTTCTGCCCCCGGCGGTGACGGCCGGGGGCAGAGCCGTGTGCCCGCCGTACGGCCCTAGCCGCCGGCCGACGGCACAGGCGGTACGGACGGTACGGGCTGTACGGGCGCGTGCCCCGCGAACTGTCCCTGTCCGGCGGCCGGTTCGTCGCTGCCGTCGGCCGCCGCGGCCTCGGGCGCGCTCTCGCCCGTACCGTCCCGCCGGCCCCTGCGTCCCAGGACGATGGCCGCGAGCGCCGCGCTCACCGCGAACGCGGCCGCCGCGATCATCAGCGCGAACGCGTAACCGGCGCTGGTGGCCTCGGCCGTGCCGCTGCCCCCCGCGCGCAGGCCCGCCGTGTGCGAGGTCGCCAGCGAGACGAGGACCGCGAGGCCGACGGTCGGGCCGACCTCCATCGCGGTGTTGACGACTCCGCCCGCGAGCCCGGCCCGATGCTCCTCGACCGCGTCGAGCGCGACGACCGTCGAGCCGGAGAAGACGCACGCGATGCCGACGGGGAAGACGACGAGCCCGAGGAGCAGCAGCCCGGCGTACGGGGTGTGCGCGCCGAGTTGTCCGATCAGCAGCAGCCCGCACGCGGCCAGCAGCAGCCCGCCGGAGGTCACCGCCCGTCCGCCGAACCGGCCGATGAGCCGTCCGGCGACCGTGCCCGTGGCCAGTTGGGCGATGCTGAACGGCAGGAAGGCCGCCGAGGTGAGCAACGGCGAGGCCCCGCGCACCTGCTGGAAGTACAGCGACAGCAGGAAGAAGATCGTCGACATGCCGGCCGAGCCGATGAAGACCGCCCACAGCGCGACGGCCCGGCGGCGCGGCACCAGGAAGGACAGCGGCATCAGCGGGTCGGACACCTTGCGTTCGACGGCCACGAACGCCGCGAGCAGCACCGCGCCCGCGAGCAGCGGCACCCACACCACGCCCTCGCCCCAGGACCGTTCGCCGGCCTCGACGAGGCCGTAGCTCAGGACGGTCAGCCCGGCCGTCACCAGTACCGCGCCGGGCACGTCGAGCCGCACCCTCACCCGGGCGGGTCCGGCGGGCAGTACGGCGCGGGCCCCGGCCAGGGCCACCGCCGAGACGACGACCGGCACGGCGAAGGACCAGCGCCAGGACACCCACGTGGAGACCGTCCCCGACAGCAGCATGCCGGCGGTGGCGCCGAAGCCGGCGAGCCCGCCCCACACGGCCAGCGCCCGCGCGTGCCGGGCCGGGTCCGGGTAGAGGCCGCGGAGGAGCGACATGGCGGCGGGGGCGGCGAGGGCCGCGCCGACGCCTTGCAGGAAGCGGCCGCCGAGCAGCGCGGGGAAGCCGGGGGCGAGTCCGGCGGCGGCCGAGGCCGCCCCGAAGACGGCGATACCGGCCAGGAGTGCGCGGCGCCGCCCCCACAGGTCACTCAGCCGTCCGCCGAGCAGCAGCAGTCCGCTGAAGGACAGCCCGTAGGCCGCGCTGACCAGTGTGAGCCGGGCTCCGGACAGGGCGAGGTCGTGCTGGATGGCGGGCAGTGCGGGCGAGAGCATCGTGATGGCGAGGATCAGGACGACCTGCACGGCACCCAGCAGGGCGAAACCGCGCCCCGGGTGCGCGGCGGCGCCCGCCATCGCCTCGGTGGTACCCGTGGACATGGCATTCTCACTTTCCGGTACGTAACTCCTGTGCCGTTCACGGACGGTGATCCGGAAGCCGGATCGACTGGGCGTGGTGGAAGACGTCGTTGGGGTCCCATTGCGCCTTGGCGCCCTGGAGTCTGCGGTAGTTGCCGCGGAAGTACAGTTCGTGCCAGGGCACTCCGGAGGCGTTCCACCGCGCGCTGCCGAGGTCGGCGTCGGCGTAATTGACGAAACAGCCGTCGGTGACCTCTCCCGGTGCGGGCACTCCGCCGCTCGCCGCGTACACGTCCTGGTAGAACTCGCGGATCCACGCCAGATGGCGGGCGTCGGCGGCGGCGTCGTGCCAGAAACTCACGTAGTGCAGTTTGAGGACGGAGTCGCGCTGCGGTACGGCGGTGTCCGCCGGGCGCACCGTGTTGATCCGCCCTCCGTAGGTGCTGATCATCACGAGGGACATCGGCCCCTCGAAGTCGTCGCGCGTCAAATGGCGGTGGAACGCGCGCAATTGGCTCTCGGGGAATCCCTTGCGCATGTAGGCCGACTTGGCCTTGAAACGGGTCGTGGTGTCGGGCGCGGTGAACCCGGGCCAGGAGGTGGTGGCGTGCAGCCAGGGGATCTCGCGCCGGTCGTCGACGCGGCAGGGGACGCCGACGCCGTCGGTGACGTCCGCGAGGAACGCGTCGAGGAGGGCTGCGGCGTCGGGCAGCCCCGCGTCGATCTGGGTGCTCATCGAGAACGAACCCGCCGACCAGTGCGTGGGTTTGAGCTGGCTGAACAGGCTCGCGTACGGCGAGTCCGCCGCGCTGTTGCGCTCGCACCAGCGCCCGTAGTTGCGCAGCAGGGCGCAGAAGGAGCGTTCGGTCATGTGCTCCCACGGCCAGGTGACCGTGCACACCAGGAGGTTCGACGGCGGGCGGGGCAGCAGCCGCTCGGGGTCGGCGCCCCGCGCTCCGGGGCTGCGCAGCAGATAGCGGGTGACGACGCCGAGGCTGCCGCCGCCCGCCCCGGTGTGCGCCCACAGCAACTCCCGCTCGGGCCCGCTGTCGTCGCGGGTCGCGCGGACCAGGCGCGCGGTGCCGGAGGCGTCCACGACGACGGCCTCGACGCCGTACAGATGGTCCACGGTCAGTCCGTGCAGCCGCGACAGTGCCCCGTAGCCGCCGCCGACGATGTGCCCGCCGGCGCCGACGGTGGGGCAGGTGCCGCCGGGCAGGGTCACGCCCCAGCCGAGGTACAGGGCGCGGTAGACGTCACCGAGGCGGGCTCCGGGTTCGACGAAGAAGGCGCGGTGCCGGGGGTCGTAACCCGCCGCGTTCATCCGGGACATGTCGACGACCAGGCGTACGCCGTCGTGGGTGACGAAGTCCTCGTAGCAGTGGCCGCCGCTGCGCACGGCCAGGCCCCGCCCGGCGCTCACGGCCTCCTGCACGGCGGCGCGGGTCTGCTCGGCGGTGGTGACCAGGCGGACGGCGTCGGGGGTGCCGGTGAAGCGCCGGTTGGTGCCCACGACGGCGTCGGGGTAGCGGGGGTCGCCGGGCCGGACGGTCACCGGCGGGTCGGAGACGCTCAGGACGTCCCCCGCGGGCACGGTCCGCGGGCTCCCGGCCGGCCCGGTGCCGGGGAGCGCGCCGAGCCCGCCGAGCAGGGCCACCGTGCCGCCCGCGGCCGCGCCGCCGGCGAGGAAGCGCCGGCGGGAGTACGGGCCGAACGGGCGCCCCCGCCGCAGGCCGTCGCTCACCGCACGCCTCCGGGCCCGCCCGCGGCCGCCTCCTCCGCGACGGCGGCGGCCTGGCGGCGCAGCACGTCGGTCATGGCCTCCAGGGTCGCGGCGAAGTCGGTGTCGAGCTCGTGGAGATAGGCGTTCTGCCGCAGGACGCACGCCGCGGGCTCCTCGGTCAGCGTGATGCTCAGGGTGAGCGTCAGCCGCCCGTGCTCGTCCTCGCCGATCTGGTTGGTGATCTGCGCGAGGTCGGTGTTGTCGCGGTGCCGGAAGGTGATGCGGCCGGCCCGCTCGTCGGGGACGACGCGCTGCACGATCGTGCGCGGTCCCCGCCGGGCCTCGCGCAGGAATCCGTCCGGATAGCGCTCAAGGACCCGGCACTCGGTGATGGCCGGGACGTAGTCCACCGGGTGCTCCGCCTTGTGCAGCAGGACCCGCCACAGCTGTTCGCGTGTCGTCGCGGGCGCGCCCTCCTCGGCGGTGGCGTCGACCCGACGGGTCCAGGACAGCGTAATCATCGTTCTCCCGCACGTCGTGGAGTCCCGGTCCCCGGGAACTCGCCCGATTCAGAAGGGATTCGAGGATTTACGACGGAAGCATCGCGTCCGGCGAAATCCACCATCCTTACCGGATCCACAGGTTCCTCGCGACCCTCACCAGTCACCGAATGTCCCGCAACTGAGCCGGTGCACAGAAGTGTTCGCCCGCGCGCCCCGGGCCGTCCATCGCACGCCGGGCAGTTCGTCAGCTGGCCACGACCCTGTCACCTGCCGCCCGGTATCTGACGGAGTTGGCCCGCCGCCGCGCCGAACCCGCCTGTGGTGTGCGGAAGATGGTCGCGTCGGGTGTGCTCGGCGGACCGCCATGGCCTTCCCCGGGATCGCTGAGAGCCTCACGGACCGGCTCGACGACAGGGCTCGAACAGGACCAGAAACAGGAGAGGCACGATGTCCAAACGATTCGTTGGAAAGGTCGTCCTGGTCACGGGGGGTGGCGAGGGCATCGGCCGGGCCGCCGCCCTCGCGTTCGCCCGGGAGGGGGCCGAGGTCGTGGTCGCCGGGCGGCACCCCGAGATGCTGCACGAGACCGTCGAGGAGATCACCGCCCTGGGCGGAAGGGCCAGTTGCGGTATCGCCGATGTCTCCGACCACGAGAAGGAGGACGCCCGCGCGATCGTGGCGGCCTGCGTCGAGCGGCACGGCCGGCTCGACGTCGCCTTCAACAACGTCACCGAGCTCGGCCCGGACGAGCCGGTCGCGGAGATCTCCGAGAGCACCTGGGGCGAGACGCTCGCGGCGAACCTGACCGGGGTGTGGCTGTCGATGAAGCACGAGATCGCGCACATGGAGAGCAACGGCGGCGGCGTGATCGTGAACACCGCGAGCAACATCGGCGCCCAGGGCATGCTGCCCGGCCGCGGCGCGTACGCGGCCTCCAAGGCGGCCGTCTCCACGCTGACCCAGACCGCGGCCCGCGAGTACATCGACAAGGGCGTGCGCATCAACGCGATCAGCCCGTGCCCGCTGGGGCGCGGCGCGAAGGTCGAGGAGATCGCCGAGACCGTGCTGTGGCTCGCCTCCGAGGAGGCGTCCTACGTGGTCGGCCACGACCTCGTCCTCGACCGCAAGACCGCGCTCTGACCCCGTCCGTCCGTCGCACCCGCCGGACGGCAGCCCGCCCCGTACGGACATGGCCCGCCCCCCGGCCGTGTCCGTTCCCGCCGGAGGCCCCGCCCGGCTGAAGAGCAGCACCCGCGTTCCGCACCCGCCTCCGCCCCGGGCAGCACGTTCCCTGACCCTCGAAGAGGTAAGCGAGAGACGACATGGCGAACATCATCATCGCCGGCGCCGGCATCGGCGGACTGGCGGCCGCGATCTCCGTCGCCCGGCAGGGCCACTCGGCGACCGTCCTGGAGCGCAGCGACGTCTTCGGCGAGGTCGGCGCGGGTATCCAGCTCGGCCCCAACGCCTTTCACGCTCTCGACCGGCTCGGGGTCGGTGACGCCGTCCGCGAACGGGCCGTGCTGATCGACGAGTTACGGTTCATGGACGGCGTCAGCGGCCGGAAGATCGCCGTGATGCCGCTCACCGGCGCCTACCGGACCCGCTTCGGCAACCCGTACGCGGTCGTCCACCGCGGCGAGCTCTACCACGCGCTGCTCGACGCCTGCCGCGCCCACCCGCGCGTGACCCTGCTCGGCGGCAACTACGTCGTGCGCTACGCGCAGGACGCCACCGGCGTGACCGCGGTGACCTGCACCGGGCGCGAGTTCCACGGGCACGCGCTGATCGGCGCGGACGGCATCCGCTCCCAGGTGCGCTGCCAGCTCGTGGGCGACGGCAGCCCCCGGGTCTCGGGACACACCATCTACCGCTCGGTGGTCCCGATGCGTCTGGTGCCCGAGGAACTGCGCTGGAACGCCGTCACCCTGTGGGCCGGGCCCAAGTGGCACTTCGTGCACTACCCGATCTCCGGCGGCCGGTGTCTGAACCTGGCCGCGACCCGGGACGACGCCGCGACCGAGGCGGTCGCCGGGGTGCTGGTGGACACCGACGACGTCGTCTCGGAGTTCCCCGACGTCGGCGACGCCGCCCGCCGGCTGCTCGGGCTCGGCCAGGACTGGCGGGCCTGGGTGCTGTGCGACCGCGACCCGGTGGCCGGCTGGACCGACGGCCGGGTGGCGCTGCTGGGCGACGCCGCCCACCCGATGCTCCAGTACGCGGCGCAGGGCGCCTGCATGGCGCTGGAGGACGCTGTGCTGCTCGGCGAGGTCCTCGACGGAGCGGACGGCGGCGACCCGGGCTTCGGGGACCGGCTGGAGAAGTACAACGCCGGGCGCCGCGACCGCACGTCCCGCACCCAGCTCGTGGCCCGCGCGATGGGCAAACACCTCTACCACCCGGCCGGCGAGGCCGCCCGCGCCCGCAACGAGCTGCTGTCCTCGCTGTCCGCCGAGGACCTCTACGACAAGGTCGACTGGCTGCACGCCGGTGTCCGCTGACACCGCCACCGGCACCACGGAGCCGCCCCCGGAAAAGCGCTTTCCGGGGGCGGCTCCGTGACGGTCCGGTGTCAGTGGCCGTCGTGGTGATGGTGCTCGCCGTGCTCGTGGCCCAGGCCCAGCTCCCGGTTGAGGGAACCGTTGTCCGACAGGATCGGGATGTTGTCGAGAATGTGCGACAGCGGGTCGTCCCCGTCGTTGATCACCGAGTTCTCCGTGCAGTTCTGCTGCTGCTGCGAGGAGAGGATCGGGATGTCCTGGAGACCGATATTGAGCAGACCGATGAGCGACTGTGCACCGAGCTTGCCGACCGCGATACAGGGCTTGTTCAGCGAACCGTTGATCAGGCCCATCTGCGGGCTCATGTAACCACCGGTCCAGGTATTGCCGTACATCTGCGACGCGCCGTTGGCGTTGTAGACGTCGATGTCGTTGCCGACCGCCATCGCCGGGGCGGCACTCACGCCGGCCACCGAAACCGCGAGCGTCGTCGTGGCCACCACTTTCTTGATCACGCTGATTCCTCGTTCCTCGCCGATTCACGGGGCTCCCTGCCTAACCCGAAACAAACGTGAAGGTTATGAGGCATCACCCCATCGGCCCACGCGCGCGGCGGGCCCGGGCCCGGACACGGGAAAGCCCCCCGCGGCGGGGCCCGCACACCCGCCGCAGGGGGACTTTCCGTGGAGCAGCCGTCGGCTCAGCCGAGACCGGCGTTGCCGGAGCCGTTGCCCGACAGGATCGGGATCTCGTCGAGGATGTGCGACAGCGGGTCGTCCCCGTCCGCGATCGTCGAGTTGTCGGTGCACTGCTGCTGCTGCTGAGACGTGAGGATCGGCACGTCCTGGACGCCGATGTTGATGAGCGCGATGAGGGACTGCAGACCGATCTTGCCAATGGCGATACAGGGCTTGTTCAACGTGCCCTGGATCAGGCTCATCTGAGGGCTTTCCTTGCCGCCGGTCTTGGTGTTGCCATAACCGGTCTTGGCCCCGTTCGCGTTGGCGACCTCGTAGTCGTCGCCGGCTGCCAGTGCCGGGGCGGCGCTCACTCCGGCCACCGAGGCCGCGAGTGCCGTCGTCGCGATTACCTTCTTGAGCACGTCTATGCCTTTCGATCGTGTAGCGCCCCCACTGGGAAAGCGTTCTGCCTAACTCCCGCCCTACAGCGAGGTTCCGGGCTTTCACTCATTCGAGCCAGCGGCTCACTACACGTACGACCTGGCGTTTTTAATACCTTCGCATACCGCGCTCCGTCGGGCGCCCCGCGCCCTTTTCTTTACCGGCCGAGTCGCCGGTAGGCCATGATGCTGGTCAGTGTCACATATCGGTAGGCGCCGCTGTAGACGGTCTCCAGAACGCCCCGCTCGATCAGATGGGAAATGGTCCACGGGGTCAGGCCGAGCAGCCCGGCGGCCGTCCGCACGGGCAGGCTCATGCCCTCGAAGACCGCCGGCATGGGGCGCACGGCGGGCGGGGACGGGTGGACGGCCTCGGGGACGGGCTCCCGCAGGGCCGCGGTCGTGGCGATCATCGCGTGTCCGCCTTCAGCATCGAAACCCCCCTACGAAACGCACTTCTTGCCCCGAAACACTCGGTACCGGTCAGCATGCTGCAAACTAATTCAGCCACTTGCCGGGCGTCAAGTATGTTTTTGGGCACGAGGGACGTGAGGACCGCCACGGTGTGCATCGGCGGGGGAACGCCGAGAGAACGCCGAGAGAACGCGGAGGGAGCACCAACGGGACCATTTGCCCCGGCCTGTTGGGGTTTCTCCGGCGACAATGTCCCTGTCGCGTGCCGACGGTGTCGCGAGAGACGCACGGTGCGGCACAGCCCCCGAAAAGCAGCCGGTCACTGCGGGACGATCTCCACCCCACGGGCGTGCGCGACGGCGGCCACCGGGCCGCCCGGACGCCTGCCCGCCCACCCCCGCCCCGAGCGGGCGGGCGGGCCGGGCCCGGGGCGGTAAGCTGCTCAACTAGCCGGGCGTCAAGCAGGTTCGGTGGGGCGGAGAACAACGACGACGGCAGGAGATCCCATGGGCGCCACGCCTCGGACCCGCAGGAGCGACACCCGGGAACGCATCCAGAAGACGGCCCTGAAGCTCTTCGTCAAGCAGGGGTACGAGAAGACCTCGCTCCGGGAGATCGCCGAGGAACTCGGCGTCACCAAGGCGGCGTTGTACTACCACTTCAAGACCAAGGAGGACATGCTCACCGCGATCTCCGAGGATCTCGGACGGCCCGTCGACGAACTCATCGCCTGGGCCGAGCAGCAGCCCCCCGGACCGGACACCCGCCGCGCGCTGCTCTCCCGCTACAGCATCGCCCTGAAGGCGGCCATGCCCGTCTACCACATCCTGCAGGAGAACCAGGCGACCCTGCGGGAGCTGACCATCGGCCGGACCCTCCAGGACCGCATGGCCGACATCTCCCGACTGATGCACGCGGGCCCCGGCGTCGACCACGAGACGCACATGCGCATCGCCGGCGCGCTGATGACCGTCCACTACGGGGCGTTCACCCTCGGCGACCTGCCGGGCCCGGGCTCGGACGAGAAGAAGCGCAAGTCGCTGCTGCGGGTAGCCCTTTCGACCCTGGAGCCGGACGCCCCGGCGGCGGACTGACCCTCACCCCGCCCCCACCGGGGCCGGGGTGCGCACGGGCCCGGCCGCCCCGCCGAGGAGACAGGAGGCGCCCGTCCCGGCCGTCCCCGCCAGGAAGCGGTCCAGCTCCGCGAGGGCGCGCGCACCGCGCCCCGGGGCCATGTCGAGGCGGACCAGGACGGCCGGCATGGCCACGCTGGGCATCAGATGCTCGTAGAGCACGCTCGCCCGGTGTTCGAGGTCGGCACGCGAACAGACCGTCTGCGACAGCGCGTTGATCCCCCCGTACGCGCCCACGATCAGCTCCGCGACCTCCTCCGGGACCACGTGCGGCAGCGCCTCGCCACGCACCTTGGCCTCGGTGAGGATGCGCACATGCAGCTCCGTGCAGCCCGCGAAGAGGTCGCAGCGGTGCGCCGTGGTGGCACTCTGCTCCATGCACAGCCGCGCGCTGCCGCGCAGCAGCGGGTCCACCCGCAGCCGGTGGCAGAAGATCATCCCGAGGTCGACCAGCTGCTGCATCCGGGAGGACCAGGCGAGGTCGGGGTACGGCGGCAGCATCGCCGCCTGCGCGTCGACCACCGCGTGCGCGAGCTCCTCCTTGGAGGCGAAGTGGAAGTACAGGGCGCCCTTGGTCACTTCGGCGCGGGCGAGTATCTCGCTGATGGTCGCCGCGTCATAACCCCGTTCGTCGAACACCGCCGCGGCCGCTTCCAGGATGGTCTGCCGAGTCCTGATCGCACGGTCCTGCTTTGCCACGGTACTCCTCCGAATCGATGGGTAGCCTCGGAACGCGACCCGGCGGGGTGGGGGGCGGTGGCGCCGCGGGGTGTTCGGGGGCGCTCGGCCGTGGCCCGGCCGCTGCCGCGAGTGTCGAGCGTATGCAGCACACCCGCGTCAAGGGAGGAGAGCGAACCAGCCATGTACGGTTCGCTCACTCGAAGGGATTAACTGGGTCAATTCACACGCGAGTTGCCGTTTGCCTCGTATACCTCAATTACCTCGATGACTGTGCTGGATGACTGTGATGATGGGCCGTGCGCCGCCCGCGGCGGCGGCCCCGCCGAGTCGAGGGAGCCCGCGAGGGATGAGTCTCACCGGAACCGCGTTCTTCGCTCTGCTCATCGCGGTCACCGTGCTGGCCGTGCTGGCCACCCTGGTGCTCTGGGGCCGCGTCCCCGGCCCGCGGCCACTGCGCTGGCTGGTGCGTGTGCTGCTGATCGGGCTGTGCCAGGCGACCGCGATCTGCGTGGTCGCCGCCTGGATCAACACCAGTTACGGGCTCTACGCCTCCTGGGACGACCTGCTGGGCCGCACCGGTGACAACGGACCGGTGGCGATGCCCGGACCGCCCCCGCAGCGCGCCAAGTTCCTGCGCGGGGACGCGGGGATGCGCCAGACGTACATGCGCGGGCCGCACTCCTCCCTGTCGGGGCAGGTGATGGTCTGGACGCCGCCGCAGTACGACGACCCGCGCTACCGGCACACCGCGTTCCCCGTCGTCGTCCTGCTGCACGGGGTGCCCGGCTCCCCCCAGTCGTGGATGGAACAGGGCCACATGCCCGGGGACTTCGAGCGGCTGGTGCGCACCGGGCAGAGCCGGCCGTTCATCCTGGCCGTGCCCATCATCAACCCCGGCGGCGTGGACACCGACTGCTCCGACACCCCCCGGCACAAGGTCGCCACCTGGCTGGCCGAGGACGTGCCCGAGCTGGTCCACCACCACTTCCGCACCGGGTCCGGGCCGCGCTGGTGGGGGCTGCTGGGCATCTCGACGGGCGGCTACTGCGCGGCCAAACTGCCGCTGCAGTACCCGAAGGTCTTCGGCGCGGGCGCGGCCCTGGACCCCGATCCGCTCACCGGCGACAAGGGCGTGCTCACCGACCCGCAGGAGCGCGAGCGCAACAGCCCGATGTGGCTGGTGCGGCACACCGGCGCGGACGTGGCGCTGTTCCTGGCGACCTCGCGGCAGGACCGGGCCAGCCCGCCGTCCTACATCGAGGAGTTCCAGCGCGAGGCGGCGGGCAGCAAGGTGCGGCTGAGGACGATGCTGGCCCCGGCCGGGGGCCACAACTACAACACGTGGATCTCCATGTACCCGGCGGCCTTCGGCTGGCTCGGCGAGGAACTCGACCAGGGGCCGGCCCGCTGACGGCCGGCCCGCGGACAGCCCGGCCGGATCGGAGCCAACCGAAACTCAGCCCTGCACGTCCTGAGGGAAGATCAGTTGCTTGCTCATCCACTCCATGGCCGGACCGATCTCCCGCCGCCAGGTCGTGAAGTGGTGGCTGCCCTCGGGCAGGATGATCGACGCGGCGGTCATCGGCTCCTTGACGGCCCCCAGGAACCTCCGGGTCTCGCCGTACTGCTTCTCGCCCTTGGCGCTGCTCGTGACGAGCACATTGATCCGCGGCACCGGCAGGTGCTCCAGCCGCCAGATCAGATCGTGCTCGCGCTCCCGCTGCTTGGCCTCGTCGCCGGTGCCGAAGAGATTGCCGGTGGTCAGGTCGTTGCCCACCTTGTAGTCGCCGGAGAGGGCCGCCGCGTTCGGGTAGACATCGGGGCGGCGCATCGACAGCTGCAGCGCGCAGCTCCCGCCCGAGGAGTAGCCCATCGCGCCCCACGCGCTCGCGTCGTGGCCCACCCGGTAGGTGCTGCGCAGCGCGTCCGGCAGATCGGTGGTGAAGAAGGTCTCCGCCTGCGGGCCGCCGGGGACGTCCACGCACTCGGTGTCGCGGGGCGGCGCGATCGTGGGCCGGACCATCACGATCACCGTGGGCTGCATCTTGTTCTCGCCCAGCAGCCTCACGGCGGTCTGCGGGACCTGGAGATGCTGGGCCAGATTCATGATCCCGCCCGGGTAGCCGCTGATGACGACCATGACGGGGAAGCGGTGGCGCTCGTACTGCTTCTGGAAGTACTGCGGCGGGAGATAGACGAAGGCCGGATTGACGGCGTTGGACTTGCGGCCGATGATCCGCACCGACTCGACCTTGCCGGTCTGCTCCTCGGGACCCCTGGGTATGCCGCCGACCTTGTCCAGCCCCTGCGGGCCGGCGGGCTGCACCGGGCCGCCCTTCGCGGCGTCGACCGCGGCGTACGCGCCGCCGTCCCCCATCTGCGTGACGTTGACCGGGGACTTGTCGTACTTGCCCAGCAACTGGTTCCAGGTGCCGAAGAACTGGAAGGAGGAGTTCACGGCCAGGGCCAGCGCGGCCATGATCGTCAGCTGGGTGACCAGGATCGTCCCGAGCCGCCCGAGCACGGGCAGCGCGCCCCGGCCGGCCAGCCGCGGCCACAGCCACAGGGTGAGCCCCACGCACACCACGGCGACGAAGATCACCGTGAACAAGAGCGACCTGCTGGTCAGGCCCATGTGACTCTCAACTCCCTGCCCCCGCGGTGGGTACTCGTGTTCGCCAGGCAATACTCACCGATGAAGAGGCCGGAATGCTCGGAGAGGGTTGCCCCCGCCCCATTTGTTGCCCTGCTCTTGCCCTGGCCGCAGCCTGCCCGCCGCCCGCGGTTCGCGCCCGCGAAACCGGGCGCCGCCGGGGGTGGGCCCGGGCCCCGGTGGGCAGGAAGGGCGCATGGCAGACGTCTTCTTGCGCAGGTTGAGCCGGTGGCAGGCCGAGCAGCACCGCGAGCAGCTCGCGGATCTGCACGTGGCGGCGTACGCGACGGACTCGCCCTGTCTGTCGGGGCGGACGGCGCACGCGGGCGGGCGGCAGCCGGCCGCGGCGGCCCCGGCCGAGGAGCCCTTCCACGGCCGCGCCGCCTTCCTGCGGCGGCTCGCCGGGCACTCCGTACGGCCCGGCTTCGACCTGGTGGTCGCGGACGGCGGGGGCGTGGTCGGCTGCGCCTACGGCTTCCCGCTGGAACGGCAGAGCGGGCGCTGGCGCGGCTTCGTCGGACCCGTGCCCGAGCACCTGGCCGAACTCACCCTCGCGGGCCGGGTGTTCGCGGTCGCCGAACTCATGGTGCTGCCGAGGCTGCGCCGCCGGGGCATCGGCAGGCGCCTGCACGACCAGCTGCTCGCGGGCAGCGACGCGGCCCTCGCGGCCCTCGTGCTCGACCCGGACCACGCCGGGGGCGCCCCCGCGCACGCCGCGTGCCGCGCGTGGGGCTGGAGCCCGGCGGGCCGCTTCCGGCCGGCGGAGCGGGGTCCGGAACTGGAGGTGTACACACGGCCGCTGCGCCGCTGAGGCGTGTCGTCCCGTGCCGTGCCGTGCCGCTGCCGCGGGGCTGCCGTGCCGCTGCCGCGGGCTGCTGACAGCGGGTGAATCGGCTGGGCCGGGTGGGTGCAACTGGGTGTCGCGCCGTCCCCCGTGAGGGGGGCGGGGACGGCTCGCGAGGTTCTGGCCCGCTGCGGAGGGGTGCGAGGGCTAGCCTGTGCCTCGCCGTCTCGTGGGGACTTATCCCCGCACTACGGAGCAGTACGGACATATCTCTAGCCCCGCGATACGTGAAGGACCTCTCCACCATGGGCATTCGGAGTCTGCTGCGCAGCGCGTTCGGCCGGTCGAGGACCGGGGGCGCCTCCGGCGCCGTCGACGGTACGGGGGAGCCCCGTACGGATTCCGTCGGCGCGCCCTCGGTGCCGGCCCCCTCGACGGAACCGGTCCCCAAGTGGCGGGCGGTCCTCTCCCCCGGTTCGGCCCGAGTACGGTCGGGGGCCGCCCCGGACGACGGGTGGCGGCCCCCGCTCCCGCCGGAGCCCACGGCCCGGCTGGTGCCCCAGGCCGGGCCCGACGGGCTCCGCCAACGCCCTTCCGGTGAGAGCGAGTCGCCCCCCGAACCCCACATCGGCCACCAGGCGGACCCGGACCGTACGGCCGCCGAACTCCAGGCCCGCTGGAGAGCGGAGACCGGGGTCCCGGCCCCACCACCCCCGGAGGAGGGCACCCCCATCGGCCGCGCGTTGCCGGGGACCGGCGTACGGGACGAACCCGGGGACACGCCGGGTACCGGCGGCCGGCCGGGCACCCTGCCGAAGCCCGGCACCCCGGGCAGGGCGGTCGGCCAACCGGCCCGTACCGCACGGGAATCGGTGACCGGCGGACCCGGCACGCTGCCGGAGAACGCGACGGGAGACACCGGGACGCTGCCGCAGGCCGGGACG
This sequence comes from Streptomyces gamaensis, assembly GCF_042656465.1. NCBI lineage: Bacteria > Bacillati > Actinomycetota > Actinomycetes > Kitasatosporales > Streptomycetaceae > Streptomyces > Streptomyces gamaensis. Next base: position 148,512 of record NZ_JBHSPB010000003.1, read on the forward strand.
CCCGGCGCCCCGGACGCTCCGGACAGCCGACCCGCCGACACCGGCCCGGAACCGGCGCACCCGGAAACGCTTCCCGGCAGGCCCGGCGCCCAGCCGCGCACCGCGGCAGGGAAGACACTCCGCGCCGACCGCACAGCCGAAACACCCGACACCGCACCGGAATCGGCGACCGCAGCACACCCCGGCAGCCCCGCCGCCCCGTCGCGCACCGAGACAGGGGACGCGCCTCGCGCCGGACGGTCGGCGGACGCCCCGCTCACGGACCGCCGGTCCGGCGGGGCCGGCGCCCAGCCGCGCACCGCGACAGGGGACATCCCGCCGTCCGGCGGATCCGGCGGGCTGCCGCGGGTCGGGCGGCAGGGCGAAGTGGCCGGCAGGCCGGACGCGGGGCAGCGGGCCGGAGGGGGCGGTGTGGAACGGGTCGGGCGGCCTCGGGAGGCCGTCGAGCCGGCGGCGGCGCCGCGTGACGAGCGGATTCCCGATCCCGGGCCGCTCGGCCCGACCGTGCCGCCGCCCGGGCCGACCCCGGGGCCGCGCCCCGGGCCCGGGCCGATGCCGCCGGAGCCCGGTCCGGAGCCGGAGCCGGAGCCCACGCCCGTCCCCACGCCGCAGCCCGTTCCCGAGCCGGACCCCTCGCCCGCGCCGAGTCCCGAGCCGATGCCGGAGCCCGAGCCGACGCCCCGGCCCGTACCCAAGCCGGAGCCCGCGCCCGGTCCCGGCCCCGTGCCGGAGCCCACCCCGGCCATGCCGCCGGACGAGGACGACGAGGAGGAGGCCGAGGGTTCCGCCGGCGTCGGGGCCGGTACCGTGCGTACCCACGCGCCCGCGCTCGTCGCGCCGTACGAGGCCGCCGGCGCCGCCCTCGACCGGCTCGGGCTGACCGGGCAGCGCGCCGCCGTCTATCTCGTGCTCGACCGCTCGGGTTCGATGCGCGACGCGTACAAGAACGGCACGGTGCAGCACTTCGCCGAGCAGGCCCTGGCGCTGGCCGCGCACCTGGACGACGACGGCACGCTGCCTGTCGTCTTCTTCTCCACGGAGGTCGACGGCGTCGCCGAGATCTCGCTCGCCCGCCACGAGGGGAGGATCGCCGAACTCCACGCGTCCATGGGGCACATGGGGCGGACGAGCTACCACCTGGCGATGCGGGCCGTCATCGAGCACTACGAGCAGTCGGGAGCGCGGCATCCCGCGTTCGTGGTCTTCCAGACGGACGGCGCCCCGCAGAGCAGGGCCGCCGCCGAGCGCGTGCTGTGCGAGGCGGCGGGGCTGCCGCTGTTCTGGCAGTTCGTGGGCTTCGGCGACCCGGACGGCACCGGTTTCGCCTTCCTGCGGAACCTGGACAGGCTGCCCGTACCGGGGCGGCGCGCGGTGGACAACGCGGGCTTCTTCCCCGCGGGCCGCGACCCGCGCGCGCTCTCCCACCCGCGCCTGTACGCGGAGTTGCTGGCGGAGTTCCCGGAGTGGCTGAGGGAGGCGCGGGCGGCGGGCATCGTCCGCTGACCGTGCCCGCCCGCGGTCAGCCCCCGTCCGCCGGCAGCTCGACGGTCACGCACAGGCCGCCTCCCGCGAGGGGGGCGGCCTTCGCCGTGCCGCCGTGCGCGCGGGCGATCGAGCGGACGATGGACAGGCCGAGCCCGGCGCCCTCCCCGGTGCCGCCGCTGAGCCGTTCGCGGCCCTCGCCGCGCCGGAAGGGCTCGAAGAGGGCCTCGACGGCGTCGGCCCCGACGTCCGGCCCGGTGTTGCAGACGGTCAGCCGGCCGGGTGCGACCCGGATGTCGACGCTGCCGCCGCGATGGTTGTAACCGACCGCGTTGCGCAGGAGGTTGCCGGTGAGCTGGGCGAGCAGGACGTGGTTGCCGCGCAGCGGGGCCGGCTCGGAGCGCAGGGTGACGCGTACGCCCTCGCGCCGCGCGCGCCCCGCGACGGAGGCGACCTCCTCGGCGGCGACCTCGGCGAGGTCGACCCGGTCGTGCCGTTCCAGCCCGCGCTCGCTGCGGGCGAGGACGAGCAGGCCGTCGATGAGCTTCTCCGAGCGCCGGTTGGTCTCCAGCAGCAGTGTCTTGGTGCGGGCCAGGTCCTCCGGGGACGGCGCGGGGTCGGCGAGACCGATCTGGATGGCGGCGCGCTGGGTGGCGAGGGGGGTGCGCAGTTCGTGGGAGGCGTTGGAGACGAAGCGGCGCTGGCTGTCGAAGGCGCGCTCCAGGCGTTCCAGGAGGGCGTCGACGGTGTCGGCGAGCTCCTTGAACTCGTCGGCGGGGCCGCGCGCGCCGATGCGTTCGTGCAGATTGCGGGAGGAGATCCGGCGGGCGGTGGCGGTCATGGCGTGGACGGGCCGCAGGACGCGTCCGGCGATCCACCAGCCGACGCCGACGGCGAGCAGCGCGATGACCATCAGGGCGACCCCGGACCAGAAGACCAGCTGCTGCGAGGCAGCGGCGCTGACGTCCCCGGAGACGCGGTAGACGGTGGAGGCGCTGACGCCCTCGCCCTGGTGCATGCTGGGGGCCAGCGGCATGAACGCCGGGTCCTCGGCCGCGGCCGGCACGACGGTGCGCGCGATGGTCGCCGCCTGCTCCTCGGTCCCGGCGCGGGAGAGCAGATTGACCACGAGCAGCAGCACGGAGCCGAGCACGCTGAAGACCGCGCCGTAGGCGGCGGCGATCCGGGTCCGGGCGGTGAGCGCGGGCACCGGGAGGCGGGGCAGCCGCAGTGGCGACCGTGTTCTGGGGGGCCTGGGTCCCTTCACAGCGTGTACCCGACGCCCTGCACCGTGCGGATCAGCGGCGGATCGCCGAGCTTGCCGCGCAGTTTGCTCAGCGCGACGCGGACGGCTCCCGTGAAGGGGTCGGCGTGGGCGTCCCAGGCGCGTTCGAGGAGTTCCTCGGCGGAGACGACCGCGCCGTCCGCCTCCATGAGGATCTGCAGGACCGCGAACTCCTTGGGCGACAGGTCGAGTTCACACCCGTCGCGGGTGGCGGTGCGGCGCACGGTGTCCAGGCGCAGCCCGTCCTTCTCCAGCAGCGGCGAGGTGGGCCGGGCGCTGCGCCGGCGCAGCGCGCGCACCCGCGAGACCAGTTCGGGGAACTCGAACGGCTTGGGCAGGTAGTCGTCGGCGCCGAGGTCGAGGCCGGCGACCCGGTCCTCCATGGAGCCGGCGGCGGTGAGCATGAGGATGCGGGTGCGGGAGGCGCTCGCGACGAGGTGGCGGGCGACGTCGTCGCCGTGCACGCGCGGCAGGTCGCGGTCGAGGACGACCACGTCGTAGTCGTGCAGGCCCAGGTAGGCGAGGGCGGCGTCGCCGCTGTAGACGGTGTCCACGGCGAAGCCGGCCCGGCGCAGGCCGGTGGCTATCAGCTCGGCCAGTTGCTCCTCGTCCTCCGCTACCAGTACGCGCATGATGCCGCTCATCTCCTTTTCCGCACTCCTTTCCAGGATGCGGTGTACAGGAGGAAATGTTTCGCAAACCTCTCCGCGTCACGAACACGGGCGCGCGCGGCGCATGCCCCGGCGGCCGCCCCCACGCGCCCCGTCAGGCGCGGTTCCGGTCAACAGGCAGGGAAAACTACGGTTGGTAGCGGTTCACTCACACTGTGGCGCGGGGAGTTCTCATGTCTTTTTCCGGCACCGACGCGGCGACGTTCAAGGGAGCGCTGGCCGCGGCCTCGCAGCAGCCCGTCTGGCACTCGGCGACGTTCGCGACGCTCGACGACGCGGTCAACTTCGTGAACACCCCGCCGGCCCAGGGCGCGGGCGAGGTGGGCTTCTCCGACCGGCCGGACGGACAGGTGGACCTGATCTTCTTCCTGTGAGCCGCCGAGGGCCTTGAGGGCTATTCCGAGGGGGAGGGGGCCCGGGTGGCGGGGTCCGGGGTAACCCCGCCACCCGGCAGCCGTCCTCCTCGTACGCCGCCCGGCGCCCCGGCCTGCGGCGCCGCGCACGGTCCGGTGCCGCCGGGGCGGCAGCGGGCGGCGGGTACGGCCGGGCCGGGTGCGGGTGCCGCGTCCGCGGGGGCCATCAGCGACGCGGACAGCAGGAATGTCGCCAGCGCGGCGCTCGCTCGGATCTCCGGACGCATGACCTGCGGCCCCTCCCCTCGTGGACCTCGCGCTCGACCCCGCGAAGTCGCCCCACTTCGAGGGTAGTTGTCGGGGTTTTTCCGTAACCATCCGCTGAGCGGGTGAGGGGCGTCTTGACGTGCCGGACCGGTCCGCGCCACGACGGACCGGTCCGCGCCGTGCCGGGGCGGCGGCGGGGGCGGGGGCGGCGGCCGGGCCGTCGACGGGTTCGGCCGGGACCTGCCGCCCGATCACCGATCAGGTCCGCCGGATGCGGGCATCTATAAGGCGTGAGCACAGAAAATCGCCCGCCCCTTTCTCCCACCGCCCCCATCCGCTACGCCGTCGACACCCGCACCAACCGTCTCGGCCAGGTCATGGACCGGCACGCGGGCAGGGTGCAACTGCGGCCGCCGCAGGGCGGGGTGGAGTGGGACTGTCCGCCCGAATGTGCCCGCCCCGCCTCGGAGGAGGAGACCCTGCGTGCCCGTGTCGCCCGGCTCAACGCCGAGAGCCGCTGGGGGCATTGAATGGCCCGCACCGTGTTCCTGTTCGGCCGCTGGACGCTGCAGCCCGACCGGGAACCCGACGCCGAGCCGATCACGTACGTCATGGAGTGCGTGGTCTGCGGGGAGCACTCCGCCGTCGAGGAGGACTTCGGCGAGGCCCAGCGATGGACCTTCCGTCACGCCGGACGCCATCCCTCGCACCACACCTACCGGGAGGTGATCACCAGGCCGTGGCGGGCCTGGATGGCCGGGCCGCCGCCCGTACGGTGAGGGCCGGCGCGGCCGCGCTCCCGTAGCGGAGCCGGCTCCGGGTCCGTACCGCCCGTACGGCCCGTACGGCTTACCCCGACGGCCGCCGGGGACGCCGGGCCGCCGTCCCTGCCCTCGGCGCGCCCTGCGCCCGGAACCGGGCCCTCCGCCGACGGCCGTAAAGCACACAGGCGCGCCCCCGCGCTCGGATACGCTAAAGGTGCTCATAAACCAAACCAATCGGTCATCAGTCAGAGCACCGATCAGCGACCAGGGAGCAGCCGGCATGGCTCGACACCTCATCACCAGCGCCCTTCCGTACATCAACGGGATCAAGCACCTGGGCAACATGGTGGGGTCCATGCTCCCGGCGGACGTCTACGCCCGCTACCTGCGCCAGACCGGCCGCGAGACCCTGTACATCTGCGCCACCGACGAGCACGGCACGCCCGCCGAGCTCGCCGCGAAGGAAGCCGGGCTGCCCGTGGACACCTTCTGCGCCCAGCAGCACGACGCGCAGAGGGCCATCTACGACGGTTTCAGCCTCTCCTTCGACTACTTCGGGCGCAGCTCCTCCCCGGAGAACCGGGAGATCACCCAGCACTTCGCGCGGCAGCTGCACAAGAACGGCTTCATCGAGGAGCGCTCGATCCGCCAGGTGTACTCGCTGACCGACGGCCGCTTCCTGCCCGACCGCTACATCGTGGGCACCTGCCCGCACTGCGGCTACGACAAGGCGCGCGGCGACCAGTGCGAGAACTGCACCCGCGTCCTGGACCCGACGGACCTGATCGACGCCCGCTCCGCGATCAGCGGCTCCAGCGACCTGGAGGTCCGCGAGACCAAGCACCTGTTCCTGCTGCAGTCGAAGCTGCAGGGCGAGGTCGAGGCGTGGATCGACGAGCACGGCAAGGACTGGCCCGTACTGGCCTCCTCCATCGCCCGCAAGTGGCTCACCGAGGGCCTCAACGACCGCGCCATCACCCGTGACCTCGACTGGGGCGTGCCCGTCCCGGCCGACACCTGGCCGGAACTGGCCGCCGAGGGCAAGGTCTTCTACGTGTGGTTCGACGCGCCGATCGAGTACATCGGGGCGACGAAGGAGTGGGCCGGCCAGCAGCCGGAGCAGCGCGACTGGAAGTCCTGGTGGTACGAGGCCACCGACGTCCGCTACACCGAGTTCATGGCCAAGGACAACGTCCCGTTCCACACGGTGATGTTCCCGGCCACCCAGCTCGGCACCCGCGAGCCCTGGAAGAAGGTCGACTACGTCAAGGCCTTCAACTGGCTGACGTACTACGGCGGGAAGTTCTCCACCTCGCAGAAGCGCGGCGTCTTCACCGACGCTGCCCTGGAGCTGCTGCCCGCCGACTACTGGCGTTACTTCCTGATGGCCAACGCGCCGGAGTCGGACGACACCTCCTTCACCTGGGAGCTGTTCTCCACGACGGTCAACAAGGACCTCGCCGACGTCCTCGGCAACTTCGTCAACCGTGTCCTGTCCTTCTCCCGCAAGCGCTTCGGCGACGCGGTGCCGGCGGGTGCCGAGGCCGGTGAGGCGGAGGCCGGGCTCGGCCGCGAGATCGCGCACCTGCTCACCGAGTACGAGAACCACATGGAGGCCCTGCAGTTCCGCAAGGCCGCGCAGGCCCTGCGCGCCCTGTGGAGCGCCGGCAACTCCTACCTGGAGACCAAGGCCCCCTGGCTGGAGATCAAGACCGACCCGGACGCGGCCGCGCTCACGCTGCGCACGGCGATGAACCTGATCCGGCTGTACGCGATCGTCTCCGAGCCGTTCATCCCGGCGACCGCCGCCGCCATGCGCTCCGCCTTCGCGCTCACGGGCGACGACGCGACCTGGGTGACCGCCGACGAGGCCGCCTCCCTGGACGCCCTCCCGGCCGGTACGGCCTTCACCGTGCCGCCCGTGCTCTTCGCGAAGATCACCGAGGAGGACCTGGCCGCCTACCGCGAGCGCTTCGGGGCGGGCGAGGAGGCGTAGGGCCCGCTCCCCGCTGCCCACGGCCGTTTCGCCGTCGTTGATCGTTCGGCAATCGATCGTTGAGTCCCGGCCCTCATGCTCGTAGCGAGTTGATCGAGCAGGGGGACGGGAACGTGGTGGGCGACAAGCGGATCGCCGTGGGAGTACGGGCCGTTGACGAGCTGGACCGGGCGCGGTTCGCACGGCAGTTGCGGGCGCTGCGCGAGGTGCGCGTGGTACGGCCGGGAGAGCGCGCGGACGTGGAGTTCGCCCTCGACGCGGACGGGACGTGGCTGCGCCGGCTGACCCGGGAGACCGGGGTGCCGGTGGTGCTGGTCGCCTCCGGGCTCGGGGAGACGGAGCTGATGGCGATCACCGAGTCCGGGGTGCGGTCGGTACTGTGGCGGGCCCGCGTCACACCGGGACGGCTGTCGCGCGCGGTCCACGAGGCCGTGGGCTGCTGCGCGCCCCCGGCCCTGCCACCGTCAGGCCCGTCCGCGCCGGGGACACCCGCGGGATTCCCGGCGCCGCCGGCGGCCGCGCGGGTCCTGCTGCCACTGCCGTAGCGGCCGGGGCCGCGCCCGAGCCGACGCGGGCCGGTCCGGCGGCACCGTCGGAGCGGGACGCCGCGCCTGCCCCTGCCGGCGGTACGGCACCCCAGCAGCCCGTACGCGCCGCCGCAGCCCACGCCCGCAACGGGCGATGCCGCTACTCCATGAGCCACCGTCCCTGCGGGCACGCGTGCACCTGGCCGCGCCGGGGAGCCGCGCACGGCGGGGCCCTCACGCGGAGGCCCACACTGACCGCGCGGCGCCGACGCCCCACCGCAGCCCGCGCCCGTAACGCAGCGGTGTCGCCACTCCGCGAGGCACCGCTGCTGGCGCCCGTGCGCCTGACCGCGCCAGGGCCCCACGCGGACGGCCCGCACTGGCCGCACGCCGCCACCTCCGCAAACGCCGTACGGGGCGCACCGGTCGGACCGGTGCGCCCCGTACGGGAAACCGCTTACTTCAGCGGCGCCTTGCGGATCGACAGGTGCAGTTCCTTCAGCCGTGCCTCGTCCACCTCGCTGGGGGCGCCCATCAGCAGGTCCTGCGCGTTGCCGTTGAGCGGGAAGGCGATCGTCTCGCGGATGTTCGGCTCGTCGGCCAGGAGCATCACGATGCGGTCGATGCCGGGGGCGATGCCGCCGTGCGGCGGGGCGCCGAACTTGAAGGCGCGGAGCATGCCGCCGAACTCGCGCTCCACGTCCTCGTGGGAGTAGCCCGCGATCTCGAAGGCGCGGTACATGATCTCCGGCTCGTGGTTGCGGATCGCGCCGGAGGACAGCTCCGTGCCGTTGCAGACGATGTCGTACTGCCAGGCGAGGATGTCCAGCGGGTCCATCGTGTTCAGCGCCTCCAGGCCGCCCTGCGGCATGGAGAACGGGTTGTGGGAGAACTCGGTCTGCCCGGTGTCCTCGTTCTTCTCGAACATCGGGAAGTCGACGATCCAGCAGAAGCGGAAGACGTTCTCCTCGAACTGGCCGGCGCGCTTGGCTGCCTCGACGCGGACCGCGCCCATGATCTTGGAGACCTCGTCGAACTCGCCGGCACCGAAGAAGACGGCGTGGCCGGGCGCGAGGCCCAGCCGCTCGGCGAGGGCCTTGACGTTCTCCTCGGTGAGGAACTTCGCGATCGGGCCGGTCAGCGCGTTCTCCTCGCCGACACGGACCCAGGCCAGACCCTTCGCACCCTGCTCGACCGCGAACTCGCCGAGGCCGTCGAAGAACTTGCGGGGCTGGTCCTGCACGGCCGGCACCGCGAGGGCGCGCACGTGCTTGCCGGCGAACGCCTTGAACTCCGAGCCCTCGAAGACGTCGGTGACGTCGACGAGCTCCAGCTTGGCGCGCAGGTCCGGCTTGTCGGAGCCGTACTTGAGCATCGCCTCGCGGTAGGGGATGCGCGGGAACGGCGAGGTGACGTGGCGGCCGCCGCCGAACTCCTCGAAGAGCTCGGTCATGACCTTCTCGATGACCTGGAAGACGTCCTCCTGCTCGACGAAGGACATCTCCATGTCGAGCTGGTAGAACTCGCCCGGCGAGCGGTCGGCGCGGGCGTCCTCGTCGCGGAAGCAGGGCGCGATCTGGAAGTAGCGGTCGAAGCCGGCGATCATCAGCAGTTGCTTGAACTGCTGCGGGGCCTGCGGCAGGGCGTAGAAGCGGCCCGCGTGCAGCCGGGAGGGGACCAGGAAGTCGCGCGCGCCCTCGGGGGAGGTCGCGGAGAGGATCGGGGTCGCCATCTCGTTGAAGCCGAGGGCGGTCATCTTCTCGCGGATGGCGCGGATGACGGCCGAGCGCAGCATGATGTTGCGGTGCATGCGCTCGCGGCGCAGGTCGAGGAAGCGGTACTCCAGGCGGCGCTCCTCGTTGACCCCGTCCTCGGTGTTGATCGTGAAGGGGATCTGCTCGGCGGCGCCGAGCACCTCCACCTCGGACACCTCGACCTCGATGTCGCCGGTGGGCAGCTCGGGGTTGATGTTGTCGGTGCCGCGGGAGACGACCTTGCCGTCGATCCGGACGACGGTCTCCTTGGTCAGGTGCGAGAGCGCCTCGTTGGCCGGGGTACCGGGCCGGGCGACCAGCTGGACCAGACCGTGGTGGTCGCGGAGATCGATGAAGAGGATGCCGCCCAGGTCACGCCGATTGTGCAGCCAGCCACTCAGTCGCACGTCGGTGTCGACGTCAGCCGCACGGAGCTCGCCGCAGGTGTGGGACCGGTACCGATGCATCGTTCATCCAAGTCGTTGGTCGAAGCGGGGACGCTGGCTCAGCATGGCAGCAGCGCGATATGCAAGCGTACCTATTAACGGGACCACCATCGGTGGTGAGCTCAGGACGAAGCCGAATAAAGTGGGGCAATGCGCACCGAGGACGTACTGGCCGCTGTCGCGACCGGGCTGTGGCACTGGGACAACGCCACGCGCATCGTCACCTTCGACGCCGAGGCCGCGCGGCTGCTGGGGCTGCCGCCCACCCGCGCGGAGCTTACCGAATCCGCCGCCCGCGCCCGCTTCCACGCCGTCGACTGGGTCGAGGTGCAGGGGATCATCGCCCTCGCGCAGGCCGAGGGCACCCTGGCGGAGGCGCGGCTGCGGGTCGTCGACGAGCGCGGGCAGGTGCTGCGGACCGTGCGCAGCCGGGCCCGGCCGATCGTGGGCCCCGGCTCCTCCGCGCTGGTCGGCACGGTCCAGGAGGTCCCCGAACCGCAGCCGGGCACGTCCTCGGCCCGCGCCCCCGTCACCGGCGACTGGCGGCGCAACCGCGAGGCGTTCCTCCTCGACGCCGGGCGCGCGCTCGCCGAGGCCCGCTCCACCGCCGAGGTGCTGCGGGTGGCCGCCGGGCTGTCCATGCCCGGCTTCGAACCCTCCGGGCTCGCGGTCTTCGGCCTCGACGGCGCCCGCGTGAAGGTCATCGGCTACCAGGGCTACCGCGGCGAGGACGAGGAGGCGTTCCTGAGCATGCCGCTGGACGCCCACCACCCCGCCGCCGAGGTCATACGCACCGGCCGCGCGGTCTATCTGCCCTCCCCCGAGGACTACCGGCGCCGCTTCCCCGCGCTGTGGCCGATGGTCGAACGCTTCGGCCGGCGCTCCTGGGCCTTCCTGCCGATGATCAACGCGGGGCAGACGATCGGGGCCTGGATGGCCGGCTTCTCCATGCCCGTCTCCTTCACGCCCGACGAGCGCTCCGTCCTGACCACGGTCGCCCGCATGCTCGCCCAGGCCCTGAGCCGGGCCAGCGTCCACGAGTCCGAGCGCGAGCTGACCGTGGGCCTGCAGCGCTCGATGATGCCGACCCTGCAGCCCGACATCCCCGGGATGTCGGTGGCCGCCCGCTATGTGCCCACCGGCGGCGGGCTGGAGGTCGGCGGCGACTGGTACGACATGATTCCCCTGCCCAACGGCCGCATCGCCCTGGTCATCGGGGACGTGCAGGGCCACGACGTACGGGCCGCCGGGCTCATGGGGCAGCTGCGGATCGCGCTGCGCGCGTACGCCTCCGAGGGCCACCACCCCGACGCCGTGCTCTCGCGCGCCTCCCGCTTCCTCGCCGGCATCAACGCCAGCGAGATCGACGGCGCCGACCCCGAACCCCGCTTCGCGACCTGCCTGTACATCGCGGTCGACCCGGCCGGCGGCACCCTCGACATCGCCCGCGCCGGCCATCCGGACCCGGCGATCCGGCTCAGCGACGGCACCATGCTCGTCCGGCACACCGCCGGCGGGCTGCCGCTGGGCATCGACCCCGACACCGACTACCCCACGACCCGGCTCGTCCTCGAACCCGGCGAGACGATGATGCTGTGCACCGACGGGCTCATCGAGACCGGCGGCCACGACCTGGAGACCGGCTGGCAGCGGCTGCGCACCGTCGTCGAGGGCCACCGCCCGGCCGAGGACGGCGGCAGCAACCTCGACGAGCTCGCCGACGCGCTCGTGCAGGCCGTGCACGGCCCGTCCTCCCACTACACGACCGGCCCGCTCGTCGACCGGCGCGAGGACGACATCGCGGTGCTGCTGCTCGCCCGTGACGGCGGCGCGGCCGCCGTCGCCGTGGCGCCCCGGCGCACCGTGATGACCATCGCGCAGGCCGAGCCCGAGCGCATCGCCGAGGCCCGGCAGCAGCTGCGGGTGCTGCTGCACGACTGGCCCGACGAGGACCAGGTCGACTCGGCGGTCCTGATGGTCTCCGAGATGGTCACCAACGTCCTCGTGCACACCGACGGCGACGCGGTGCTGACCGCCCAGGTCTCCGGCCCGCCCGGCGCCCGCTGCGTGCGCGTCGACGTCGCCGACGGCAGCGACGAACTGCCGCACCGCCGCCACCCCGGCGAGATGGCCTCCTCCGGGCGCGGACTGGTGCTCATGGAGCTGCTGGCCGGGGCGTGGGGCGTCGAGCCGCGCGGCGCCGGCAAGAACATCTGGTTCGAGCTGTACGAGACCGCCCCGGAGCCGGCGGACGTCTACGAGGCGGTCACGTAAGGCGGTCACGCAAGGCCCGGGGGGCCGTCGTTCAGGCCGCGTCCGCCGGGACCGTGCCGAGGCGGCCCGCCTTGAAGTCCTCGAAGGCCTGGGCCAGTTCCTCTCGGGTGTTCATCACGAACGGCCCGTAGTGCTGCATCGGCTCCCGGATCGGCAGCCCGCCCAGCAGCACGACCTCGAAGTTCGGGCTGCGGGACTCCTGGGTGGCGTCCGCCCGCAGCGTCAGCGCGTCCCCGTCGCCGAAGACGACCGCCTGACCGGTGCGGAACGGGCGCCCTTCCGCGCCCGCCGCGCCGCGCCCGGCCAGCGCGTACGCCAGGCCGTTGAAGTCCGCCCGCCAGGGCAGCGTCAGCTCCGCCCCGGGGTTGAGCGAGACGTGCAGCATGGTGATCGGGGTGTGGGTGATCCCGGGGCCCTGGTGGCCGTCGATCTCGCCGGCGATCAGCCGCAGCAGCGCGCCGCCGTCCGCCGACGTCAGCAGCTTGACGCGGCCGTGGCCGATGTCCTGGTAGCGCGGGGCCATCATCTTGTCCCGCTGGGGCAGGTTGACCCACAGCTGGAGCCCGTGGAAGAGCCCGCCCGTCATCACCAGCGACTCCGGCGGCGCCTCGATGTGCAGCAGCCCGGAACCGGCGGTCATCCACTGGGTGTCGCCGTCGGAGATGGTGCCGCCCCCGCCGTGCGAGTCCCGGTGGTTCATGGTGCCGTCGATGATGTAGGTGACGGTCTCGAAGCCGCGGTGGGGGTGCCAGGGGGTCCCTTTCGGCTCGCCCGGCGCGTACTCCACCTCACCCATTTGGTCCATCATGATGAACGGGTCGAGGTAGCGGTAGTTGATCCCCGCGAACGCGCGGCGCACCGGGAAGCCCTCACCCTCGAAGCCGGACGGGGCGGTGCCGACGTGCAGCACCGGGCGCTGCCGGCCGGTCGCCGGGGCGGCGACGCGGGGCAGGGTCAGCGGGTTCTCGACGGTCACAGCGGGCATGGCGGCCTCCTCGGTCTACGCCTCCACATTAGTTGAAGGATGAACAACCAACAAGGGCGCGCCATTCCCCGGCGGGGCGCACGGGCTCCCGCGTGTACGGATCCCGTCACGAACCGTCCCGGGAGCGGGGGCACCGACATGCGCACCCCCGCCGACCGTGGACACTGGCCCACATGCGCCTCAAAGTGCCCGGCAGCACCGCCGCCACCTACTCCGCCGCCGTCGCGGCGGTCCTGGCCCTGGCCGCCGTCGGCTTCGTCGTGGCCACGGGCGGCCTCCCGGGCAAAGGGCCCGTCGCCGACGGGGACGGCTCCGGGCACTACACCGAGCCCGCCGACCGCGCCGACGAGAGCGCGCGGGCGCTGCGCGGGACCCTGACCACCCCGCCGCCCTCACCGCGGGCGCACACCCTGCCCGGCGGCGCCCCGCCGGCCGTCTCCGGCCCGGACGGCGCCCGTACCGAGGTCACCGCCGTCGACCCGCTGCCGGCCTCGGTCCCCCTCCAGGCGCGGGAGACTTCCCCCTCGCCCGCGGTCGGCCCGCTGTTCTACACGGGCCAGGGCGAGCCCGGCCACAGCTGTACCGCGAGCGTCGTGCACAGCCCCCGGGGCGATCTGCTGATCACCGCCGCGCACTGCGTCTACCAGGACGGCTTCCGTACGGACATCGCCTTCGCGCCCGGCTACCACGACGGGCAGGCGCCGTACGGAGTCTGGGTGCCCACCGCCATCGACGTCGACCCGTCCTGGACCGCGGACCGGGACGAGGACCACGACGTGGCCTTCCTGCGGGTCCGCCGGGCCGACGAGGACCCCCAGGGCACCACCCGCACGCCCGTCGAGCACGTCACCGGCGCCCAGCGCCTCGCCTTCCACCCCCAGGCGCACCGCCCGGCCCGCGTCCTCGGCTACCCCTCCGACAGCGAACGGCCCGTCGACTGCCAGAACACCACCGACACCTCCGGCCCCGCCCAACTGCGCTTCGACTGCCGGGACATGCCCAACGGCACCAGCGGCAGCCCGGTCCTCACCGACGTCGACCCGGCCACCGGGCTCGGCACCGTCAACGGCGTGATCGGCGGCCGCGACGAGGGCGGCGACGACGAGACCTCGTACAGCTCGTACTTCGGGGACGACATCGAGGCGCTCTACCGGCGGGCCGTCTCCTGAGCGCTCCGCCGGAAGTCCGGTACGTCAGCCGTACATGCGGCGCATCGTGAAGTCCACCATCTGCTCGACCGCCTTGGCGTCGAAGACCATCCGGTGCTCGCCCTCCATGTCGATCACGAAGCCGTAGCCGGTGGGCAGCAGGTCGAGCACCTCGGCACCCGTGATGACGAAGTACTTGGACTCCTTGCCCGCGTACCGGCGCAGCTCCTTGAGCGAGGTGAACATCGGGATCACCGGCTGCTGGGTGTTGTGCAGGGCGAGGAAGCCGGGGTTGTCCCCGCGCGGGCAGTAGACCTTGGAGCCCGCGAAGACGGCCTGGAAGTCCTCGGCGGACATCGAACCCGTGGTGAAGGCCCGCACCGCGTCGGCGAGCGACGGCGGGGACGGCTCGGGATAGAGCGGCTGCTCGCCGTAGCCGGTGGGCTGCTGCGGCGGCGCGTAGCCCTGCGCGCCCGCGTTCTGGTCGTAGCCGTACATGGGCCAAAGCGTAACCAGTCACAGTTTGCCGCTCAGGGCTTGTGCCTTATTACCGACGGGTAGCATCATGAAAGCTACTGCTCGGTACGAACGTGTTGAACCAGCCCTTCGAACTAGCCATACGGAGCCGTCAGCCATGGGCCACTACAAGTCGAATCTCCGCGACATCGAGTTCAATCTCTTCGAGGTTCTCGGCCGTGACAAGCTCTACGGCACCGGCCTCTTCGAGGAGATGGACGTCGAGACCGCCAAGGACGTACTGGCCGAGATCACCCGCCTCTCCGAGAACGAGCTGGCCGCGTCCTTCACCGACGCCGACCGCAACCCGCCGGTCTTCGACCCGGAGACCAGCACCGCGCCGGTCCCCGACTCGTTCAAGAAGAGCTACAGCGCCTACATGGACGCCGAGTGGTGGCGCCTGGGCATTCCGCAGGAGATCGGCGGCACCACCGCGCCGCGCTCGCTGATCTGGGCCTACGCGGAGGCGATCCTCGGCTCCAACCCCGCGATCTGGATGTACGCCTCGGGCCCCGCCTTCGCGGGCATCCTCTTCCAGGAGGGCACCGAGCAGCAGAAGCACATCGCGAAGATCGCCGTGGAGAAGCGGTGGGGCTCCACGATGGTGCTCACCGAGCCCGACGCCGGGTCGGACGTCGGCGCCGGCCGCACCAGGGCGGTCCAGCAGGAGGACGGCTCCTGGCACATCGAGGGCGTGAAGCGCTTCATCACCTCCGGTGAGCACGACATGGCCGAGAACATCCTGCACTACGTGCTCGCCCGCCCCGAGGGCGCCGGCCCCGGCACCAAGGGCCTGTCCCTCTTCCTCGTCCCGAAGTACGAGTTCGACGTCGAGACCGGCGAACTGGGCGAGCGCAACGGCGTCTACGCCACCAACGTCGAGCACAAGATGGGCCTGAAGGCGTCCAACACCTGCGAGATGACCTTCGGCGAGAAGCACCCCGCCAAGGGCTGGCTCATCGGCGACAAGCACGACGGCATCCGCCAGATGTTCATGATCATCGAGTTCGCGCGGATGATGGTCGGCACGAAGGCCATCGCCACCCTCTCCACCGGCTACCTCAACGCGCTGGAGTACGCCAAGGAGCGCGTGCAGGGCCCGGACCTCGCGAACTTCATGGACAAGACCGCGCCCAAGGTCACCATCACCCACCACCCCGACGTGCGCCGCTCCCTGATGACGCAGAAGGCGTACGCGGAGGGCATGCGCGCCCTCGTGCTGTACACCGCCGCCGTCCAGGACGACATCATGGTCAAGGAGGCCGCGGGCGAGGACGCCAAGGCGCTGCACGGCGTCAACGACCTGCTCCTGCCCATCGTCAAGGGCTACGGCTCGGAGAAGTCCTACGAGCAGCTGGCCCAGTCGCTGCAGACCTTCGGCGGCTCCGGCTATCTGCAGGAGTACCCGGTCGAGCAGTACATCCGCGACGCGAAGATCGACACCCTCTACGAGGGCACCACCGCCATCCAGGGCCAGGACTTCTTCTTCCGCAAGATCGTCCGCGACCAGGGGCAGGCGCTCACCACGGTCTCCGAGGAGATCAAGAAGTTCCTCGCGGAGGCCCCCGGCGGCGCGGAACTCGCCGCCGCCCGCGACGCGCTGGCCAAGGCCGCCGGCGAACTGGAGGCGATCGTCGGCACGATGCTGACCCACCTCGCCGCCACCGAGAAGGACGTCAAGGAGATCTACAAGGTCGGGCTCAACACCACCCGCCTGCTGCTCGCCTCCGGCGACGTCATCATCGGCTACCTGCTGCTGCGCGGCGCGGCCGTCGCCGCCGACAGGCTCACCGACGCCTCCGCCAAGGACAAGCCCTTCTACACCGGCAAGATCGCGGCCGCGAAGTTCTTCGCCGCGAACGTGCTCCCGGGCGTCTCCGTCGAGCGCGCCGTCGCCGAGTCCGTCGACAACTCCCTGATGGAGCTGGACGAAGCCGCTTTCTAGAAGCCTTCCGGAAAGCCTCAGGCCGGTTGTGCGCGTGGGGTGACGCACACCGCACGGGCCCGTTCCTCTTCCCGGGGAGCGGGCCCTTCCCCTGTCCCGGTCCTTATCCTTGAGGGCCATGAGCCCTGCGCACCGCTTCGACCGCGGCCACACCGACGATCTCATGACCTATCTCGCCGCGAGCCCCTCGCCCTACCACGCGGTGGCGAACGCCGCCGAGCGGCTGGAGAAAGCGGGCTTCACCCGGCTCACGGAGACCGACGCGTGGGACGCGTCGGCCGGCGGCAAGTACGTACTGCGCGGCGGCGCGATCATCGCCTGGTACGTGCCCGAGGGCGCGACCCCGGCCACCCCCTTCCGTATCGTCGGCGCCCACACCGACTCCCCCAACCTGCGCGTCAAGCCGCTGCCCGACACCGGCGCCCACGGCTGGCGGCAGATCGCCGTCGAGCTCTACGGCGGCACCCTGCTCAACACCTGGCTCGACCGCGACCTCGGCCTCTCCGGGCGGCTCACGCTGCGCGACAGCAGCCAGCACCTGGTCAATATCGACCGGCCGCTGCTGCGCGTGCCCCAGCTCGCCGTCCACCTCGACCGCTCCGTCAACACCGACGGACTCAAGCTCGACAAGCAGAAGCACATGACCCCCGTGTGGGGGCTCGGCAAGGTCGCCGAGGGCGATCTGATCCGCTTCGTCGCCGACGAGGCCGGGCTGGCCGCCGACGCCGTCATCGGCTGGGACCTGATGGTCCACAGCGTGGAGCCGCCCGCCTACCTCGGCCGCGACCGCGAACTCCTCGCCGGGCCGCGCATGGACAACCTGCTGTCCGTGCACGCCGGACTCGCCGCGCTCACCGCCGCGACCACCGGGGAGCAGCTCGCGCACATCCCCGTCCTCGCCGCCTTCGACCACGAGGAGAACGGCAGCCAGTCCGACACCGGTGCCGAGGGCCCGCTGCTGGGCACCGTGCTGGAACGATCCGTCTTCGCCCGCGGCGGTACGTACGAGGACCGGGCCCGCGCCTTCGCCGGAACCGTGTGCCTGTCCTCCGACACCGGGCACGCCGTGCACCCCAACTACGCCGAGCGGCACGACCCCGGACACCAGCCGCTG
Organism: Streptomyces gamaensis; assembly: GCF_042656465.1. Lineage (NCBI taxonomy): Bacteria > Bacillati > Actinomycetota > Actinomycetes > Kitasatosporales > Streptomycetaceae > Streptomyces > Streptomyces gamaensis. The sequence goes on from NZ_JBHSPB010000003.1 coordinate 166,039, forward strand.
CCCAACGGCGGCCCCATCCTCAAGGTCAACGTCAACCAGCGGTACGCCACCGACGGGCACGGACGGGCCGTCTTCGCCTCCGCGTGCGAGCGGGCGGGCGTGCCGTGGCAGAACTTCGTGTCCAACAACGCGATGCCCTGCGGCACCACCATCGGGCCGATCACCGCGGCCCGGCACGGCATCACCACCGTCGACATCGGTGTCGCGTGCCTGTCGATGCACTCCGCGCGCGAGCTGTGCGGCGCGGACGACCCGTTCCTGCTGGCGGCCGCGCTGACCGCGTTCCTGGAGGACTGACCGCCTCCGCCGCCGGCACACGGCCTTTCAGGCGGCGATGTTCCCTGTGCGGCAAGGCTGTTGGCCTTGCCGCCACGGGCTACGGGATGATCCTGGCGTACCGACCGGACCACTTCCCGTCAGGGGACGCACCATGACCCGTACCCGTACCGTGCGGCTCGCCGCCCGCGCCGCCGCGACCGTCGCCGTCACCGCCCTCGCCCTGACCGCCTGTGGCAGCGGGGGCGGTTCGCGGTCCGCAGGCCAGGACACCGAGGCCGCCGCCGGCACCGCCGACGAGCCCGCCACCGACGAGGGCGACGAGGGCGGTGACGCCAAGGCCGAGGACAAGGGCGACGCGTGCACCCCGGCCGAGGTCAGGGTGCAGGCCAAGCCCGCGACGGCACACGCGGGACAGCTGCTGGTCGTCGCCACCAACACCGCCAAGAAGCCCTGCAGGGCCTACGGTTACCCCTTCGTCCGCTTCGACCAGGACCAGGCCAGCGGCGTCGCCCTCGACGCCAGCAGGCCCAGGGACACCGTCACCCTGACCCCCGGCGCCTCCGCGTACGCCGCCGTCGCCCCGGCCGCCGCCGACGGCAAGGGCGCCAACCCCCGCAAGGCGAAGAGGCTCGCCGTCTCCTTCCAGGCCCCCTCCGGCGGGGGCAGCGCCGGCGACCCGGCGGACGTCCCGCTCCCGGGCGGCGAGCTGACGGTGGACGACTCGGCGCGCACGACGTACTGGCAGAAGGGGGAACGGGACGCGCTGAAGTGGTGACCGGGCAGGGAGGTCGACCGCGGGGCGGACCCGGCGTACCGGCCGGGGCCCCGGAAGCGGCCGGCGGTACCGCGCCGCGTGCTGCGGGCAGGGCCTGCCGACCCGGCCCCTGTCTCCCGGCGTCAGCCGGACCGCTCGTCCAGACCCGCCAGCACCAGCGGCAGCCGGCCCGCGCCGCCCGGCGTCACCCGGACCGGAACACCCCAGTCCTGCTGGTGCACATGGCACGCCGGATAGGGGTTCTCCGGGTCGTCGTCGCAGGACGCCGCCATCGCCGACACATGCAGGACCCCCTCCGACACCCCGTCCGCCAGGACGAGTTCGCGGGTCAGGTCCGTACCCGCGCCCGCGCCCTCCGCGAGGAGCTCCGGCGGGGTGGAGCTGACGAGCAGCCGCGTCGAGGGGCCGTACCTGGTGTCGAGCTTCTGGCCGGCCGGGGCCTGGAAGACCACGTCCAGGCGGAGCCGGCCCGGGGCCACCTCCGTCGCCTGCCGCTGCGTACGGTGGGCCACCGACTCCACGCGGACGGCCTCCTCCGGCAGCCGCAGCCGGGTCAGCCGGTGCCGGGCGGACTCCACGACCACGATGTCCTCACCGGCGCGGACGGCGGCCGACGGCTCCCGCAGATCCGTGGCGAGCGTGGTCACCTCGTCCGCCGCCGGGTCGTAGCGGCGCAGCGCGTGGTTGTAGGTGTCGCACACCGCGACCGAACCGTCCGGCAGGGCGGTCACCCCGAGAGGGTGCTGGAGAAGGGCCTGCCCTGCGGCCCCGTCACGGTGCCCGAAGTCGAACAGCCCGGTGCCGACGGCCGTACGCACCACGAAACCCTGACCGTCACGCTCGGCCCAACGCAGCGCGCTGGTCTCCGAGTCGGCGATCCACAGCCGCTCCCCGGCCGCCGCCAGTCCGGACGGCTGCGCGAACCACGCCTGCTCCGCCGGGCCGTCGACCAGGCCCTCGTTGGTCGTGCCCGCCGCGACCGTGACGGTCCGGCTCTCCGGGTCGTACGTCCACAGCTGGTGCACTCCCGCCATGGCGATCCACAGCCGGTCCGCGAACCAGGCCACGTCCCAGGGCGAGGACAGCGACACCTCCCGCGCGGGCCCGGAGACCGGCTGCCCCTGCATCCACTGGCGGCCGGTCCCGGCGAGCGTGGTGACCTCACCGGTCTGCGGGTCGTACGCGCGCAGCGCGTGGTTGACGGTGTCCGCGACCGCGACCCGCCCGTCCGGGAGCACCGCGAGCCCCTGCGGCTCGCTGAACCGCACCGGACTGTCGGTGAAACCGCGCTCCCCCGTACCGATCCTGCGCACCACGCTCTCGCCGTCGGCGGCCAGCTCGACGAGCTGGTGCCGCGTCGAGTCGGAGACCAGGAAGTTCCCGGACGGCAGCAGCAGCGCCTTCCCCGGGAAGCGCAGATCACCGGCCTCCGGCTCCGGCGGCACATACGGCCCCTCCCCGCGCCGCAGCGTCCCCTTGGCCGCGTGCTCGGCCTCCAGTTCGGCCACGAGCGTCTCCAGGGCGTGCGCGTGGCCCTCACCGGCGTGCTGCGCGACGACATAGCCCTCGGGGTCGATCACGACGAGCGTGGGCCAGGCCCGCACCGCGTACTGCTTCCACGTGGCCAGCTCCGGGTCGTCCAGGACGGGGTGGTGCACCCCGTAGCGCTCGACGGCGTCGACGACCGCCCGGTGGTCGGCCTCGTGCGCGAACTTCGGCGAGTGCACGCCGACGATCACGACGGTGTCGCGGTGCTTGTCCTCCAGCTCCCGCAGCTCGTCGAGGACGTGGAGGCAGTTGACACAGCAGAACGTCCAAAAGTCGAGGATCAGCGTGCGACCTCGAAAATCGGCAAGCTTCAGATCCTTGCCACCGGTGTTGATCCATCCACCCTTGCCGGACAGTTCGGGGGCACGGACACGGGGACGACGAGGCACGGGCGAAGTGGCGTTCATGGCCCCAGGGTGCCATCGCGCGATGAACGCGGGGCGACCGGAGTGTTGCGCGGGTCCGCTAGGAGCAGGTCAGCGGCCCAGGACCCGGTCCTTCAGAGCCGGGAACTCCTCGCGGGTCTTCGTCACGCGCTCCGGGTCCAGTTCGGCGGTCAGTATCTGCTCGCCAGGACCGGCCTCGGCGACGGTTTCGCCCCAGGGGTCGACGATGATGCTGTGGCCGGCCTGGGGGACGCCCGCGTGGGTGCCGGCGGTGCCGCACGCGAGGAGGTAGCACTGGTTCTCCACGGCGCGGGCGCGGGCCAGCAGCGTCCAGTGGGCGCGGCGGCGCTCGGGCCAGCCGGCGGGGACGACGAGCGTCTGGGCGCCGGCGTCGACCAGGGCCCGGAACAGTTCGGGGAAGCGCAGGTCGTAGCAGGTGGCCAGGCCCAGGACGGTCTCCGGCAGCGGCACGGTGACGATCTCACTGCCCGCGTCCATCAGCACGGCCTCGCCCTTGTCGAAGCCGAAGCGGTGGATCTTGCGGTAGGTGCGGACCAGTCGGCCGTCGGGGTCGAAGACGAGCGAGGTGTTGAACAGGCCGCCGTCGGCGCCGCGTTCGGCGATCGAGCCGGCGTGCAGCCAGACCCGCGCCTCGCGGGCGGCCTCGGACATGGCCTGGGCCGTGGGGCCGTCCAGTGCTTCGGCGGCGGGCGCGAAGGAGTCGAAGGCGAACGCCCCGACGTGCCACAGCTCGGGCAGCACCACCAGGTCGTCGGCGTGCCGGGTGCGCACGAGCGCCGCCGCGCGCTCCCGGCGCGCGGCCACCGGCTCGTCGGGGTCCACCGCGATCTGGAGCAGAGAGACGCGCACCGCTACCACCATTCCCCTCGTCCGAAACACCGGCGGCCCGTCGCGCGCTCGTCCTCGTCGGGTCTCCGTCAACCCGAAAGCGCTGTCAGGGCACCCGCGCGCAGCGTAACTTAACTGCACAGCACCGTCACAGCACTTCGCTCCCGCGCGCACCGGCCGTACGCGGCCGTATCCGCGCCGCCTGAAGCAGCCCGTCCACGCACGCACCGCCGAGGGGTCCCGTGACCGTTCACCCAAGCCTGCAGCCCACCATCGATGCCTGGACCCAATCCGTCGAATCCGTCCACGAGTTGGTCAGGCCGCTCACCGAGGCGGACTGGAACCGGCCCACGGAGTGCCCCGGCTGGTCCGTGCGCGACGTCGTCTCCCACATCATCGGGGTCGAGAGCGAGATGCTGGGCGAGCCGCGGCCCATCCACGCGCTGCCGCGCGATCTCTACCACGTCACCGACGAGTTCTCCCGCTACATCGAGGTGCAGGTCGATGTGCGCCGCTGCCACACCGCGCTGGAGATGGTCTCCGAGCTGGAGCTGACGATCATCCGGCGCTCCCGGCAGCTGCGCGGCGAGCACCGTGACCCGCGCACCCCCGTCCGCTGGCCGCTCGGCACCGGCAACGAGCAGCCGCTCGCCCGCTCCCTGACCGTGCGGGCCTTCGACGTGTGGACGCACGAGCAGGACCTGCGGCGTGCCCTGGGCGTGCCGGGGAACCTGGACTCGCCGGCGGCCGTGGTCTCCCGGGACTTCCTGCTGGAGGCGCTGCCGAAGGTGATCGCCAAGCACGCGGAGGCGCCGCCCGGTTCGGTGGTCGTCCTCGACGTGCACGGGCCGCTGGAGTTCCTGCGGACCGTGCGGGTCGACGCGCAGGGGCGGGGCAGCATCGACGGCAGTGTCTCCCTGGGGCCGACGGTGACGTTCACGACGGACTGGGAGACGTACGCGCGTCTCGCGTGCGGGCGGGTGCGGCCCGAGGCGGTCGCGAACCGGGTCAAGGTGGAGGGGGACGAGCGGCTGGCGGCGGCGGTCCTGCGGGAGTTCGCGATCACTCCGTAAGGGGCGCCGACCGTTCGGGCCCGCCGTCCTCCGCCGATGAAGGGGGCGGCGGGCCCGTGCGGTCGGCTCGTCACACGGGGCTGTCCGAGCGGTAGTGCACGGTCTCGACGCGCGAGGCCACGACGCGCTCCTCCTCGCGGCGCTGGGCGCGGGTGCGCAGGCGCAGGATCTGGCTCAGGCCGAGTGCCTGGAGGACGAACACCGAGCACAGCGCGAGCCGGTAGTCGCCGCCCGTCGCGTCCAGCAGCACACCGACCGCCAGCAACGTCGTGATCGAGGCGATGAAACCGCCCATGTTGACGATGCCGGAGGCGGTGCCCTGACGCTCGGGCGGGTTCGCGGGGCGCGCGAAGTCGAAGCCGATCATCGAGGCCGGTCCGCATGCGCCCATCGCCAGGCACTGGGTCACCAGCAGCCACATCGGCGCGGTGGCTCCGGGCCAGCCCAGGACGGCCGCCCAGACCAGGGCCGTGGCCGCGACCGTGCCCAGGGCCAGCGGCAGCCGGGCCGCGTGGTGCCGGGCGATGATCTGCCCGTAGACGAGGCCGACGGCCATGTTCGACAGCACGATCAGGGTCAGCAGCGTGCCGGCCGTGCCCCGGTCCAGCCGTTCCGCCTCGACGAGGAAGGGCATGCCCCACAGCAGCAGGAAGACCATCGCCGGGAACTGGGTGGTGAAGTGCACCCACAGCCCCAGCCGGGTGCCCGGTTCCCGCCAGGCCGAGGTGATCTGCCGGCGCACGAAGCCGCCGCCGGAGTGCGGGGGCCCGGGGGCGGGCTCGTATCCCTTGGGGTGGTCCTTGAGGAAGGCGAGCAGCAGGACGAGGACGAGGACTCCGGCCGCGGCGCTGCCCGCGAAGGTCCGCGTCCAGCCCTCGGTGTGCAGCAGCCGGGCCAGGACGACGGTGGAGACGAGGTTGCCCGCCATCCCGAACAGCGCCGCGATCTGCGCGATCATCGGTCCCCGGCGGGCGGGGAACCAGCGCGCGCCGAGCCGCAGCACGCTGATGAACGTCATCGCGTCCCCGCAGCCCAGGAGGGCGCGGCCGGTCAGCGCCGTGCCGTAGGAGCGGGAGAAGGCGAAGACGAACTGCCCGGCGGTGAACAGCACGACGCCGAGCGCGAGCACCTTCTTCGTGCCGAGCCGGTCGACCATCACGCCGACGGGTATCTGCATCCCGGCGTACACCAGGAGTTGGAGTATGGAGAAGGTGGACAGGGCGGAGGCGTTGATGTGGAAGCGCTCGGCCGCGTCGATGCCGGCCACGCCCAGGCTCGTACGGAAGACGATGGCGACGAAGTAGACGGCGACGCCCAGGCCCCACACGGCGATCGCGCGGGTGCCGCCCGGCGGGTCGCCGGGGAGCGCGCAGGGGCGCGAGGAGGCGTGCGAGGTCATCGCTCGTCCCCCTGCGCGAGGTTGCGCACCCAGGAGATGTGCTGGTCGATGATGTCCACGGCCCGCTGCGCGTCGCCCGCGCGCAGGGCCGCGAGGATCTCGGCGTGCTCGGCGTGGTTTCTGTCGATGCGGTCCGGGTGCGCGTGCATGGCGGCGACCCCCATGCGCAACTGCCGGTCGCGCAGCTGGTCGTAGAGCCGGGAGAGGATCAGATTGCCGGCGCTGCGGACGATCTCGGCGTGGAAGGCGCGGTCGCTGACCGAGACGGCCGCGAGGTCCCCGGCGGCCGCCTGCCGCCGCATGTCGTCGAGGAGTCCTTCGAGGCGGGCCAGCAGGCGCGGCGGGGCGGGGACGGCCTTGGCCACCGCGTGCTTCTCCACCAGCAGCCGGGTCTCGACCACGTCCGCGATCTCCTGCGCGGAGACGGCGAGCACCAGGGCTCCCTTCTTCGGATAGAGCTTGAGCAGCCCCTCGGCCTCCAGTCGCAGCAGGGCCTCGCGCACGGGGGTGCGGGAGACGCCCACGGCCTCGGCGAGTCCGCCTTCGGTGAGCAGCGTTCCGCCCTCGTAACGGCGGTGCAGGACACCGTCCTTGACGTGCGCGTAGACGCGTTCGGCGGCGGGGGGCCGTTTGGCGGTGACGGGAGGAGCGGTCGGCATGCGCACAGCTTAGATACAACACGTATGCGTGACGAGGGGCTTCTCGCCATACGGACGGGTACGCGCCGGGCCCCGGACCGGCCGGCAGGCAGTGCGGCGAGCGCAACGCGAGCACGTCCGGGCGCCGCGCCGGGCGCCCTCAGTGGTCGTACGGGACACGCCCGCCGCCCGCCCGGGCACCCGCTCAGCCGTCGTACGGCGTGATGAAGACGAAGCGCAGGTCCGGGCGTTGGATCGGGAGCAGCACATGGCTGGTCACCCGGACCTCCTCGTTGCCGTGGTACGGCAGCCGCAGCCGGAAGACGTCGCCGTCGCGGTGCTCGACGACGTCGGACTCGCGCTCCCAGATGCGGCGGCAGTCCGCGTCCGCCGCGAGGATCTCCCGCACCAGGGAGCGCAGTTCGGTGTTCGCGGGGTCGCTGTTGCTCGCGACGCGCAGCATCGCCAGGTAGACGCGTGCGGAGCTGTCCTCCCAGTCGAGCATCTGCTCGCGTGCCTCCGGGTGCAGCAGCGTCCAGCGCATGAGGTTCGCGCCTGGGCGCAGCACCCAGGGGAACCACTCGCCCATGAGGGTGTTGGCGGCGACGATGTTCCACGCGCCGTCGGAGAGGTAGGCGGGGTAGGAGACCTGCTGCGCGAGCAGTGCCCTGACGCCGGCGGGCAACTCCTCGCGCGGGGCGGCCGGTTCGGCGGGCGGGCGGCGGCCGCACACCGCGAGGAAGAGGGTGAGGGTCTCCGCCTCGCTCAGCCGCAGCGCCTCCGCGACGCGCAGCAGGAAGCTCTCGGAGAAGTCCTGGCGGCGCCCGGCCTCCAGCGCGCGGTACCAGCCCTCGCTCACGCCGGTGAGCCGCGCCACGTGCGCCTGGGAGAGGCGGGGGCCGGGACGGGGCTGCGCCCAGCGCAGTTCGGGGACGGTGCGGGCGTCGACGCGGGCGCGCCAGGCGCGCAGCAGCCGGCTGATGGACTCGCCGTGCGAGGTGCCGTCGGGGACACCGTCCGGTGGGGCGTTCACGCGGTCCGCGCGTCTCACGCGTCCGTTCCTCCAAAACCGGCACTGCAAGTGACGGTCAATCTTAAGTAAATTGCCCAGCACGGGCCATTCCACCCCCTGCCAGGGTGGTGCCCGAGGCCGCTCTGCCGCATGGCGACGGGCCCGGACACCGCTTCTCTCCTCGCTGGAGGGGGGTGAGGAGGGGGCGTGTCCGGGCCTGCCGCTTTCCGCTCCGTACCCTCAGGCCCAGGTGATCAGACGCCGGGGGTTCTCCAGGACCGCCGCGACGTCGGCCAGCAGCTTCGAGCCGAGTTCGCCGTCGACGAGGCGGTGGTCGAAGGACAGCCCAAGTGTCGTGACGTGACGCGGCTTGACCTTGCCCTTGTGGACCCACGGCTGGAGCTTGATCGCGCCGAGGGCGAGGATCGCGGACTCGCCGGGGTTGAGGATGGGCGTGCCGGTGTCGATGCCGAAGACCCCGACGTTGGTGATGGTGATCGTGCCGCCCTGCATGTCGGCGGGCGCCGTCCTCCCCTCGCGGGCGGTGGCGACCAGGCCGCTCAGCGCCGCCGAGAGCTCGGGGAGGGTCTTGGTGTCGGCGTCCTTGATGTTCGGCACGATCAGCCCGCGCGGGGTCGCCGCGGCGATACCGAGGTTGACGTAGTGCTTGAGGACGATCTCCTGCCGCTCCTCGTCCCAGGCGGCGTTGACGCCCGGGTTCCGCTTGACCGCGACGAGCAGGGCCTTCGCGACGAGCAGCAGCGGGTTGACGCGCAGCCCGGCCATGTCCGGGTCGTCCTTGAGCTTCTGGACGAGCTTCATGGTGCGGGTGACGTCGACGGTGACGAACTCCGTGACGTGCGGGGCCGTGAAGGCGCTCGCGACCATCGCCTGCGCGGTGGCCTTGCGCACGCCCTTGACCGGGATCCGCGTCTCGCGCGGGCGGCCCTCGCCGGCCACGGGAACGGGCGCGGGCGCGGCGGGGGTTGCCGGTGCCGCCTCCGCCACGGCACCGGCCGCCGTCCGCGCCGCGACGGCGGCGTGCACGTCCTCGCGGGTGACGGTCCCGCCGTCCCCGGTGGGGGCGATGCTCGCCAGATCGACCCCGAGGTCCTTGGCGAGCTTGCGCACGGGCGGCTTGGCCAGGGGACGGCCGGCGGGGTGGGGGACGGCGGGCGCGGCGGCGGGCGCGGGCGCCGGGGCGGGTGCGGCGGGCTGTGCGGCCGCCGGGCCGTGGCCGTTCATCTCGCCGCGCGCGCCGGCCGGAGCCGGCTGCGCCTTGCGCGGGCGGCGCTTGGTGGACGACGGCGCGGCCCCGTACCCCACCAGTACGGCCTGCCGGCCCTCCGGCTCGTCCTCGGAGGCAGGCGCGGACGCGGGCGCGCCCGGCTCAGCCGCGCCGGCGGGCGAGGCCGTCTCGACGGCGATGATGACCTCGCCGACGTCGACGGTCGCACCCTCGGGGTAGCGCAGCTCGCGGACCACCCCGTCGAAGGGGACGGGCAGTTCGACGGCGGCCTTGGCGGTCTCGACCTCGCACACCGCCTGCCCGTCGGAGACGGTGTCGCCGACGGCGACGTACCACTTGAGGATCTCGGCCTCGGTCAGGCCCTCGCCCACGTCGGGCAGTTTGAACTCGCGGACAGTCATTTCGGTGAGCCCCTCAGTACGCCAGCGCGCGGTCGACGGCATCGAGCACCCGGTCCAGGCCGGGCAGGTATTCGTCCTCCAGCCGGGACGGGGGGTACGGCGCGTGGTAGCCGCCGACCCGCAGGACCGGCGCCTCCAGGTGGTAGAAGCAGCGCTCGGTGATCCTCGCGGCGATCTCGGCGCCCGTGCCCAGGAACACCGGGGCCTCGTGCACGACGACGAGCCGGCGGGTCTTCTCCACCGACGCCTGGATGCCGTCGAAGTCGACGGGCGACATCGAGCGCAGGTCGAGCACCTCCAGCGACTTGCCCTCCTCCTCGGCCGCGGCGGCGGCCTGCAGACAGGTCTTGACCATCGGCCCGTACGCGGCGAGCGTCAGGTCCGTGCCCTCGCGCACCGTACGGGCGGTGTGCAGCGGACCGGGGATGGCCTCCGTGTCGAGCTCGCCCTTGTCGTGGTAGCGGCGCTTGGGCTCGAAGTAGATGACCGGGTCGTCGCTCTGGATGGCCTGCTGGAGCATCCAGTAGGCGTCCGAGGCGTTCGAGGGCGAGACCACCTTCAGGCCCGCGACATGCGCGAACAGCGTCTCGGGGGACTCGCTGTGGTGCTCGACGGCGCCGATCGCGCCGCCGTAGGGGATGCGGATGACGACCGGCAGCTTGACCTTGCCGAGCGCGCGGGCGTGCATCTTCGCGAGCTGGGTGACGATCTGGTCGTAGGCGGGGAAGACGAACCCGTCGAACTGGATCTCCACGACCGGCCGGTAGCCGCGCAGCGCGAGCCCGATCGCGGTGCCCACGATGCCGGACTCGGCGAGCGGGGTGTCGATGACCCGGTCCTCGCCGAAGTCCTTCTGCAGCCCGTCGGTGACGCGGAAGACGCCGCCGAGCCGGCCGACGTCCTCGCCCATGACGAGGACCTTGGGGTCGTTCTCCAGCGCGGTGCGCAGCGAGGCGTTGATCGCCTTGACGATGGAGAGCTTCTGGACGGTCATGACTACTTGCTCTCCTCGGCGGGCAGGTCGGCGAACGAGGCCTGGTAGGCGGCGAACTGGGCGCGCTCCTCGTCGACGAGCGCGTGCCCGTCGGCGTAGATGTGCTCGAAGAGGGCCATCGGCTCCGGGTCGGGCATCGAACGCACCGTCTCCCGCACCCGCTTGGCCATCGCGTCGGACTCCGCCTCGACCTCGGCGAAGAACGCCTCGTCCGCGTGGCCCTCGCGCTCCAGCAGCCGGCGCAGCCGCAGGATCGGGTCCTTGGCCTCCCACAACTCCCGCTCCTCGTCGCTGCGGTAGCGGGTCGGGTCGTCGGAGGTGGTGTGCGCGCCCATGCGGTAGGTGAACGCCTCGATGAGCACCGGGCCCTGGCCGGTACGGGCCCGCTCCAGCGCCGCCCGGGTCACCGCGAGGCAGGCCAGCACGTCGTTGCCGTCCACCCGGACGCCGGGGAAGCCGTAGCCCTGCGCGCGCTGGTACAGCGGCACGCGCGACTGGCGCTCGGTGGGCTCGGAGATGGCCCACTGGTTGTTCTGGCAGAAGAAGACCACCGGCGCGTTGTAGACGGACGCGAAGGTGAACGCCTCGGCCACGTCGCCCTGGCTGGAGGCGCCGTCGCCGAAGTAGGCGATCACGGCCGAGTCCGCGCCGTCCTTGGCCACGCCCATCGCGTAGCCGGTCGCGTGCAGCGCCTGCGAGCCGATGACGATCGTGTAGAGGTGGAAGTTGTTCTCGTTGGGGTCCCAGCCGCCGTGGTTGACGCCGCGGAACATGCCCAGGAGATTGACGGGGTCGACCCCGCGGCACCAGGCGACGCCGTGCTCGCGGTAGGTCGGGAAGACGTAGTCGTCGGGGCGGGTGGCCCGGCCGGAGCCGATCTGCGCGGCCTCCTGGCCCAGCAGCGAGGCCCACAGGCCGAGTTCGCCCTGCCGCTGCAGCGTCGTGGCCTCGCCGTCGAAGCGGCGGGTCAGCACCATGTCCCGGTACAGACCGCGCAGTTCCTCCGGGGACGGGTCGATGGCGTAGTCGGGGTGCCCGACCCGCTCGCCCTCCGGCGTCAACAGCTGTACGAGCTCCGGCCCGCCCGGCGTCGCCGGGGCCTTCGCGCCGGCGCGCTTGGTGCTGCCGCGGCGCGGCTTGCGCGCGGCAGTGCTGTCCACAGTCACGTGTGCTCCTCCGTCTGTCCGGCCCCCGGGGTCGCCGGCGGCCAGAGGGGGTCCCTCCGCCGTGAGGCGCAGGGAGGCTCGCCCGTCCCCGACGGCACACGGGGTGGGTGTGCCAAGGCCGGAACCGGGCGTGACAGGCGCCCCGGCGAATGGCCTGCAATAAGCACGTTACCCACAGGGCCGCATTCCTGCGAAACCCCGCTGACCTGCAATTTTGCTTGGATTTCCAAGTAAATTGAGAAAGCGGGGCCACGCTCGCCGCCCACGGCCTCGTGAGCACAGCCCGTGCGGGCTGCCGGAACGACGGCACGTTATCCCGGCGGACAAGAGCAGGGGAAGAGTCGGTGTGTGAGACTGGCAGTGTGCGCGAACAAGGAAAAATCACGGTATTTCTGCTGGACGACCATGAAGTCGTCCGCCGCGGTGTGCACGAGATGCTCTCCGTGGAGGAGGACATCGAAGTGGTCGGGGAAGCGGGCACGGCCGCGGACGCCCTGGTGCGCATTCCGGCCACCCGGCCCGATGTCGCCGTTCTGGACGTTCGGCTTCCGGATGGCAGCGGAGTCGAAGTATGCCGTGAAATCCGGTCCCGGGACGAGTCCATCAAATGCCTGATGCTCACCTCGTTCGCCGACGACGAGGCGCTCTTCGACGCGATCATGGCCGGGGCCTCGGGTTACGTGCTCAAGGCGATCCGCGGCCAGGAGTTGCTGACCGCCGTGCGCGACGTGGCGGCGGGGAAGTCCCTGCTGGACCCGGTCGCGACGGCCCGGGTGCTGGAGCGGCTGCGCGACGGCGGGCGCGCCAAGGGCGACGACCGGCTCGCGAGCCTGACCGACCAGGAGCGGCGCATCCTCGACCTGATCGGCGAGGGGCTGACCAACCGCGCGATCGGCGAGCGGCTGCACCTGGCCGAGAAGACCATCAAGAACTACGTCTCCAGCCTGCTGTCCAAGCTCGGCATGGAGCGCCGCTCGCAGGCGGCGGCGTACGTGGCCCGGCTGCAGGCGGAGAAACGGTAGAGACACCGCGGGGACACCGCAGGGGCGCGGCCGGACAGCAAAACAGCGCGATTAGTCGGTTTACGGTTGTTAGGTCGGCTTCAGGACCAACGACCCCTGATCAAAAGGGCTGGTGCCCCTAGGGACACCCGGGCCGGGGCGGCAGCATGGCGACCATGCTCTCCGTGCCTCCAAGGCGTTCCGACCGGTCCGTCGACCACCGCGCACTCGACCTGCTCGGCCGCACGCCCTACGGCAGGCTCTCGCTGAGCATGCACGCGCTCCCCTTCGTCACGGGCGCCCGGCACATCGTCAGTGGCCGCCAGGTGATGCTGCGGCTGCACGGCGGCTTCGGCTACGCGCGCGCGTGCGACGGCAACGTCGTCGCCTACGGGGCCGACAACCTCAGCGGCCGGAGCGAGGGCGAGGAGCGCGTGTGGACCGTGCAATTCGTGGGCACCGCCCGGCTGTTCCTTCCCGAGGCGGCGGAGCTGGAGCGCTTCGGGCCGACGCCGCGCGCCGCCGACGACATCCCCTTCGAGGCCGAATACCTGCTCATCGAACCGCAGTTCAGCACCCTGCATCACCTGGACGGCGTCCCCGTGCGACAGGTCGCGCACTCAGCGTGATCTAACATTTGGCGCGTGCCGCGCTCACTTGTCACCACCGCTCTCCCGCTCATTGCCCACGGACACAGCGGACTTGGCACGAACGGCAGAGCGGACCGGGGCACGCACGGGGCGCACACCGCGCACGAGCAGCGCGGCCCCGGCACACCGGACGAGCCGGACCCGAGCACCCTGCACACGCTGCTGCGCCGCTACGGAGACGTCGGAGAGCCCCTGTCCTGCGAGCCGTTGACGGAGGGCCTGCTCAACCGGGGCTACCGGCTGGCCACCACGCGCGGCCGCTTCTTCCTCAAGCACCACCTCGACGGCGACGTCGCCGCGATCGCCCGCCAGCACGCCGTCACCCGCCGGCTCGCCGCGCTCGGCCTGCCGGTGGCCCCGCCCGTCGCCGACGCCGAGGGCGCCACCGTCACCGTTCTGGGCGGCCGCTGCTACGCCCTGCACCCGTGGATCGAGGGCCGGCACCGCGACGGCCGCGAGCTGACCCGCGCCCAGTCGCGCCGGCTGGGCGCCCTGCTGGGGCACGTCCACACCTGCCTGGAGCAGGTCTGCCGTCAGGAGGTGCCGGAACGGTACGGCGAGGACGGCCGGGACGGCCCGTCGGCGGGCTGCGACGCCGCGGCCGACCCGCAGGACACCTACGCCCTCATCGACGAGCTCCTGGCCCTGCTGCGCGGCCGCCCCCGCGACTGCTTCGACGAACTGGCCGAGCACCGGCTCGTCGAGCGCCGCGCGCTGCTGGAGGAGCACGCCGACCGGCGCCCGGCCGCGGCGCCCGCGCGCGGCTGGGTGCACGGCGACTTCCACCCGCTCAACCTGCTCTACCGGGGCGGCGAGCCCGCCGCGATCGTCGACTGGGACCGGCTCGGGGTCCAGCCCCGCGCCGAGGAGGCGGTCCGCGCTGCCGTGATCTTCTTCCTGCGCCCCGACGGCACGCTGGACCTGGCGAAGATACGTCCCTACGCGCGCGCCTACCGCCGCGCGAGCGGGGCCGGGCCGGACGAACTGGCCGCCGCCGTGCACCGGGTGTGGTGGGAGCGGCTCAACGACTTCTGGATGCTGCGCTGGCGCTACCAGCTCGGCGACCACCGCGCGGACCCGGGCTTCCCGGCCTCGTCCGCGCTGGCGGTGTGGTGGACGCGCGCGCAGGAAGCCGTACGCGACGCGTTCACGGACTGACGGGCCCGCTGGGCCCCGGGGAGCCGACGAGCCCGCCGCGGGCCCTCACAGAGGCCCTCACGGGCCTTCCCGGGTGGTTCAGCCGGCGGAGCCCTGGTTGGCGCCCTGGTTGCCGCTGTTGCCGGAGCCGCCCTGGGTGGGCGGGTTCTGCGTCGGCGGCTCGTGCGTCGGCGGGTTCGGCTTGTCGTCCGAGGGCTTGGGGCTGCTCGGCTCGCCCGAGGGCTTGGGCGACGACTTGCCCGGGTTCGGCTCGCGCGAGTGCCGCCGCGGCGTCTCGTCGGTCGTGTCGTCGCTCGTGTCGGGCGTATCGCGCCAGCGGCTCCCGCCGGTGTCGCCCCCGGGGTTGTACGGCGTCTGGCGCTTGCTGGGCGAGTCGGAGGGGGTCGGCGAGGTGGACGGGGTGGGGGAGGTGCTCTGCTCCTGCTGCTGCGTCGTCGAGTTGTTGTCGGACTTCCCCTTGGACATGTTGCTCACCGCGAACACCACACCCACCGCGACCGCGATCACCGCGAGCGCCGCGATGATCAGCATCTTGCCGCGCCCGCCGCGGCCCCGGCCCCCGCCCTGGTGGCCGTCGTAGCCGTCGAAGCCCCCGTCGTCACCGCCCGGGCGCTGCGGGATCAGCGGCTGCTGCGCGGTGTTGCCGTGCTGCGCGTGCGGCATCGCCGTGGTGGCCGCCGCCGCGCCCATGACCTGCGTGGCCGCCGTGACCGGGCCGGTGTTCCACTGGCCGGTGTGGCCGCCCGCGTCGTGCAGCATCTGCAGCGAGTACTGCACCACCGAGCGCATTTCCTCGGCGCTCTGGAAGCGGTCGTCCGGGTCCTTGGCCAGCGCGCGCATCACGAGCCCGTCGAGCTCCGGCGGCACGCTGCCGAGGACCTCCGAGGGCGGCACGGGGTTGTCCTGGACGTGCTGGTAGACCACCGACAGCGGGGTCTCACCGGTGAACGGCGGGCGCAGCGCGAGGAGTTCGTAGAGCAGACAGCCGGTCGCGTACAGGTCGGAGCGGGCGTCGACGGTCTTGCCCAGGGCCTGCTCGGGCGAGAGGTACTGCGGGGTGCCCATCACCATGCCGGTCTGGGTCATGGTGGACGCCGCGCCGTGCAGGGCGCGCGCGATGCCGAAGTCCATGACCTTCACGGCGCCGCTGTTGGTGATGATGACGTTCGCCGGCTTGATGTCGCGGTGCACGATGCCGTGCTGGTGGCTGTAGGCCAGCGCGTCGAGCACGCCCGCGACGATGATCAGGGCCTGCTCGGGCGGCGGTGCCTCCGCGTTCAGCAGCAGATCGCGGATCGTGCGGCCCTCGACCAGCTCCATGACGATGTACGGCACGACATTGCGGCCGACGACGTCCTCGCCACTGTCGTAGACGGCGACGACGGCGTGATGGTTCAGTCCGGCGACGGACTGCGCCTCGCGCGTGAAGCGGGCTTTGGAGACCGGGTCCTCGGCGAGGTCGGCGCGCAGCAGCTTGACCGCGACCGTACGGCCCAGCCGGACGTCCTCGGCCGCGAAGACCTCGGCCATGCCGCCGCGGCCCAGCCGGTGCGTGAGGCGGTAGCGGCCGTCGCCCACCAGACCGCCGTTACCCCACATTTCCGGCACATCGGGCATACCGCCCTCGTTGGCGTCAGGGTCGGGACCCTGGGCGCTCTGCGTCTGTGCCATCAGTCCTCGCCGTCGTGTCTGGCCGCTTCGCGTGGGAGGCGCTGCGGGGCAATACGGTGGTCTTCCGCTAAGGCACGCTACAGGGTTCGCGGCGCGCGCCGGTCGGGGATGGACGCGCTATCAAACCCGCAGCGCCCTGAGCAAGGCAAATCCCGTGACGGCTTGTCGCGCATCCGGTCACGGAACGGGCACACGGCTTGACGTGCCCGTACCCTTGGGCAGACTTGGCCGAGACATTTCGTCGGAACCTTTGCCGAACCGCTGCACCAGCCGCATCCGGCGGTCGCACCCGTCGCACCGGCCGGGCGGCCGAGGGGGAAACAGAAGAATGAGCCAGGACGGCGCCCAGGGCCGCTACGAGGGCCGGTCCGTCGGGGGCGGCCGCTACCGGCTGCGCGACCTGCTCGGCGAGGGCGGCATGGCCTCCGTGCACCTGGCCCACGACACCGTGCTCGACCGGAACGTCGCGATCAAGACACTCCACACCGAGCTCGGGCGCGAGTCGTCCTTCCGGGAGCGTTTCCGCCGCGAGGCCCAGGCCGTCGCGAAGCTCACACACACCAACATCGTCTCGGTATTCGATACGGGCGAGGACGCGCTGGACGGCACGACCATGCCGTACATCGTCATGGAGTACGTCGAGGGCCGACCGCTGCGGGCCGTGCTCGACGAGGACGTCGCCCGGTACGGGGCGATGCCCGCCGCCAGGGCCCTGCAGATCACCTCCGACGTCCTGGCGGCCCTGGAGGTCAGCCACGAGATGGGGCTGGTGCACCGGGACATCAAGCCCGGCAACGTGATGGTGACCAAGCGCGGCGTGGTCAAGGTCATGGACTTCGGCATCGCCCGCGCCATGCAGTCCGGCGTGACCTCGATGACCCGGACCGGCATGGTCGTGGGCACCCCGCAGTACCTCTCGCCCGAGCAGGCCCTGGGGCGCGGCGTCGACGCCCGCTCCGACCTGTACTCGGTCGGCATCATGCTCTTCGAGCTGCTGACCGGGCGGCTGCCCTTCGACGCGGACTCGCCGCTGGCCATCGCCTACGCGCACGTCCAGGAGGAGCCGGCCGCGCCCTCCACGCTCAATCGCTCGATCCCGCCGGCCGTCGACGCGCTCGTCCTGCGCGCGCTGAAGAAGAACCCGAACGAGCGCTTCCCGAGCGCCGAGGCCATGCGCGACGAGTGCGCGCGCGTGGCGGGCACGGCGCAGTCCGCGGCCGCGCCCCTCATCGTCCCCGGGGCGCCGCCGCGCAGCGGGGCGGGCGTCGCCTCGGCGGTCTTCCCGCCGGTCGACGGGCAGCCGCCCGCGCCGGGGCCGCAGGAGCTGCGGCAGCCGTACCAGCCGCAGCCGCAGGGCCCGTACGCGCAGACGCCGCCCGGGTACGGGCCGACGGGCGGGCCGGCACCCGCCCACAGCTACCCGGCGGCACCGGCCTACGGGCCGGGCGCGCCCTCCTACGGTGCGGGCCCCGCGCCCGCCGCTCCCGCGCCGGCCCCGGCCGCGGGGAGCACGCGCAGGAGCAACCGGGGCGTCGTGATCGGCGCCGCTGCCGTCGCCGCGCTCGCGGTCGTCGGCGTCACCGCGGCGATCGCCCTGACGGGCGGCGACGCCGGCGGCTCGTCCGGCGGCAGCGGCAACCAGGCGCAGAGCAGCGTCTCCCAGGCACCGGCGGCTCCCGCCGGTGGCGGCGGTGGTGCCGCCGCGCAGAACAAGCAGCACAAGGACGGCGACCGGTCCAAGACGGTCAAGCCGGAGAAGTGCACCGACGCGAGCGAGTACTTCAGCGACAAGGCGAAGAAGACCTCGCCCGACTTCCGCTACCTGTACGTCGATTCCGTCAAGGAGTGCCTCCAGGCCGCCGGCTGGAAATACCGCATCGACCAGCAGGCGGAGAACACCTGGGGCAAGGGCACCGTGCTGGGGCAGGTCCCCGCGCCGGGCGACCCGTTCGACCCGAAGTCGCCGTCCGACCAGTTCGTGCTGACGGTCTCCACGGGCGACCCGGCTTCGTGACGTCCTGACGCCACTTGCCCTATAGGGCCTATAGGGCAGGCGTTTTGCCGTGCAGTCGCACGGAACGCGGCCCGCAGTGGCCCGTCTTGCAGTGGCCCGTCTTGTGCGTGTGGCCGGTACACCCCGGGGGTGTACCGGCCACACGCACGAGCAGCACCCTCAAAAGGGGTCCGCCCGGGGCGGGTTCAGCGCCTCACAGGTACGGGCCGGACCGCGCGCCGCCCGGCCGCTGGTCCTCACCGTGGTCCTCCCCGAGGACCCCCGCGGGCAGCGCCCGGCGCATCTGCTCCAACTGGGCCCGCGCCGCCATCTGCTGGGCGAACAGCGTCGTCTGGATGCCGTGGAAGAGGCCCTCCAGCCAGCCGACCAACTGGGCCTGGGCGATCCGCAGTTCCGCCTCGGTGGGCACCGACTCGTCCGTGAAGGGCAGCGACAGCCGCTCCAGCTCCTCCACCAGCTCCGGGGCGAGCCCGTCCTCCAGCTCCTTGACCGAGCTGGCGTGGATCGACTTCAGCCGGGCCCGGCTCGCCTCGTCCAGAGGAGCCGCCCTGACCTCCTCCAGCAGCTGCTTGATCATGCTGCCGATGCGCATGACCTTCGCGGGCTGCTCGACCTGCTCCGTCACGGGGATCTCGCGCGGCTCCTCGTCGCCCTCCCCGCTCCCGGAGCCGGCGCTGCCGATGGCCATGCCGTCCGGGCCTACGACAAGGACGTGCGGGCTCTCCTGCGACCGTTCATTCCTCGGCATCTCCATGCCGCCATTCTCTCGCACACGTGATTTTTCCCAGGTGATGCCCCGGGATCGGCCTGATCCACCGTACTGTCCGGGCCACGGGGGCACGAAAGGTCGTCCCGCAGGTCATCCCGCGCGCCGCAGCCGGAGCGCGAACAGCCCGAGCGCCACGCCCGCCACGGTCATGCCCGCGCCGATGGGCAGCACCAGCGCCGAGTGGTCCGCCGCCTCCCCCGCCGCCTTGCCGTCGTCCGCGCCCGTCGCGGAGGCTCCGGGCGACGGGCCGTCCGGCGGCCGCGCCGCGGACGGGGGCGGCGCGGAGGGCACGACCGCGTCGGCCCGGCCGCCGGGCGGCGGGCTGGCGAGGTCCCCGTCCGGGGAGGCCGAGGCGTCGGGGTCCTCGGACGCGGGGTCGGAGGGCCAGTCCGGGACGCCGCCGAACGGACCGGGCGGCACCCGCCCCTCGCCGGGTCCGTCGGTGGCCTCGGGATCGGGATAGCCGGCCCGGAAACCGGCGGGCACGGGGAGCGCCGAAGGACCGGCGGTCGACTGCGGGGCCTCCACATCACGTACCGCGGTCTCCGGACCGGGATCGGGCCGCTCACGCGAAACGGGTCCGGCGGCGGGGGGCAGGGCCCGCGGAGTCCCCGCCGCACGGCCCGGCCCGGAGCCCGACTGCTCCACGCGACCAGACCCGGCACCGAGCGACACCGACCGGACCGCGAAGCGGGAGGACCCGGCGGACACGGCCCGCGGAGTCCCCGCCGCACCGCCTGCCCCGGAGCCCGGCTGCTCCACGGGACCAGGCCCGGCACCGGGCGACACCGACCCGACCACAGGGCGGAAGGACCCGGCGGACACGGCCCGCTCCAGGGCCTTCGGAACCCCCGCCGTGCGGGCCAGCCCCGGGCCCGCCGGGGCGCACAGCGCGGCCGTCGCCCAGAGCGCCGCCGTCAGCGCCGCCCCGGCCACAGGTGCCGCCCGTATGCGACCGCCCACGCCGCCGCCCTCCGTCGAAGTCACCGGTCCCGCCCCTCGCTCCACCGTCACACGCGGTGCGCCGGGCGGCGCGCTGAGCGGCCGTACGGGTGACGGGGGAGCGGAACCGGCCTCGCGGGGGCGTCAGTTGGTGAGCAGCACCTTGCCCACGTGCGTGCTCTGCTCCAGCACCCGGTGCGCGGCCGCAGCCTCCCGCATCGGCAGCGTGCGGTCGACCACGGGCCGTACCCGGCCCCCGGAGATCAGCGGCCACACGTGCTCGCGCACCGCCGCGACGATCGCGGCCTTCTCCGCGAGCGGCCGGGCCCGCAGCGAGGTCGCCGTCACGGCGGCCCGCTTGGCGAGCAGCTTGCCCAGGTCCAGCTCGGCCCTGCGGCCGCCCTGCAGCCCGATGACGACGAGCCGCCCGTTGACGGCGAGGGCGTCCACGTTGCGGTCGAGGTACTTCGCGCCGACGATGTCGAGGATCACGTCGGCGCCGGCCCCGCCGGTCACCTTGCGCAGTTCCTCGACGAAGTCCTCCTCGCGGTAGTCGATGAGGATGTCCGCGCCCAACTCGCGGCAGCGCTCCAGCTTCTCCGTGCCGCCGGCCGTGACGGCGACGCGCGCGCCGACGGCCTTCGCCAGCTGCACGGCCATCGTGCCGATGCCGCTGCCGCCGCCGTGCACCAGCAGCGTCTCGCCGGGCCGCAGATGGGCCACCATGAACACGTTCGACCAGACGGTCGCGGTCACTTCGGGCAGCCCGGCCGCGGTGACCACGTCCAGCCCGTCGGGCACGGGCAGCAGTTGTCCGGCCGGTACGCAGACCTTCTCCGCGTAGCCGCCGCCCGCGAGCAGCGCGCACACCTCGTCGCCGACCGCCCAGCCGCTCACCCCGGGCCCGAGCGCCGCGATCCGGCCGGAGCATTCGAGCCCCGGGTAGGGGGAGGCGCCCGGCGGCGGGTCGTAGAAGCCCTGCCGCTGCATCACATCGGCGCGGTTGACGGCGCTGGCCGCGACCTCGATCAGGACCTCGCCACTGCCGGGTACGGGGTCGGGGACCTCGGCCCACACGAGCGCGTCCGGTCCGCCGGGTGCGGGAATGGTGATCGCATGCATGCCCGCGAGGCTACTCCCGGGGCGGGCCCCGTCATGGAAACCCATCACGGTCCCCATCACGGAACATGGAGGGCATGGCTCCCCCACAAGCACCCCGCACCACCGCAGAGCGGACGCCGAAGACCGGTCCTCCCGCCAGGAGCGCCCGGAAGGGCTTTCAGAAAGGCACCCGGCTCTCCCTGTTGCGCTCGCTGCTGCACCGCACCCGGGCCGAGGCCGAGGAGGACACGGAGACCGGACGGGCCATCGTCATGCCCGTCCAGCGGGTGACCGCGCCGTTGCAGCAGGTGCTGCGGCGGCTGGTGATGGCGCTGGTGGTGCTGGGGGTGACGACGGCCGTCGTCTACCTCGACCGGGAGGGCTACCACGACAACAAGGGCGGCACGCTCGGTTTCCTGGACGCCGCCTACTACGCGACCGTCACGCTGTCGACCACCGGCTACGGCGACATCACGCCGGTGGGCGAGGGGGCGCGGCTGACGAATATCTTCGTGATCACGCCTCTGCGCGTGCTGTTCCTGATCATTCTGGTCGGCACCACCCTGGAGGTGCTGACCGAACGGACGCGCCAGCAAGTGCGCATTCACCGCTGGAGGTCCCGGATGCGGGAGCACACCGTCGTCGTCGGCTACGGCACGAAGGGCCAGCACACGATCGAGACCCTCATCGGGCAGGGCCGCCCGAAGGAGAAGATCGTCGTGGTGGACCCGCAGAAGAAGGTCGTGGACGCGGCCGCCAGCGCCGGGTACGTGGCCGTGCTCGGCGACGCGACCCGCTCCGAGACCCTGCTGCGGGCCGAACTGCCGCGGGCAGCGCAGATCGTCATCGCCACCCAGCGCGACGACACCGCGGCGCTCGTCACGCTCACCGCGCGGCAGCTGAACAAGCACGCCACGATCGTCGTCGCCGTCCGGGAGGACGAGAACGTGCCCCTGCTGCGGCAGAGCGGCGCCGACACCGTCGTCACCAGCTCCAGCTCCGCCGGCCGGCTGCTGGGCATGTCGATGGTCAGCCCCAACGTCGGCACGGTGCTGGAGGACCTGCTGACGTACGGCATCGGACTCGACGTCTCCGAACGGCCGGTGACCAAGCGGGAGGCGGGCCGCTCCCCGCGCGAGTGCGAGGACCTCGTCGTCGCCGTCGTCCGCGGCCACCGGCTGCTGCACTACACCGACCCGGAGGCGGCCACGCTCCACCTCGCGGACCGGGTCATCACCATCCGGCAGGCGGTACCGGCGGCCGTACAGGAGTGACGGCCGCCCCGCGCGGGCTCACCGGTCACCCTTGTCCGCCGCCCACGGCAGGGCCAGCAGTTCGGCGGGCGAGCCCCGGTCCGTACCGCCCGGCGGGATGACGGCCAGCGCGTCCGCGGCGGCCAGGCCGCGCAGCATGGCGGGGCCGTGGAACCGCAGCGGCTGCGCCCGGCCGCCGCCCCGCCGCACCACCGGGACGAGCCGGGTGTCGGCGGGGTGCCCGTCCACCGCCTCGGTCAGCGGGGTGCGGTACGGGGCCGGGGCCGGCCGGCCCGCGAGCGTCCGCAGCAGTGGTTCGGCCAGCGTCAGCAGCCCCGCGACGGCGGCCAGCGGATTGCCGGGGAGCCCCACCAGGTGCCGGTCGGGGGTGAGCCGCGCGAGCAGCATCGGATGCCCCGGGCGCACCGAGACGCCGTCGACCAGCAGCTCGGCGCCCAGCCTGCGCAGCGTCGGACGGACGTGGTCGACCGGACCGGCCGCGGTGCCCCCGGTGGTCAGCACGAGATCGGCACCCGACTCGGCCAGGGCCGCGTACAGCGCCTCCGCGTCGTCGCCCAGCCGCCGGGTCGCACTCACCTCGGCGCCGAGCTCGGCGAGCCAGGGGCCGAGCATGGGGCCCAGCGCGTCCCGGATCCGGCCGCCGCTGGGCAGGCCCTCGCGCAGCAGCTCGTCGCCGAGGACCAGGACCTCCACGCGGGGGCGGCGCGTGACGCGCAGCGAGTCGTACCCGGCGGCCGCCGCGAGGCCCAGCACGGCGGGGGTCACCAGGCCGCCCGCGGCGAGGAGTTGGTCGCCGCGCCGGCACTCCTGGCCGCGCGGCCGGATGTCCTGACCGTGCGTCAGGCGCGCGGTCGCGTGCAGGACGCGCTCGTCCGTCAGGTCGCCGTGCTCGCGGCGCAGCACGGCCGTGGCCCCGGGCGGTACGCGGGCGCCGGTGGCGATGGCGACGGCCTGCCCGTCGTGCAGGGCGACGGCCTCGCCCTCGCCCGCGAGGATCCCCTGCCCGCCGCGCGGCAGCCGCCACGGGCCCGGCCCGGAGACCGCCCAGCCGTCCATGGCCGACGAGTCGAACGACGGCAGGTCCGTGAGGGCGACGAGCGGCACCGCGAGCACCTGCCCCAGCGCCTCGCCGAGCGCCCGTTCCCCGGTCCCCAGCACCCGCGCCGCCCGGCCGGCCAGCGCCCGCGCGTCCGGCCAGGCAGTGGTGGGCCGGGAGGAGTGCCCCGGCGCCCCGGGGTTCCCGCCGCCGCTCCCGGGCCCGGGACTGTCGTCACGGAAGAGGGGGTGCCGCACGGATCCCCGGACGAAGGGGGCCTGGCGGCCGGGGGCGGTGCGGCTGTCGCGGGCGTCGCGGGGGCCTTCACCGGCCGGGCCGGATGCGCTGGGTCCGCCGGCTTCACCGAATCCGCCGACTTCACCGGATGCGCCGGCTTCACCGAAGAGCACGTCGAAGCCGCGCGCCCGGGAGCCGCCGCGGGAGAGCGCCCGCTCGTACCGGTCCCCGGCGACCAGGGCCAGCGCGTCGTCGACGGCCGAGGAGGGGGAGGTACGGGCGTCACCCGGGCCCCCGGAAGCGCTGTCGTCGGCGTCGCCGGGGGACCCGTCCGGGCCGTCCGGCGCGTCGAGGGATTCGCTGGCCGCGGACGGACCGGCAACGGCATGCCGTTCGGCACTCACGTCAGTGGCTTCGCGATGGCCGGGCACGGTGCCGCTACGGGGCGCTGACGGAAGGTCGGCGACGGTCCCGGCACCGTCGTCGGCGCGGGGCGGATTGTCACCGGCGGACACGCCCCCTGACCGACCGTCACCGGAACCCCGGTCGTCACGACCGTTCCCACGAAGCGGCCGGGCGGCCCCGTACCGACGGATCGCTGCGCCGCCCACCACGGGGCCGGGGCCCTCGGCACTCCGCACGTCCCGACGAACGGCCGCCTCCCCGCCGACCACACGGTCGGAACCCTCGCCGCCCCGGGAACCACGATCGCCCTCACGCCCCGGACCGGCCCCCTCGCCGGGACGAGCACCGGTGTCCCCGCTCACCACACGCTCTGCACGCGACCATCCGTCAACCACCGGGCCCGACACACCATCGCCACCCCGGGAACCACGATCGCCCTCACGCCCCGGACCGGCCCCCTCGCCGGGACGAGCACCGGTGTCCCCGCTCACCACACGCTCTGCACGCGACCGCCCGTCAACCACCGGGCCCGACACACCATCGCCACCCCGGGAACCACGCCCCCGACCAGCAGCAGCCCCCTCGTCCAGCGCACGCTCCGTACCCGGCCACCCATCAGCTCGTGGGCTCAACGCATCGCCACCGCTCTGGGGATCACGCCCGTCGCCACAGCCCCGGCCACCTCGCCCGCCCCGGCGGTCGGCCGCCTCCTCGCCCACCACACGGTCGCAACTCTCGCCACCCCGAGCATCACGGTTACCCTCACGCCCCCGACCGGCCCCGTCGCCCCGACGAGCAACCGTCTCCCCGCCCACCACGCACTCCGCACCCGGCCCCCCATCAACCACCGGGCCCAACACACCATCGCCATCCCGGGAACCACGCCCATCGCCACGACCCCGGCCGGCTCCGCCACCCCGGGAATCCCAGCCGCCGGCACACTCCGCCCCCACACGTCCCGTCGCGGGCGCCCCCGCCGGCTGTGCCGGCCCGTCACCGGGCTCCGTCGGCGCCGGGACGCCGTCGCCGGTCTGCCCACGGGCCGGGGAAACCGTCACCGGCTCCTCGCCGGCCCGGAGTTCCCGCCCCCGCTGCTCGTCGGCGACCGGCGTGACCGCGCCGGGCCCGGCAGCCGACGGCACGTCGTCGGACCGCTCACCATCAGCCGCGCCGTCGCCATCGGTGGTACCGGGCTCGGCGCCCGCGCGACGGTCGCGCTCCCGCCGGTCGCCGGACACCAGCGCCAGCGCGTCGTCGACACCCAGACGGTCGGCCGCCGGCGCCGGCCCGTCACCGGGCCGGCCGGCGGCAGCCGCGGGGCGGCCGCGGTGGTCGTCCCGCAGCAGCACCCACACGGCGTCCCCCGTGGCACGCTCCGTGGCGCGCTCCGCCTCGCGCGGCCCGGCCGCGGGACCGCTCGCGCGGCGGTCGTCGGCGAGCAGCGCGAGGGCTTCCTCGGCGGCGCGCTCCAGTTCGCGTTCGGCTTCGGACCCGGCTCCGCACCGGTCCGCGCGGTCGTCGGTCATCGTGGTTCTTCGGCTCTCCCGGCCGGTCCGGCCGGTCCGGTCTCCTCGGTCCAGCGCCGGGCCAGTTCGACCGCCTCGCGCGTGGCCTGCTCGACCTCCCGGGGGCCACCGCCCCGCTGGGCCGCCGCGTAGCCGACCAGGAACGTCGTCAGGGGCGCGGCCGGCCGGGCCACGCCGTGCGCGGCGTCGCGCGCGAGATCGAGCAGGGCGGCGGTGTCGACGTCGAGGTCGATGCCCAGTTCCGCCTTGGCCGTGGCAATCCATTCATCCAGCACCCTCTTATCGTCCCTGATGCGGGCACGGGCGACGGCGACGTCCTCCCAGGTGTCGCAGTCGAAAGAGGCGGTGGGATGGGGCAGTCGGCCCAGTGTCAGGCCGTCGGCGAGCAGTCGCAGGGGGAGCCCGGCGAGGGTGCCGTACTCGGTGGCGATCAGGGCCAGTTCGCGGCGGAGGGGCTCGCTGCGGTAGGCGGCGACCAGGGGCTGCTCGTGCCCGTCGGGGTCGGTGAGCCGCACCCCGTCACGGGCCCCGCCGGCACCGTCGTGGACGGCGGCGAGCAGGGCCCGTACGGTCCCGGCGTCCAGGAACGGCAGGTCGGCGGAGAGGACCAGCACGGTGTCGGCGCCGGTGTGCCGCAGCCCCGCGTCGAGCGCGGCGAGCGGCCCGCCGCCGGGGGGCCGCTCGCGGGCCCACCGTACGGGCCGGACCGTGGGGCGGCGCGGACCGACCACGACGGTCGTGGCGGCGTCGGCGCACGCGGCCAGCACCCGGTCGAGCAGGGGCCGGCCGCCCACGACGAGCGCGGGCTTGTCGGCCCCGCCCAGCCTCCGCGCGGCTCCTCCGGCGAGCACGACAGCGTCGTAAACCTTCACGGACCGAGTATCGGCCTCCCGCGGCCGGCGGCGGAGCCCGGCCCCTCACTCACCTCACTCATACCGTGCGCAGCAGCACCGCGGGCTGCTCCACGCAGTCGGCGACGTACCGCAGGAAGCCCCCGGCCGTCCCTCCGTCGCACACCCGGTGGTCGAAGGTCAACGACAGCTGCGCCACCTGCCGTACCGCCAGCTCCCCGTCGACCACCCACGGTTTCGCGGCGATCCGGCCCACCCCGAGCATCGCCGCCTCCGGGTGGTTGAGGATCGGTGTGGACCCGTCCACCCCGAACACCCCGTAGTTGTTCAGCGTGAACGTCCCCCCGGTCAGCTCCGCGGGCGCCAGCGTCCCGTTCCGTGCCGCCTCCGTGAGCCGGGCGATCTCCACGGACAGCTCCACCGCGTTGCGCGTGTGCGCGTCCCGGACGACCGGCACGACCAGCCCCCGCTCGGTCTGCGCGGCGAACCCGAGGTGCACGGCCGGCAGCCGTACGATCTCGCGCGCCCCGGTGTCCACGGTCGCGTTCAGCTCCGGGTACCGGGCCAGCGCCGCCGTACACACGCGGGCCAGAAGGGCCAGCAGCGACACCTTCGGGCCGGTGCCGGAGGCGTTCATGGCCCGGCGGGCGGCGAGCAGTCCGGTGGCGTCCGCGTCGACCCAGCACGTGGCGTCGGGGATCTCCCGGCGGCTGCGGCTCAGCTTCTCCGCGACCGCGCCCCGCACTCCGCGCAGCGGGATCCGTACGGCGTCCGACGGCAGTTCGGGGGTGGCCGGCTCCGTCGCGGCCCGGTGTGCGGCCTGCTCGACGTCCGCCCGCAGGACGAGCCCGTCCGGCCCGCTGCCGCGCACCTGCCGCAGGTCGAGGCCGCTCTCCCGCGCGAGACGCCGTACGAGCGGCGATATGACGGGGACGGGGCCCGAACCGGCGCTCTCGGCCGTGACGGTCGCGGAGCCCGCGACCGCAGGGTCGCCCCCGGACCCCGGCGCGGGCTCGTCCTGCCGCCGGACCTGGACCCGGGCCCGGCGCCCGCGCGCGGCGGCCCCCTGCGTGCCGTACCCGACCAGGACGTTCCCGGAGCCCTCGGACGCCTCCTGCGCCGCCGCGCCGGACGCACCGGAATCGTGCCCCGCCACGGCCCCTTGGGCGGAATGCGCCCTGCCTGCCCTGCCTGCCGCGCCTGCCACACCCGAAGCGTCCGTCGCACCGGACGCACCGGACGGGTGCCCCGCCACGGACCCCTGGACGGAATCCGCCCCGCCCGCCCGGCCTGCCGCACCCGAAGCATCCGCCGCACCGGGCGCCGCCGATCCACCCGAGCCGCCTCCCGATCCGCTTGGCCCGCCCTGCCTCTCCGGTTCCTCCGGTCCGCTCGGTCCCCCCGGTCCCTTCGGGACCGTCTCCCCCACCGCGACCGTCAACAATGGCGCGCCCACCGGGAGTTCCGCACCCTCCTCCCCGAAGCGGGCCGTCACCACGCCCCCGTAGGGGCACGGCACGTCCACCATCGCCTTCGCCGTCTCGACCTCCACCACCGGCTGGTCCACGGCGACCACGTCCCCGACCTCCACCAGCCAGCGGACGATCTCGGCCTCCGTGAGCCCTTCACCCAGATCCGGCAGCCGGAACTCCCGCACCACGGCCATCAGCGCGCACCCCCGTCCCCGATTCCGGCAGCCCCCGGCCCCACCCACTGCGACTCCCACTGCAACCGCGCCACCGCGTCCAACACCCGGTCCACACCGGGCAGATGATGGTGTTCGAGCATGGGCGGCGGGTAGGGGATGTCGAAGCCGGTGACCCGCAGCACCGGCGCCTCCAGGTGGTGGAAGCAGCGCTCGGTGACCCGGGCCGCGATCTCCCCGCCGGGGCCGCCGAAACCGACGGCCTCGTGGACGACGACGGCCCGCCCGGTACGGCGCACGGACGCGCAGACGGTCTCCTCGTCGAAGGGCACCAGCGAGCGCAGATCCACGACTTCGAGGTCCCAGCCCTCGGCCACGGCGGCCTCGGCGGCCTCCAGGCACACCGGCAGGGACGGCCCGTAGGTGACGAGCGTCGCGGACGTGCCCGGACGCCGGACGAGCGCACGCCCGATGCCCGGCACCGGATCCGGGCGGTCGGCCGACCAGTCGGCCTTCGACCAGTACAGCCGCTTCGGCTCCATGAAGACCACAGGATCGTCGGAGGCGATGGCCTCCCGCAGCAGCCCGTACGCGTCCGCGACGGTGGCCGGGACGACGACGTGCAGTCCCGGTGTGGCCATGTAGTACGCCTCGGAGGAGTCGCTGTGGTGCTCGACGCCGCCGATCCCGCCGCCGTACGGCACGCGCACGGTGATCGGCATCGGCACCGCGCCGCGCGTGCGGTTGCGGAACCGCGAGACGTGGCTGACGAGTTGCTCGAAGGCGGGGTAGGCGAACGCGTCGAACTGCATCTCCACCACGGGCCGCAGCCCGTACATGGCCATGCCCACGGCCGCCCCGAGCGCGCCGGCCTCGGCCAGCGGCGTGTCCGTGCAGCGGTCGTCGCCGAACTTCTTCGCCAGCCCGTCGGTGACGCGGAAGACACCGCCGAGGGTGCCGACGTCCTCGCCGAGGACGTGCACGGCCGGATCGTCGGCCATCGCGTCGTGCAGCGCGCGGTTGAGCGCCTGCGCCATCGTGGCGGGCTTGCGGGCGGTACCGACGGTCGCGGTGGTCATCACCGGCCCCCTTCGTCAGTCGTCTCCCCGGCCGTCTCCCCCGCTGCCTGCGCCGTGGCGGTCTCCTCGGCGGCCCGCAGCTCGGCCCGCAACTGCTCGGCCTGCTCCCGCAGTTGCGCGGTGCGCTCGGCGTAGACGTGGGTGAACAGGTCCATGGGGTCGAGCGGCGGATCCTGGTGCATCCGCTCGCGCAGCCCGGCGGCCAGGGCCTCGGCGGCCTCCCGCTCGGCCCGCATGCCCGCCTCGTCGAGCAGGCCCCTGCCGGTCAACTCCCGCTCCAGCAGGGCGATCGGATCGTGCTCGCGCCAGGCGTCGACCTCGGCGGCGGTGCGGTAGCGGGTGGCGTCGTCGGCGTTCGTATGGGCGTCGAGGCGGTAGGTGACGGCCTCGACCAGGGTGGGGCCCTGGCCCTCGCGCGCGTGGCGCACGGCCTCGCCCAGCACCTGGAGGACGGCCGGGGCGTCGTTGCCGTCGACGAGCCGGCCGGGCATGCCGTAGCCGACGGCCTTGTGCGCGAAGGACGGGGCCGCGGTCTGCTTCGCGAGCGGCACGGAGATCGCGTAACCGTTGTTCTGCACAAGGAAGACCACCGGCGCGCGCCACACGGCGGCGAAGTTCAGCGCCTCGTGGAAGTCGCCCTCACTGGTGCCACCGTCGCCGACCATCGCGAGGACGACGACGTCGTCCCCCCGCAGCCGGGCGGCGTGCGCGAGGCCCACGGCGTGCGGGAGCTGGGTGGCCAGCGGGGTGCACAGCGGGGCGATCCGGTGCTCGTGCGGGTCGTAGCCGGTGTGCCAGTCGCCGCGCAGCAGCGTCAGGGCCGCCACCGGGTCCAGGCCGCGCACGACGGCGGCCAGGGTGTCGCGGTAGCTGGGGAAGAGCCAGTCCCGCTCGTCGAGCGCGAGCGCGGCGGCGACCTGGCAGGCCTCCTGGCCCGTGGAGGAGGGGTAGACGGCCAGCCTGCCCTGCCGGGTCAGCGCCGTGGCCTGCGCGTTGTAGCGGCGGCCGCGCACGAGCTCCGCGTACAGCCGGCGCAGCAGCGCGGGGTCGACCCCGGCGGCCGCCGCCGTGCCCAGCACCCGGTGGGGCTCCGCCTCGGGCAGCAGCGGGGCGGGGTCGGTGCGGGGCCGCCAGGCGGGGGGCGGGGCTGGCCGGTACGAGCCGGGCTGCTCCAGGACCGTCACGACGGGCACCTCCTTCGGGAAGCGGGCTGACCGGCGCGCGAGGCGGTTCCCCCGCCACGCGCTCTCCCTACCGATTGTTCGGTCGTCAGGGCTTTTTGGCTACAGGCGGCCCGAGCCTGTGGACAATCGGTTCTCCACAGCGTGGGATATGGCCACGACGTCCATGACGGGGAGGCGGGGCGCCATGCCGGACGAACAGTTGGCCCTCGGCGGCGACGCGGGCGAGCGGCCGCCTCCGCGCCCGCTCGACGACATCGACCGCGCCATTCTGCGCATGCTCCGGGCCGACGGCCGCGCCTCGATACGGTCCGTCGCCGGCCGGGTGCACGTCTCGCGCGCCAACGCCTACGCCCGTATCAACCGCCTCATCGACGACGGTGTCATAAAGGGCTTCGGGGCGCGCGTCGACCAGGAGCGGGCGGGCCAGGGCGCGTCCGCCTACATCACCTTGAAGATCGTCCAGAACTCCTGGCGCACGGTCCGCGAGAAGCTCCGCGCGCTGCCCGGCGCCGCCCATATCGCCCTGGTCAGCGGGGACTTCGACGTCCTGCTGCTCGTGCACACCAAGGACAACCGGGCCCTGCGGGAGCTCGTCCTGACCCGTATCCAGGCCATGGACGAGGTGCTGAGCACCCGCACGCTGCTGGTCTTCGAGGAGACCGACCTGCTGGAGGCGTGAGCGGGCACGGGCACAGCGCGTACGGGCGCGGCCGGGCGCGTACGGGAGACCGCGAGCCCGTACGGTCCGTACGGGCGCCCGGCGGCGCGCGGACCGGGCCCGGCCTAGGCCCCGGCGTCCGTGCGCAGGCCCGCGAACGCCGTGCGCACCACCGCGTCGGCCACGGTCGCGCTCGTCGCCCCGCCGCGCTCCGGCCGGTACCACTCCACGATGGAGTTGATCATCCCGAAGAGCAGCCGGGTCGCGAGCCGGCCGTCGACGTCCGCCCGCAGATCGCCGTCCGCCGCGGCCCGTTCGAGGAGAGCCGCGACCCGGTGGTCGAACTCGCGGCGCCGCTCCAGGGCCCAGCGCTCGGTGGCGGTGTTGCCGCGCACACGCAGCAGCAGCGTCACGTAGGGCAGCTCCTCGATCAGCACCTCCACGGTGCGCCGGGTGACGTGCTCCAGCCGGTCGACCGCCCGCCCCCCGGTGGCGCCCGGCTCGTCGAGAACGGCGAACAGCCCGTCCAGCGCACGGCTTATGGCGAGCCGCAGCAGCTCCTCCTTGCCCTTGACGTGGTGGTAGATCGAGGACTTGGAGATCCCGGCCGCCCTGGAGAGGTGCTCCATGGACGTGCCGTCGTAGCCCCGCTCGTTGAACACCTCGACGGCGACCGCGAGCAGCGATTCGGGCGTGTAGGTGTCGCGCTTGGCCATGGTCATGATTACAGCAGGCTCTCTCCGGCGGCCGCACGGCGGCGCAGGGGCTGACAGGGCTGGTAGCGGGTGCCGCCGTACTCGTCCCGCAGGGCGAGCAGCACGCCGGTGATCCAGTCCGCGCCGAGCCGGCGGCCCCATTCCAGCGGCCCCAGCGGGTAGTTCACGCCCAGCCGCATCGCGGTGTCGACGTCCTCGGCGGTGGCCACGCCCCGGCCGACGGCGTCGTGCGCGAAGTCGACGAGCATCGCGACCGTACGGGCGACGAGCATGCCCGGCACGTCGCCGATGACGCTGACCTTCTTGCCCAGCGCCTGGAACAGGCCGACGGCCGCGTCCACATCGCGCCGGGAGACGGTCTCGGCGGGCGCCAGCGCGATCCTGGCGCACTCGCGGTAGTCCAGGGCGAGGTCGAAGTGGATGTCGGCCCCCGCGTCGGCCGTCGGCATCCGGCCGTTGACGAGGGCGAGGCGCGCGCCGTCGGGCAGGACCAGAGCGCCGTCGCCGCGCTCCGGCGCCCCGGCCCCGGTGAGCGTGATGCCCGCTTCCCGGATCATCCCGGGCAGGGCGGCGGCGGGGCGGGGCAGCTCGCCGTACGCGCCGAGGGTGCGGGGCGCCGGGCGGGGCGGCGCGGTGTGCGGCTCGGGGCGGGCCGCGCCGGGCGTGTGGTCGTACCAGCCCCGGCCCGTCTTGCGGCCCAGGAGACCGGCCTGGACGAGCCGTTGCTGCGCGAGCGAGGGCGTGAACTTCGGGTCGTGGAAGAAGGCTTCGTCCACCGAACGGGTGACGGCGTTGTTCACATCCTGGCCGATGAGATCGGTGAGCTCGAAGGGGCCCATCGCGAAGCCGCCGCTCTCGCGCAGCACGGCGTCGATGGTCGCGGGATCGGCGCCGCCCTCCTCCAGGACCCGGAACGCCTCGGCGTAGAAGGGCCGCGCGATCCGGTTGACGACGAACCCCGGGGTGTCGGCGCAGCGCACCGGGGTCCTGCCCCAGGCCGTCAGCAGCGCGTGCGCGCGCTCGGCGGTCCGCTCCCCGGTGGCCCGGCCGCTCACGATCTCGACGAGGGGCAGCAGTGGCGCGGGGTTGAAGAAGTGCAGTCCGAGGAAGCGTTCCGGCACGCGCAGCGCTCCGGCGATCGCGGTGACGGAGAGGGAGGAGGTGTTGGTGGCGAGCAGGCAGCCGTCGGGGACGACCGCTTCCAGCTGTTCGAACAGCTTCTGTTTGGCGGGAAGTTGCTCGACAATCGCCTCGATGACCAGGGCGCAGTCGCTCAGTTCACCGAGCGCGCCGGCCGCGTGCAGCCGGGCGCGGGCGGCGTCGCGCCGCGCGGGGTCGAGCCTGCCCTTGTCGACGAGCCGGTCCAGCCGGGCCGCGACCGCGCCGACGGCCTCCCGCGCGCGCCCGGGCACCGCGTCGTGCAGCCGCACCGGATGGCCCGCGACGGCGGCGACCTGGGCGATGCCCTGGCCCATCGTGCCGGAGCCGACCACGCCGACCACCGTCGCCGCCGGATCCGTACCGCCCGCTCTCCCGATCATGCCGGTCATCCTCCCCGATGAGTCGTCCACAGATTCGCCGGGCCCCCTTGCCCCGACCGATCGTTCGGTTACTGTATCTGCGGGGGGCAGTCCCAGGGCCCCGCAATCGCGCCAACCGCACCCTGTCGTCTCTTCCGAGCCCAGCTCGACAAGGAGTTGGTCAGCCGTGACCTCCGGACTCTCCCAGTTGACCGAGAAGCACCGCCCCACCCTCGACGCCGCGCTGGCGGCCGTCCGCTCGCGCGCGTACTGGTCGCCCTACCCCGAGCACCCGAAGGCGTACGGGGAGCAGGGTTCCGTGCCCGGCAGCCTGGGCGCGGCCGAGGGGCAGGCGGCCTTCGAGGCGCTGCGCGGCAAGCGCTTCGAGCTGGACCAGCCCGGTACGGACGGCTGGGCGGGCGCGGAGGTCTCGCCCT
Source organism: Streptomyces gamaensis (assembly GCF_042656465.1). Classification (NCBI taxonomy): domain Bacteria; kingdom Bacillati; phylum Actinomycetota; class Actinomycetes; order Kitasatosporales; family Streptomycetaceae; genus Streptomyces; species Streptomyces gamaensis. The sequence goes on from NZ_JBHSPB010000003.1 coordinate 199,682, forward strand.
ACGGACCGGAGCTGGGCATCACGTATCCGCACGCGGACGCCGACGTCCTGCTGCCGGCGCTGCGCGCGGCGATGCCGGCCTGGCGGGAGGCCGGGCCCGAGGCGCGCGCGGTGGTCTGTCTGGAGATCCTGGCCCGGATCAACGCCCGGACGCACGAGTTCGCGCAGGCCGTCATGCACACCAGCGGGCAGGCGTTCATGATGGCCTTCCAGGCCGGCGGGCCGCACGCGCAGGACCGGGGCCTGGAGGCCGTGGCGTACGCCTATGCCGAGCAGACGCGCACGCCCGGCGCGGCCGACTGGTCCAAGCCGCAGGGCAAGCGCGAACCCCTGGAGCTGCGCAAGGAGTTCACCGCGGTGCCGCGCGGCGTCTCGCTGCTCATCGGCTGCAACACCTTCCCCACGTGGAACGGCTATCCGGGCCTGTTCGCCTCGCTCGCCACCGGCAACGCGGTGCTCGTCAAGCCGCATCCGCGCGCGGTGCTGCCGCTCGCGCTGACGGTGCGGGTGGCGCGCGAGGTGCTCCGGGAGGCGGGTTTCTCCCCCGACCTGGTCGCGCTGGCCGCCGAGCGGGACGGCGAGGGCATCGCGAAGACCCTCGCGGTGCGCCCGGAGGTCCGCATCGTCGACTACACGGGCGGCACGGCGTTCGGCGAGTGGCTGGAGGCCAACGCCCGCCAGGCGCAGGTCTTCACGGAGAAGGCGGGTGTCAACACGGTCGTCGTCGACTCCACCGACGACTACAAGGGCCTGCTGTCCAACCTCGCCTTCTCCCTGTCGCTCTACAGCGGCCAGATGTGCACCACCCCGCAGAACCTGCTGATCCCGCGCGGGGGCATCGACACCGACGCCGGGCACAAGTCCTACGACGAGGTGGTGGCCGATCTCGCGCGCGCGGTCGACGGGCTGCTCGGGGACGAGGCGCGGGCGCACGCCCTGCTGGGCGCGATCGTCAACGACCAGGTCAAGGAGCGTATCGAGGCGGCCGGCCGGACCGGGGAAGTCGCCCTGGCCTCCCGGTCGTTGACACACCCCGACTTCCCCGGTGCCACGGTGCGCACTCCCGTGATCGTGAAGCTGGACGGCGCCAAGCCGGACGCCGAGGCGGCGTACTTCTCGGAGTGCTTCGGCCCGGTGTCCTTCGCCGTCGCGGTGGACTCCACGGCGGACGCGGTGGAGCTGCTGCGGCGCACGGTGCGCGAGAAGGGCGCGATGACGGTGGGCGCGTACACCACGTCGGCGGAGGCCGAGCGGCTGGTGGAGCAGGCGTGCCTGGAGGAGTGCGCGCAGCTGTCGCTGAACCTCACCGGTGGGGTGTACGTCAACCAGACCGCAGCGTTCTCCGACTTCCACGGCTCCGGCGGCAACCCGGCGGCCAACGCGGCGCTGTGCGACGGGGCGTTCGTCGCGAGCCGCTTCAGGACGGTCGAGGTGCGCCGGCCGGCGTAGGCGCCCGCGCGGGCCGGACCGCCGTCAGGGCGCGGCCGGCCCGCCCCAGTGGAAGAGCGCCATGGCCACGCTGGTGGCGAGGTTGTAGCTGGAGACCTGCGGCCGCATGGGCAGGGCGACCAGCCGGTCCGCCCGCGCGCGCAACTCGGGCGAGATGCCGTGCCGTTCGGAGCCGAAGGCGAGCAGCGCGTCGTCGGGGAGGGCCAGGGAGCGGATGTCCTCGCCCTCCGGGTCGAGCGCGTACAGCGGGCCGGGCGGCAGGCCGTCCACGGGCAGGCGGGCCACGGCGGTGGCGTAGTGCAGGCCCGCCCCGGCCCGTACGGCGTTGGGGTGCCAGGGGTCGAGGTCGCCGGTGGTGACCACGCCCGTGGCCCCGAAGCCGGCGGCCAGGCGCACGACCGCGCCGACGTTGCCGAGGTTGCGGGGGTTGTCCAGGACGACGACCGGGGAGCGCCGGGGCAGCCGGGCGAGGGCGTCGAGCTGCTCCTGCCGGCCGGGCGCGGCGGCCAGCGCGGCCACGCCCGTGGGGTGGACCCTGGGCACCAGCTCGCGCAGGGTCCGTGCCGGGATCTCCACGAGCCGCCCGGCCAGTTCACCGACGAGGTCGTCGGCCAGGTCCGCGGCGAGCGCGAGGACGGCGTCCTTGTCGGAGGCCACCGCGAGGTGCACCCGGGCGCCGAAGCGCAGGGCGTGCTTGAGCGCGTGGAAGCCGTCCAGCAGCACGGCGTCGGGGGCCGCCTCGGCCCACCTGCGCACGGCTGCCGTGGCCGCGTCCGTGGCGTCCGCGGTGGTCTCGTTCATCCCTTCACCCTACGGGCCCGTGCGGGGCCGTAGGTCCGCCGGTCAGCCGACCGGGGTGCGGGCGGCGGCCTCGCCCTCGCGCGGCACGGGCACCCGCGGGGCGCGCGCGGGCAGCAGCCGGCGGGCGGTGCGGCGGGCCAGGCCGCCGGTGCGGCGCAGGAAGGAGGTCGGCAGGAAGACCGCGTCCGCCACGATCATCGCGAGCGAGAAGAACGGCAGCCCGAGCAGGACGGCGATGCCCAGGTGCTCGGCCATCATCACGCCGAGCAGGACGTTCTTCACGCGCCGGTTCAGCAGGGTGAAGGGGAAGGCCACCTGCACGGCCACGGTGCCGTAGCTCAGCAGCAGGACGACGACGCTGCTCGTGGCGAGCAGCCCGGACAGCCCGGGCCAGGGCGAGAAGTAGTCCAGGTGCAGTGGGTAGTACAGCGCGGTGCCGTCCTGCCAGCGCGAGCCCTGGATCTTGTACCAGCCGGCCGTCGAGTAGATCAGGCAGACCTCGGCCATGATGACCAACAGGGCGCCGTTGTGGGCGAGATGGGCCAGGGCGTCCAGGACGGCGCGGGGCTCCCCCGGCGCGTACCGCCGCACGCACCACCACAGCCCCTGAACACCCCACAGGCCCCACAGCGCGAGGGCCCAGCCGATGCCGGGCAGCGGGCCGTGTCCGGTCCAGGACAGCTGCGCGGCGCCGAGGAGCTGCGCGGTGGCCAGCGCGAGGCCGCAGACCGTCCACAGCGCGACGCCGGTGGCGTCACGGCCCTGTGCCGTGCCCCGGGCGGCGCGGCGGGCGTCGAGCGACCACACCTGGCCGCAGCGGGTGAGCACCAGGTAGAGGGCCATCAGGTGCAGTACGTTGTCGCCGCCGTCGCCGAGGAAGACGCTGCGGTTCTGCAGCGACAGCACCCCGATCATGAAGAGCACGGAGAGGGTGCGCGTGCGCCAGCCGAGCAGCAGCAGGGCCGCGGAGACGACGGCGAGGGCGTAGACGACCTCGAACCACACGGTGCTCCCGGACCACATCAGGACCGTGAAGGCGTGGTTGTCGGCGATCAGCCGCTGGGCCATGGTCCAGCCCCAGGGCGCGTCCGGGCCGTAGAGCTCATGGCGGTTGGGCCACTCGCGCAGCAGGAAGCACAGCCAGGTGAAGGAGAAGCCGATGCGCAGCACAGCCGTCTGGTAGCGGCCGAGGGACGTGCCGGTGACGAGGGCGAGGCCGCGGGCGAGCGCCGTGGCGGCGCGCGGCCGGCGGGCGGGTGCCGGGGTCGTCGGAGTGCTCACTGCCGCGCCTCCGCGAGGTCGTCGGCCGCGACCGGCCACCAGGCGAGCACGCGGTAGGCCGGGGCGTTCGAGGGTTTCTCCTCGCTCCAGGGCGGCGGCTGCACGGTCGTCGTCACCGAGCGCACCTGGACGCGGCGGATCGGCAGCCCGCTGTTGCGGGCGTCCAGCCTGCGCACGGCGATACGCCGGACGTACTGCTCGGACAGCCGGCCGCGCACACCGTTCGGCACCTCCTGCGCGTCGTGGGAGCCGGTGTAGAAGTCCCAGGCGCGGCGCAGCTCGTTCTGCTGGGCGTGGCTGGGGAAGGGGTTGTGGCGGATGGCGGCACCGTCCTCGGCGGTGAGGTCGGTCCAGCCGGTGAGCGTGGTCCGCCCGTCGGGGCCGAGAAGCTCGGCGCGCGCCTGGACGGCCACGTTCTGCTGGAGCGGGTTGGGGGCGAACAGCTTCCAGTTCTGCTCGTACTCGGGATAGACGTAGTCGCCTATCGCGGAGGCGTACTGCTTGCTGACCGAGTTCGCGGGCGCGACGTGCAGGAACACCATCGCCAGGTGCACGGCCGCGGCGGTGGCGACTACGGCGGCGCCGACGGCGACGGCGATGCGCGATGGCAGGGACAGCGCGGCGACGCCGCCCCGCCCGGTCTCGTCGTCCGTCTCCATCTCCCCGCCCCGATCCTGCGTCCGGCCTGTGACTGTGCACCCGAACGGTACCCATGGGGCCCCTGCGGTGACAGATCCCCGGTTTTCCACAGGCGCGGCGGCCGCCTTGACACCCCTCGCCCACCGCCCCACCATTGAACCGAACGATCGGTCGGTCGGGAGCCGGCCGGGGACGGGAAGCACCGGAATCGGGCAGGGGGCATGCCATGACGACCGCGCCGGGCACCGCGCAGGGCCTCGCACCGGAGGCGTCGGGGGACGTCTCGCCGGACAGCGCGCCGGGCGACGGGCCGTCGGCGTACGAGGCGGCGTTCGAGGCCGCGATCGCCGCCGACGAGCGCGTCGAGCCGCGCGACTGGATGCCGGACGCCTACCGCTCCACCCTCGTCCGCCAGATCGCGCAGCACGCCCACTCCGAGATCATCGGCATGCAGCCCGAGGCCAACTGGATCACTCGCGCGCCGTCCCTGCGGCGCAAGGCGATCCTCATGGCCAAGGTGCAGGACGAGGCGGGCCACGGCCTGTATCTCTACAGCGCCGCCGAGACCCTCGGCACCGGCCGCGACGAGCTCCTCGACAAGCTGCACTCGGGCCGCCAGAAATACTCGTCCATCTTCAACTACCCGACGCTGACCTGGGCGGACGTGGGCGCGATCGGCTGGCTCGTGGACGGCGCGGCGATCACCAACCAGGTTCCCCTGTGCCGTTGTTCCTACGGCCCGTACGCCCGGGCCATGGTGCGCATCTGCAAGGAGGAGTCCTTCCACCAGCGCCAGGGCTACGAGCTGCTGCTCGCCCTGAGCCGGGGCACCCCCGCCCAGCACGGGATGGCGCAGGACGCCGTCGACCGCTGGTGGTGGCCGTCGCTGATGATGTTCGGCCCGCCCGACGAGGCCTCCGCGCACTCGGCCCAGTCCATGGCCTGGAAGATCAAGCGGCACTCCAACGACGAGCTGCGCCAGCGCTTCGTGGACATCTGCGTGCCGCAGGCGAAGTCCCTGGGCCTGACCCTCCCCGACCCCGCGCTGCGCTGGAACGAGGAGCGCGGGCACCACGACTTCGGCCCGATCGACTGGGAGGAGTTCCACGAAGTGCTGCGCGGCAACGGCCCGTGCAACGCGCAGCGCATCGACCGCCGCCGCCGCGCCCACGAGGAGGGCGCCTGGGTGCGCGAGGCCGCCGCGGCGTACGCGGCGAAGCACGGGGCGCGCGCGGCCGGCCGCGCCAGTGACAGCGACCGTGACAGCGCCAGGAGCAGTGACGGCGGCAGTGACAGCGGGCACGCCCGCACGGACGGGGAGGCGGGAGCATGACCGGTACCGACTGGCCGCTGTGGGAGGTCTTCGTCCGCAGCAGGCGCGGCCTCGCGCACACCCACGCGGGCAGCCTGCACGCGCCGGACGCCGAGATGGCCCTGCGCAACGCCCGGGATCTGTACACCCGGCGCTCCGAGGGCGTGTCGATCTGGGTGGTGCCCTCCGCGGCGATCACCGCTTCCTCCCCGGACGAGAAGGACCCCTTCTTCGCCCCGGCCGCCGACAAGCCCTACCGCCACCCGACGTTCTACGAGATCCCGGAGGGGGTGCGTCACCTTTGAACCCTCCCCCAGCCGAAGCAGGGGGATTCCTGGCTCAGGAAGCCCCGCAGGTCAGCGACCCGAAAGGTCTTACTCCCTCAGCACCAGCCGGGACGGAACCTGCCCGGTTGCCCGAAAGCATTGGAGTGCGCCGGCTTGGTTCTCGCTCAGCGCGTCGTGCGTGCTTGGTTCTCGCAACGCACGGCGGTCAGCCTACCCGCTCCTTGCCTTGCTCCGCAGGAGTTCGATTCCTCCTCCGGCTGAAGCCGGGGGCATCCTCGAAGGAGATCAGGTGAACCCGACGGTGGACCCCACGGCCGTCGGCCCCGTGCCCGTCGGCGCGGCGCTGGCGCTCGGCGACGACGCCCTGGTCCTCTCGCACCGGCTGGGGGAGTGGGCGGGGAACGCCCCCGTGCTGGAGGAGGAGGTGGCACTCGCCAATATCGCGCTGGATCTGCTGGGCCAGGCCCGTTTCCTGCTCTCGCTCGCCGGCGACGAGGACGAGCTGGCGTACCAGCGCGAGGAGCGCGCCTTCCGCAACGTCCAGCTGGTCGAGCAGCCCAACGGCGACTTCGCCCACACCGTCGCCCGCCAGCTGTACTTCTCCGTCCACCAGCAGCTGCTCTACAGTCAACTGGCCGCGGGCGACGGCCCGTTCGCCGCTCTCGCCGCGAAGGCGGTCAAGGAGACCGCCTACCACCGGGACCACGCCGAGCACTGGACGCTGCGGCTGGGCGACGGCACCGAGGAGAGCCACCGCCGCATGCAGACCGCCCTCGACGCCCTGTGGCGGTACACGGGCGAGCTCTTCGAACCCGTGGAGGGCCTCCACATCGACGTCGAGGCGCTGCGCGAGGACTGGCTGGCGCTGATCACCCCGCTCCTGGAGCGGGCCACGCTGACCCTGCCCACCGGGCCGCAGTCCGGGGCCTGGACGGCGGGCGCCGGCCGACAGGGCCTGCACACCGAACCGTTCGGGCGGATCCTCGCGGAGATGCAGCATCTGCACCGCAGTCATCCGGGGGCGTCATGGTGACCACGCACAGCGCCCGCGACCGCCGGACCACCGCCGCCCGGCCGCCGCGCCCGACCCCGCCCGCCGGCCCCACCCCCCTGGAGGCCGAACTCCGGGAGCTGGCGGGCTCCGTGCCCGACCCCGAGCTGCCCGCGCTGACCCTGGCCGAGCTGGGCGTGCTGCGCGGGGTGCAGCTGACGGGCCCCGGCCGGGTGGAGGTGGAGCTGACCCCCACCTACACCGGCTGCCCGGCCCTGGAGACCATGGCCGCCGACATCGAGCGCGTGCTGCGCGCCCACGGCCAGCGCGAGGTGTCCGTCCGCACGGTGCTCTCCCCGCCCTGGTCCACGGACGACATCACCCCGGAAGGCCGCCGCAAACTCGCCGAGTGCGGCATAGCACCGCCCCGGCCGGGGGCCCGGGGCGCGGCGGGCCCGGTCCCGGTGTCCCTGGGGCCGACCCGTCTGGAGGCCCCGACAGGACGGGCCACCGGCCGGGTCGGGCCCGTCTCCCCCGCCCGGCAGGACGGCCCTGTGCGCTGCCCCCACTGCGGTTCCGCCGACACCACGCTGCTCAGCCGGTTCTCCTCCACCGCCTGCAAGGCCCTGCGCCGCTGCGAGACGTGCCGCGAACCGTTCGACCATTTCAAGGAGTTGTGATGGCAGCGGCACCAGCACCGGCAACAGCGACGGGGACGGCGGAGAGCGCGACGGCCCGCCACGGCGCCTTCCACCCGCTGCGGGTGACCGCCGTCGACCCGCTCACCGACGACTCGGTCGCCGTGACCTTCGCCGTGCCCCCGGAACTGCGCGAGGTCTACCGCTACGCACCGGGCCAGCACATCGCCGTCCGCCGCCGCACCGAGGACGGCGAGATACGCCGTACGTACTCGCTGTGCGGTCCCGCCCCGGCTCCCGGCGCTCCGGCCCTGTCCGAACTGCGCGTGGGCGTGCGGCTGGTGGACGGCGGCGTGTTCTCGACGTACGCCCTCAAGGAGCTCTCGGCCGGGGACACCGTCGAGGTGATGGCCCCGGCGGGCCGGTTCGTGCTCCGGCCGCGCAGCGGCCACTTCGCGGCGATCGTCGGCGGCAGCGGCATCACGCCCGTGCTGTCGATCGCCACGACCCTGCTCACACGGGTGCCGGACGCCCGGTTCTGCCTCGTCCGCAGTGACCGCACCACGGCCTCGACGATGTTCCTGGAGGAGGTCGCCGACCTCAAGGACCGCTTCCCGGACCGCTTCCAGCTCGTGCACGCCCTCTCCCGCGAGGAGCAGCAGGCCGGTCCGGCGTCGGGGCGGCTGGACGAGGAGCGGCTGTCCCGGCTGCTGCCCGCACTGCTGCCGGTCGGCGCGGTCGACGGCTGGTATCTGTGCGGCCCGTACGGGCTGGTCCGGGGCGCGGAGAGGGCTCTGCGCGCCCTCGGTGTCGCCCGGGACCGCGTCCACCAGGAGATCTTCCACGTCGAGGCGGGAACGGCCGACCCGGGCACGACCGGTACCGCGCCGGCCGGACCGGGCACGGCCGGGAGCCCGGCCGCCCCCGCCCGCAGCACGGTGACCGCGACGCTGGACGGACGCGGCGGCAACTGGCCGGTGCGGGACGGGGAGTCGCTGCTGGACGCCGTCCTGCGCAACCGCCCGGACGCGCCGTACGCGTGCAAGGGCGGCGTCTGCGGCACCTGCCGGGCCTTCCTGGTCCGGGGCGAGGTGCGTATGGACCGCAACTTCGCGCTGGAGCCGGAGGAGTTGGCCGAGGGCTACGTCCTGGCCTGCCAGTCCCACCCGGTCACGGAGGAGGTGGAACTGGACTTCGACCGCTGACCCGACCGCTGACCCGACCGCTGTTCTCCGCCGTCACGCGTGACCCACGCCCCCGGCCCCGCTCCGTCCCTCCCCGCCCACCCAACTACTTGACGCCCCGTCAGATCTCGCGAATGCTCCGTGGAGAACGCCGACGGCGGCACCGGTACCGGCGGAAGGGCGGGCGAGGGCAGTGGACTTCGGCTTCACCGAGGAACAGCGGGCCGCCGCGGAAGCGGCCAGGGCGGTGTTCTCCGGGACCTCCCCAGACGGCGTGCCCAGCCCCGCGCTCTCCCGGGGCCCGGCCGCCGAGGACTTCGACCGCGCGCTGTGGCACAGGCTCGCCCGGGCCGACCTGCTGAGCCTGTACGCGTCCCCCGAGCACGGGGGCGCCGGGCTCGGGCCGCTCGCCCTGTGTCTGGTGCTGCGGGAGGCCGGCGCGGTCCTCGCCCGTGTGCCGCTGCTGGAGTGCGGCGCGGCCGCGCTCACCCTGCGCACCCACGGGGGCTCCGCGGCCGCCCGGCTGCTGCCGCCGCTCGGCCGGGGCGAGTTGGTGATCACCACGGCCGCCCACGGGCGCACGGGCCACGAACCGGCCGAACGCGCCGTCCGCGCACTGCCGTCGGCCGACGGCAGCGGGGCATGGCTGCTGCACGGGGAGCAGACCGCCGTGCCCTGGGGGCACACCGCCGACCGCGTCCTGCTGCCCGCCCACACCGACGACGGCCGCGCTCTGCTCGCCCTCGTCCGGCCGGCTCCCGGCGCCCACCCCGGCCTCACGCTCGAAGAACAGGTCTCGACCAACGGCGAACGCCTCGCGCGCGTACGCCTCGACGCGGTACGCGTCGACGGACAGGAGGTCATCACCGCCGAGGGCGCGTGGGACCGGCTGCGCGCGCTGCTGACGGTGGGCACCTGCGCCCTGGCCCTCGGGATCGGCACCGAGGTGTGCCGGACCACCAGCGAATACACCGGCAGACGCGAGCAGTTCGGCTTCCCGATCGCCACGTTCCAGGCCGTGGCCGTACAGGCCGCCGACCGCTACATCGACCTGCGGGCGATGGAGGCCACACTGTGGCAGGCCGCCTGGCGCATCGAGTCCGGCGCGGCGGAGTCCGACGGACCGGCCTGCCCGCTGCCGGCCGACGCCGACATCGCCGTGGCGAAGGTGTGGGCGGCGGAGGGCGTGCGCCGGATCGTGCAGACCGCGCAGCACCTGCACGGCGGCTACGGCGCCGACATCAGCTCCCCGCTGCACCGCTACCACGCCTGGGCCAAACAACTGGAGCTGTCCCTGGGCCCGGCGGCGGCCCACCTGGAGGCCCTCGGCGACCTGCTGGCCGAACAGCCGTAACCGCCGCCCGCCGCGGTCCAGTACGTCACCGCGGATGCGTCACGGCCGGCCACACCCACACGGCGGAACGCGGAACCACGCATCGAAGCGGCACCACGCATCGAAGCAGCCCCCACCCCTTCGGGGCACTGCCGGACGCACCGGACCGCACCGCACCGGACCTGGCCGGGCCTCGCCGGACCCGCTTCAGATCACCGCGCCGGGCGCCCCGTGCGCGTCCACGACGGGCCTGCCCGCGGCCTCCCACACCTGCATGCCGCCCTCGACGTTCACCGCGTCCAGCCCGCGCTGCACCAGATAAGCGGTGACCTGCGCGGACCGCCCGCCGGACCGGCAGATCACATGGACCGTGCGCCCCTCGGGCACCTGCCGCTCCAACTCCTCGTAGCGGGCGGCGAATTCGCTCATGGGAATGTGCAGCGCGCCCTCGGCGTGCCCCGCCTCCCACTCGTCGTTCTCCCGCACATCCAGCAGAAAGGCGTCGGAGGACAGCGCGTCGACCCCGACCGTGGGGACACCGGAACCAAAAAGCATGCCCACGACGCTACCCGACGAGGGCGGCCAGGCGGGCCTCCCGTTCGGCGAGCTGCTCCCGCAGCCCCCGGGCGATCTCCTCCAGCAGCCCGTCCGGGTCGTCCGGCGCCATGCGGAGCATCGAGGCGATCGCGGACTCCTCCAGTTCGGCGGCCAGCACCGCCAGCAGCTCCTTGCGCCGGGCCAGCCACTCCAGTCGCGCGGCCAGCTCCTCGGCGCGGTCCAGCGGCCGCGGCTCCGGCGCGGGACCGGCCGCCCACTCCGCGGCCAGCTCGCCCAGCAGCGCCTCGTCGCCGTCCGCGTAGGCCGCGTTGACCCGCACGACGAACGCCTCGCGGCGCGCCCGCTCCGCCTCGTCCGCCGCCAGGTCCGGGTGGGCCTTGCGGATCAGCTCACGGTAGGCGCGGCGTGCCCCGTCGCTCGGGCGCACCCGGCGCGGCGCGGGCACCGGCTGCTCGCCGGGCGCCGCCCGCTCCTCCCGCGGCGCGCCCGCGTCGGTCTCCGGCAGGCCGCCGAACAGCTCCGCCACCCCGGGCAGCGGCTGCGCCGCCAGCCGGGCCTCCCGGGCCCGGCGCAGGTCCTCCGCGTCACCGGTCCGGGCCGCGACGGCCTCCGCGACGGCCGCGTCGAGCTCCTCCAGACGCGCGTACAGGGGGCCGAGCCGCTCGTGGTGCAGCCGGGAGAAGTTCTCCACCTCGACCCGGAAGGTCTCCACCGCGATCTCGAACTCGATCAGCGCCTGCTCGGCGGCCCGTACGGCCTGCTCCAGGCGTCGCACGTCCGGCCCCGGGCCGTACGGCGGCTGCTCCTGCGGGCCGTACGCGGCACCGGCCCCGTACTCCTCGGCTGCGGCTCCCGGATTCGTCACCCGCCCACCCTACGAGCTCCCGCGCCCCCGTACCCCGGCACCCGGCACGCCCGTACCGGCCTGAGCCCTGGCAGCCGCCGCTCACACGCCCAGGGCCTCCTCCAGTTCCTCGTCCTCCGCCTGCCGTCGCGCCGCCTCGTCCGCCGGCACCGGGGCCGGTGCCGTCCTGCGGGCCTCGGCCGCCCACGCGACGCCCGCCACGGCCACGCCGACGGCCAGCCACAGCACGAGCGTCCACACGTGCCCGCCCAGCCCATTGCTGTCGAAGTAGACGAGGCTGCGGGCCCCTTCGACGAACCCGGCACCGTTCCAGAAGGAGTGCAGCGCGGCGAAGAACCCGTTCTGCAGCTCCGGCCGGAACACCCCGCCGGAACTGGTGAAGTTGAGCATCACGAACAGCACCATCACGCCCAGCGTCGTCCACCGCTTGAGGAAGGTGTGCAGCCCGGTACCGATCAGCAGGATGCCCGCCGAGTACAGCCACGCCATCCCCCACACACCCGTCAGCCCGTGGTCGACGAGGTGGAAGCCCGGCCCGGCGAACAGCGCGCCGATCAGGCTCACCACCAGCGAGACCGCGACGGCCAGCAGCGCGCGCAGGCGCATCGGCAGCGCCGCGCCCGCCCCGCCGATCACCGCGACCGAGGCGTACGAGCCGATGCTGAGGGCGACCAGCAGGAAGAACAGGCCCTGCCCCGTCGGGTCGTCCCCGGACGGCGGCACGACGTCCGTCACCGCCAGCGGGGCGCCCGCGTGGGCCGCGACCGGCGTGAAGACCTTCTGGACGGCCGCGGCGGTGGTGTCCGACCCGGCCGAGGCGATCAGCAGTTCCGGCCCCCGGCCCGCCCGGCCGGCGCCGGTACGCCCGCCGCCGTGGCCGTCGGGCACGTACGCGCCGAAGATCTTCCGCTCCTTCAGCTGCCGCACCGCCTCGTCCCGGCCGTCGACCGTACGGACGGCGAGATCCCCGTCCGCCTTGTCGCCGAGGGCCTGCGCCAGGACCTGCGCGTCGGGCCCGGAGCCGACGACCGCGACGGGCAGCGCGTGCGGCGCGGGGGTCGCGAACGCCCCCAGATAGGCGAAGCCCATCCCGACGCACATCAGCAGCGGGGTCAGCAGATGGGCCAGGACGTGGCGCAGCGCCGCCCCGTGACCGGTGCGGTGCCCGGCGCCGGGGGCTCGGCCGGCGCGGTGCGCCGCGGAAGCGGATGACATGGGCGGTTTCCTTCAGGATCGGCGGGACGGAACCAGCGGGACCCGCCGGATCGGCGGACCGGCGGGACCGGGAAATGGTTGGCATATACAACCCTTCCCTTCGGTTGTACCATACAACTACGAGTCCGAAAGGAACCCCGTGCCCCGCTTCGTCCACCAGCCGCACCCCCCGGCCACCCCGCCGCACCGCGACGTCTCCGTCGAGACGATCCAGCGCGAGATGACGGCCTTCGCACGCCGCGCCCGGGCCACGGCCGCCCGCACCCACCCCGAGCTCTCGCTCGTCTCCTTCACCCTGCTCGCGCACCTGGAGGACCAGCGGGGCTGCCGCGCGACCGACCTGGCCGCGCACTACATGCTCGACAAGTCCACGGTCAGCCGGCAGGTGGCCGCCCTGGAACGGCTCGGCTACGTCGAGCGGCGCGTGGACCCCGACGACCACCGGGTCCAGGTGCTGCACCTCACGCCCGGCGGCGTCGAGATGCTCGCGCAGGTCTCCGCGAGCCGCCGGTCGTCCTTCCAGGAGCGCCTGGCCGACTGGGACGAGACCGACCTCGCCCGCTTCGCGGAGTACCTGCGGCGCTACAACAGCGCCGGCGACGGCCGTACGACGGCCCGCCCGTAACCCCACACCGCCCACGACCCCCACGGCACCCACGACTCCGGACACCCCAACTCTGGCCGAAAATCGCCCGGTTCCCCCATCGCGCCAGGTCACCCGGCGTCCACCGGCCGACCGCGCGCCAACTCACTTCTTTTTCAGCCGCGTCCGGGCTTTTAGTCATCGCTAAAGATGGCATCCTCTGTAGAGAAGGGGCCGCCTTCGCGGCACCACGACTCCCGGGGGTGGACCCATGGCTTGGTGCATCGGCGCCGACCGCGGCCGCAAGAGCGATGTGACCGGAGCCCGGATGGCCCGGCACGCGACGGCCTCACTGGCCGGCGTCCTCGCCGAACGGGGCATCTCCCGCAAGGAACTGGCCGACAGCATGGGCGTCTCTCCCGGCAGGGTCAGCCAGATCCTCTCCGGGGACGAGAATCTGACGCTGCGTTCGCTGGCCGCCGTCGCCGACGCCCTCGACGTGCGGATGGAGATCTCCTTCCACGAGCACCCGACGGTCGAGTGCCAGGAGTTCCTGGACCAGGTCGCCGCCGACACGCTCGACGCGAAGCTGACACCGTCCCACCACTGACACCGTCCCACCGCCGGCACGGCCCCGCGCCCGCCGCCGGGGACCGGCCGTCAGGCCACCGGCTGCCCCGAGGCGACGCTCGCGCTCTTGAGCGCCAGCAGCTGACGGTCACCGCTGCGCTTGCCGTGCGCGTGCGCCAGCTCCAGCAGATACACGCACAGGTGCTCGGCCTCCCCGAACGCCCGCCGCGCCTGCCGGATCTCGTCCCGCGTACGCTCCCGCGCCTGCTGCTCGCACTGCTTCTCGACGCGGGTCTCCGCCGTGATCCACTTCTGGGCGGCGGACCGGACGTCCCGGTGCCGCTCCGCGATCTCCCGCCGCAGTTGCCGCCGCCCCCGGGACGAACGCCCGGGGACATCGACGCGCTGCAGCAGATACGCCCGGACCCGGTCCGCGAACGCGTCCAGGTCCCAGCAGTCCTCGAAGCCGCTCACCATGCGCTGGCACCACTCCGCCCGGTCCGTGCGCAGCCGCAGCGAGAGGCTGGCCAGCAGCAGGGAGTCGCCCAGCGTCAGCACCGCGAGCACCGCCTGCCCGCCGGGCCGCTCCACCGTGCTCTTGGGCACCAGCCCCAGGCCCACCACGGCCCCCACCGCCGCCGACGGCACGCTGGAGGCGTGCGGCAGCAGCAGACCGCCGGCGAGCGCCGCCATCCCGGAGGTCCACAGCACCACGGCGAGCGCGCAGGCCGCCGAGCGCAGCGTCCCCAGCAGCCGCCCCTCCTCCCGGAAGCGGTACACCAGACACACCCACGTCACCGGCGCGCAGACAGCGGCGGGCAGCCCCCACCCCGCCACCACGGACGACGCGTCCCAGGTCACGGCCTCCCCCAGCTTCGGATGCGGTCCACGGGGCTCCCCGCGACGTGACGATCCTGACCCAGCGCCCCGGTGCGACTACAGAATGATGTTCCCACCGTGACCACGGCCGCGCGCAACGTTCCCGCCCGGCTCTGCGGTCACAGCGCCGAAATCCCGCCACTCAAGACGCGCGTACACACGCGTACGCACACACACAAAAAGAAACGGACCCCTTCGCGTGACCGAAGTCACTGCGAAGAGGCCCGTTTCGCTGTGCGCGAGGGGGGAGTTGAACCCCCACGCCCTTGCGGGCACTGGAACCTGAATCCAGCGCGTCTGCCTATTCCGCCACCCGCGCATGGGTGCTGCCCTCGGGCTTCCCGCGGCTTTTCCGGACTTCCGTCCGCCGCGTTCGCCTTCCGACACAGAGAACATTAGCACGCCCCGGAGGGTGCCTTCACACGCCTGCTTCCCGGCCCCCGCCGGGCCGCCTCCCACCCCGTCCCTGACCCGTCCCGGGCCCGTCCCCTCCGGGCCCCCGGCCGCGGTCGTCCCGGCGGTCCGGCGGGGAGGGCGCCGGTTGCGGGACACTGGCTCTCGGACGCCTCTACGATCCCTAGGGAGAACGGGCACCGGCAGGGCGCCCGTCACGCGGCGGGGAGGCGACACTTGTCACTCCGGGCCCCGAAGGGGAACCAGCCGTTTTCCCGGCGCGTGGATACGATCAGTAAGCAGTACAGGAACGACACCGAGCATCGCGAACGTCACTGAGGGAAGGAGGTGCCCCGTGGGAGTACTGAAGCGCTTCGAGCAGCGTCTCGAAGGTCTCGTCAACGGCACCTTCGCCAAGGTGTTCAAGTCCGAGGTGCAGCCGGTCGAGATCGCCGGCGCGCTCCAGCGGGAGTGCGACAACAACGCCACCATCTGGAACCGGGACCGCACCGTCGTCCCGAACGACTTCATCGTCGAGCTGAGCGCCCCCGACTACGAGCGGCTCAGCCCCTACTCCGGACAGCTCGGCGAGGAGCTGGCCGGCATGGTCCGCGACTACGCCAAGCAGCAGCGGTACACCTTCATGGGGACCATCCAGGTCCACCTGGAGAAGGCGGACGACCTCGACACCGGGCTGTACCGGGTGCGCAGCCGCACCCTCGCCGCCAGTGAGTCCCAGGACCAGTACGGCGATCAGTACGGCGACCACGCAGCGCACCGCGGCGATCCGCACGTCCGGCCCCCGGCCCAGCGGCCGAGCGCGGCCCGCGCCCCCGGCCCCGCCGGCGGCTGGCCCGAGCCGCCCGCGGGCATGCCCCCCATGCCCTCGTCCCCGCCGCCCGGACGCCCCGGCGCGAGCGGCGCCCCCGGCACGCAGGTCCGGCGCTGGATCGAGATCAACGGCACCCGGCACCAGATCTCCCGGCCCACCCTCGTGCTGGGCCGCAGCACCGAGGCCGACGTCCGGATCGACGACCCCGGCGTCTCCCGCCGGCACTGCGAGATCCGTATCGGCACCCCCGCGACGATCCAGGACCTCGGATCGACCAACGGCATCGTGGTGGACGGCCAGCACACCACGCGCGCTACGCTCCGCGACGGCTCACGCATCGTCGTGGGAAGCACCACCATCGTTTACCGGCAAGCCGAAGGGTGAAGCGGGGGCAATGTCAGAGCTGACCCTCACGGTCATGCGGTTGGGTTTCCTCGCCGTACTGTGGCTGTTCGTCATCGTGGCCGTACAGGTCATCCGCAGCGATCTCTTCGGCACCCGCGTGACCCAGCGCGGCTCCCGCCGCGGCGGCGCCGACCGCCCGACCCAGCGCACCGCCCAGAACAGCGCGCCGCCGCAGCAGCGCCAGCAGCAGACCGGCGGCCGGCGCGCGGCCAACAACACCTCCCGGCGCGCCGACCGCTCCCGCCGCGGCGCCCCCACCAAGCTGGTCGTCGCCGAGGGCTCGCTCACCGGCACCACGGTGGCCCTGCAGGGTCAGACGATCTCCCTCGGCCGCGCCCACGACTCCACGATCGTGCTGGACGACGACTACGCGTCCAGCCGGCATGCCAGGATCTACCCCGACCACGACGGCCAGTGGATCGTCGAGGACCTGGGGTCGACCAACGGCACCTACCTCGACCGGACCCGGCTGACCACCCCGACCCCGATCCCGCTCGGCACGCCGATCCGCATCGGCAAGACCGTCATCGAGCTGCGGAAGTAGTGAGGACCATGACGACCGGAGGGTGGACAGCGTGGCTGGGAAGGGGTTGTACCCGGAGCCGACGGGCGAGGTGCGCATGAGTCTGTCGCTGCGGTTCGCCGCCGGATCGCACAAGGGAATGATCCGCGAGGGCAACGAGGACTCCGGTTACGCCGGCCCCCGGCTGCTCGCCATCGCCGACGGCATGGGCGGCCAGGCCGCCGGCGAGGTCGCCTCCTCCGAGGTGATCTCCACCCTCGTCACCCTCGACGACGACGTCCCCGGCTCCGACATCCTCACCTCCCTCGGCAGCGCCGTGCAGCGCGCCAACGACCAGCTGCGCGTCATGGTCGAGGAGGACCCCCAGCTGGAGGGCATGGGGACCACGCTCACCGCCCTGCTGTGGACCGGCCGCCGGCTGGGCCTGGTGCACGTCGGCGACTCGCGCGCGTACCTGCTGCGCGACGGCGTCCTCACCCAGATCACCCAGGACCACACCTGGGTGCAGCGCCTCGTCGACGAGGGCCGGATCACCGAGGAGGAGGCCACCACCCACCCGCAGCGCTCCCTGCTGATGCGCGCGCTGGGCAGTGGCGACCACGTCGAGCCCGATCTGTCGATCCGTGAGGTGCGGGCCGGGGACCGCTATCTGATCTGTTCCGACGGGCTGTCCTCCGTCGTCAGCCACCAGACGATGGAGGAGACGCTCGCCAGCTACCAGGGCCCCCACGAGACGGTCCAGGAGCTCATCCAGCTCGCGCTGCGCGGCGGCGGCCCCGACAACATCACCTGCATCGTCGCCGACGTCTTCGACGTCGAGGGCGGCGACCCCCTGGCCGCGCAGCTCAACGACACCCCGGTCGTCGTGGGCGCGGTCGCCGAGAACCAGCTCCCGCTCGGCGGCGACGACGCCATGCAGACCCCGGCCGGCCGGGCCGCGGGGCTCGGCCGCGCGAGCCGCTCCGCGTCCGGCGGCTTCGGCCCGCCCGGCGGCGACGCCGAAGGGGCCCTGCCGGACGACGAGTTCGAGTCCTTCACCGACGACGAGTTCACCCGGCCCCGCCGGCGCGGCAGGTGGCTCAAGCGCACGCTGATCACCGCCGTCGTGCTCGGCGCCGTCGCGGGCGGCCTCTACGGCGGCTACAACTGGACCCAGACCCAGTACTTCGTGGCCGCCAAGGACAGCCACGTGGCGCTCTACCAGGGCATCAACCAGAACCTGGCCTGGGTCAAGCTCAGCAGCCTCTACCAGGACCACCCCGAGATCGAACTCAAGTACCTGCCGATCGACCAGCGCGGCCGGGTCGAGGACACCATCGCCGTCGACGGCCAGGACAAGGCCCTGCAGAAGGTCAAGGACCTCGGACTGCTCGCCGGCGCCTGCAAGAAGGAGGACGAGCGGCGCAAGGCGGAGCAGGAGCGGGCGGCCGCCGAGAAGGGCAACGCGGAGAAGGAGAAGCCGGGCGCCGCGGGCGACGCGAAGAACCGCTCCCCGCAGTCCGCCACCACCCCGAACCCCGGACCCACCCTCAGCGAGGAAGAGCAGAAGTTGGTCCCGCAGTGCAGCGCGCAGTGAAGCCGTAGGGGGCCAGCACCACGTGTCAGTGATGTCATCCATGCCGAGAACCACCCGTACGACCACGATCGCCACCGCGGGTCCGCCCAGCCGGCGCAACACCGAGCTCGCGCTGCTCGCCTTCGCGGTGATCCTGCCGTGCTTCGCGTACGCCAACGTGGGTCTCGCCCTCGACGGCAAGATGCCGTCCGGCATGCTCGGTTACGGGCTCGGCCTCGGCCTGCTCGCCGGCGTCGGCCACCTGGTCGTGCGCCGCTTCGCCAAGTACGCCGACCCGCTGCTGCTGCCGCTCGCGACCGTGCTCAACGGCCTCGGACTGGTGATCATCTGGCGGCTCGACCAGTCGCAGCGGCTGCACAACCTGGCCAAGCTGCACCACCAGACCTTCGTCCCCTCGGCGCCCAACCAGCTGCTGTACTCGGCCATGGGCATCGGCCTGTTCGTCGTCGTCCTGGTCTTCCTCAAGGACCACCGCATCCTGCAGCGCTTCACCTACATCTCGATGGTGGTCGCGCTGATCCTGCTGATCGCGCCGGTCTTCTTCCCGGCGCAGTTCGGCGCCCGCATCTGGATCATCATCCCCGGACTGGGCTCGATCCAGCCCGGCGAGTTCGCCAAGATCATCCTGGCGATCTTCTTCGCGGGCTATCTGATGGTCAAGCGCGACGCCCTCGCGCTGGCCAGCCGCCGCTTCATGGGGCTGTACCTGCCGCGCGGCCGCGACCTGGGCCCGATCCTGGTGGTCTGGGCGCTGAGCCTGATGATCCTCGTCTTCGAGACGGACCTGGGCTCCTCGCTGCTGTTCTTCGGCATGTTCGTGGTCATGCTGTACGTGGCCACCGAGCGCACCAGCTGGATCGTCTTCGGTCTGCTGATGTCCGCGGGCGGCGCGGCCGTCGTCGGTTCGATCGAGCCGCACGTGAAGATCCGTGTGATGGCCTGGCTGCACCCCTTCGCGGTCTACGACAGCCCGCGCCCGTCCTGGGCGACCACGGAGCAGATCGCCCAGGCCATGTTCGCCTTCGGCTCCGGCGGCGTCTTCGGCTCCGGCTGGGGCCAGGGCGCCTCCGACCTGATCGGCTTCGCCGCCAACTCCGACTTCATCCTCGGTACCGTCGGCGAGGAGCTGGGGCTGGCCGGCACGATGGGCATCCTGCTGCTGTACGGCCTGATCGTGCAGCGCGGCGTACGCACCGCGCTCGCGGCCCGCGACCCCTTCGGCAAGCTGCTGGCGGTGGGCCTGTCGGCCGCCTTCGGCATCCAGGTCTTCGTCGTCGCCGGCGGCGTCATGGGGCTGATCCCGATGACCGGTATGACCCTGCCGTTCATGGCGTACGGCGGTTCGTCCGTGCTCGCCAACTGGGCGCTCGTCGCCATCCTCATCAAGATCAGCGACACCGCGCGCCGTCCCGCCCCGACCCCCGCGCCCTCCAGTGACGCCGAGATGACCCAGGTGGTCCGACCGTGAACAAGCCCGTGCGCCGGATCGCCGTCTTCTGCGGGCTGCTGGTGCTCGCGCTGCTGATGCGCGACAACTGGCTGCAGTTCGTGCAGGCCGATGAGCTCAAGAACCACAAGCACAACCGCCGGGTGGCCATCGCCCGCTACAGCCAGCCGCGCGGCAACATCATCGTCGACAACAAGGCCGTCACCGGCTCCGAGCAGACCGACGGCGTCGACTACAAGTTCAAGCGTACCTATGTCGACGGCGAGATGTGGGCGCCGGTCACGGGCTACACCTCGCAGGTCTACGGCTCCACGCAGCTGGAGAACCTCTACGACCGTGTGCTCACCGGCGACGACGACCGGCTGTTCTTCAACCGCACCGTCGACATGGTCACCGGCAAGGGCAAGAAGGGCGGTGACGTGATCACCACCCTCAACCAGGCCGCGCAGGAAGCCGCGTTCAAGGGCCTGGGCGACAAGCGCGGCGCCGTCGCCGCCCTCGACCCGCGCACCGGCAAGATCCTCGCGCTGGCCTCCACGCCCTCCTACGACCCGTCGAAGATCGCCGGGTCCAACGACGGGGAGGCCTGGAAGGCGCTGCAGGACGACAAGAACCAGCCGATGCTCAACCGGGCGCTGCGCCAGACCTACCCGCCGGGCTCGACCTTCAAGGTCGTCACCGCCGCGGCCGCGCTGGAGAACGGCCTGTACAAGGACCCGGACGGCAAGACGGACTCGCCGCTGCCGTGGACGCTGCCGGACACCGTGCGCCCGCTGAACAACGAGGGCGAGATCCCCTGCAAGGACGCCTCGCTGCGGACGGCCCTCCAGTACTCCTGCAACACCGTCTTCGGCAAGATCAGCGCCGATCTGGGCAACCAGAAGATGATGGACGAGGCGGCGAAGTTCGGCTTCAACAACAAGGACCTGCTCACGCCCGTCCGCGCCGCCGAGAGCGTCTACCCCAAGGACAACCGCCCGCAGAACGCCATGGCCGGCATCGGCCAGGCCTCCAACCGGGCCACCCCGCTGCAGATGGCCATGGTCGCCGCCGCGGTCGCCAACAACGGCAAGCTCATGGAGCCGTACATGGTCGACAAGGTGCGCGCCCCCAACCTCAACGTCATCGAGACGCACCAGCCCAAGGAGCTCAGCCAGCCGCTGTCGGCGGAGAACGCCCAGAAGCTGCAGTCGATGATGGAGACGGTCGTCGAGAAGGGCACCGGCACCACCGCGCAGATCGACGGCGTCAAGGTCGGCGGCAAGACCGGTACCGCGCAGAACGGTGTGGACAACAGCGGCAAGCCGTACGCCTGGTTCCTCTCCTACGCCAAGACCGGGGACGGCTCCCCGGTCGCCGTGGCCGTCGTCATCGAGGGCGACAAGGAGACCGCGCGGGACGACGTCGCGGGCGGCCGCCTCGCCGCGCCGATCGCCAAGAGCGTCATGGAGGCGGTGCTCAAGACGTCCAAGTGACGCCGCTCACCACCACAGCCGCGGGCCGTACATGACGTACCGGTCGTGTATCAGGTGACGGTGGCGCCCGAAAGGGGCGCAACGTGCCGGGTACGGTATGCCCGGACAGCACACCGCCGGACCCACGCCGGTGCGGTCAGGAAAACGGAAGGGCTGGAGCTATGGAAGAGCCGCGTCGCCTCGGCGGCCGGTACGAGCTGGGCTCGGTGCTCGGCCGCGGTGGCATGGCCGAGGTGTATCTCGCGCACGACACCCGGCTCGGCCGCACCGTCGCCGTGAAGACGCTGCGGGTGGACCTCGCCCGCGACCCGTCCTTCCAGGCCCGGTTCCGTCGTGAGGCCCAGTCGGCCGCCTCCCTCAACCACCCGTCGATCGTCGCGGTCTACGACACCGGCGAGGACTACGTCGACGGCGTCTCGATCCCGTACATCGTCATGGAGTACGTGGACGGCTCGACGCTGCGCGAGCTGCTGCACTCGGGGCGGCGGCTGCTGCCGGAGCGCTCGCTGGAGATGACCATCGGCGTGCTCCAGGCGCTGGAGTACTCGCACCGCGCGGGCATCGTCCACCGCGACATCAAACCGGCCAACGTCATGCTGACCCGCACCGGCCAGGTCAAGGTCATGGACTTCGGCATCGCGCGCGCCATGGGCGACGCGGGGATGACGATGACGCAGACCGCGGCCGTGATCGGCACCGCCCAGTACCTCTCCCCGGAGCAGGCCAAGGGCGAGCAGGTCGACGCGCGTTCCGACCTGTACTCCACGGGCTGTCTGCTGTACGAGCTGCTGACGGTCCGTCCCCCCTTCATCGGTGACTCCCCGGTGGCGGTCGCCTACCAGCACGTGCGCGAGGAGCCGAACCCGCCGAGCGCCTTCGACCCGGAGATCTCCCCGGAGATCGACGCGATCGTCCTCAAGGCGCTGGTGAAGGATCCCGACTACCGCTACCAGACGGCCGACGAGATGCGGGCCGACATCGAGGCGTGCCTGGAGGGCCGGCCCGTCGCGGCCGCCGCCGCGCCGATGCCGCACGCCGGCTACGGCGAGGACGCCCCCACCACCATGCTCCGCCCGCACGAGCAGGGCATGGGCCAGACCTCGATGCTGCCGCCGGTCCACGACGGCGGCGACGGGGGCTACGGCGGCTACGACGACCGGGGCGAGCGGCGGCGCGGCGGAGGCGGCAGGAAGAGCAGCCTCTCCACGGTCCTGCTGGTGCTCGCGGGCGTCCTGGTGCTCGTCGGCGCGATCTTCATCGGCAAGGCGCTCTTCCCCGGTCCGAACAACTCGCAGGTCTCCGTGCCGAACCTGGTCGGCCAGACCCTCGCGGACGCCCAGAAGCAGGGCGAGAACGGTGACTTCAAGGTCGTCCAGAGCGCGTCGAAACCGTGCGCGCAGGACAAGGGCAAGATCTGCGACCAGGACCCGAAGGACGGCGGCAAGATCAAGCGCGGCGGGGAGGTGAAGGTCACCGTCTCCGAGGGCGCCGAGAAGCTCACCGTCCCGGACGTCACCGAGAAGCAGCTCGACAACGCCCGGCGGCTCCTTGAGGACATGGGCTTCAACGTCAGCGTCACCAAGCAGCAGGCCCCGGACGGCGTCGCGGGCGGCACCGTCCTCTCCCAGGACCCCAAGGGCCAGACGAAGGCGGACAAGGGCTCGGACGTCACCCTCACCGTCGCCGAGGCACCGGCGAACAAGCAGGTGCCGTCCGTGGTCGGGCAGACCTTCGACACCGCCAAGAAGCAGCTGACCGACCTCGGCTTCAAGGTGAGCAAGCAGGAGCAGGACTCGGACCAGCAGCCGGGCACCGTCCTCGCGCAGAGCCCCGACGGCAACACCGCCGCCCGCCCCAACTCCACGGTCACCCTGACCGTCGCCAAGGGCGGGAAGGTCTCGGTGCCGAGCCTGATGAACAGCAGGCTCAAGGACGCGAAGAAGACGCTGACGGACGCGGGCCTGAAGGTCGGCAGCATCACGGGCCCGAACGACGACAACGCCGTGGTCATGATCACGGACCCGATGCCGGGCACCCAGGTCGCGAAGAACACGGCGGTCAACCTCACCACCATGTCCGTCCCCGGCGGGCCCGGGGGCAATCCCGGCAACCAGGGCAACGGCAATGGGAACGGCGGCAACGGCAACGGCGACAACACCGGTGGCGGGAGCGGTGACGGCGGCTTCATAGGAGGTCTCTTCGGCCGCAAGCACTGAGTGACGCGCATACGCGAGGCCCGGCGCCCCTTGACGGGGTGCCGGGCCTCAGCGCGTGCCGGCCCGCCCGGTCAGCGCAGCTCCTTGGGGGGCGTGCGCTTGCTGTCGACCTTCTCGGTGCGCTCCAGCTCCGCCCACACGATGTAGCGGTAGTCGGAGGTGTAGACGGGCGTACAGGTCGTCAGCGTCAGATAGCGGCCCGGCTTCGTCGTCCCCGCCCCCTTCGGCACCGGGTCGAGCACGCCGACGTTGAACCGGGAGGTCTGCGGGAGCTCGGCGAAGACCTTGTAGACGTACCAGGCGTCCCGGGTCTCGAAGACGACCGCGTCACCCTTCTTGATCTTGTCGATGTTGTGGAAGCGGGCGCCGTGCCCGTCCCGGTGCGCGGCCAGCGTGAAGTTGCCCTGCTTGTCCCAGGGCATCGCGGCCTTCACCGGCGAGGTGTAGTAGCCCGCGACACCCTCGTTGAGGACGTCGCCGCCGGTGCCGCTCTTGACCAGCACCTCGCCGTTGCGCATGGCCGGCACGTGCAGGAAGCCGATGCCGTCCTTGGTGTCCAGGGCGCCCGGCCCCTGCGGCGCGGCCCACTGCTCGCGTATCTGGCTGCCCTGCTTCTTCGCCTCGCGGTCGGCGAGCACGTTCGTCCACCACAGCGAGTAGACGACGAACAGCCCTAGCAGCACGCCGCCGGTGATCAGCAGCTCGCCGATCACACTGACGACGGAGGCCACCCTGCCGCGCCGGACGGGGCGCCGCCGCCCGTGCCGCCTGCGGGGCCTGTCACCTGCCGCTCCTGCCGCCACTGCGCCGTTCCTCGTTCCGCTTGCCGCTGCGTCGTTCACTGTGCCGCTCTGCCGCCTCTGGTGCCCGGGTCGCCGGTGCCGCCCGTCAGGGCGTCCGGTCTTCCCTCGCTCCGGGGCCGCTCGCCGACCATCTTGCCCCAGACGATCAGCCGGTACGTACTGGTGAACTCGGGGGTGCAGGTGGTCAGCGTGAGGTAGCGGCCCGGCCCGGTGAAGCCGGAGCCGGCCGGGACGGGGGAGACGACCGCGACGTTCGCGGGCGTCGTCCGGTCGAGCCGGCCGGTGACCTCGTAGGTGTAGAAGGTGCTGCTGGTCTCCACGACGACCTTGTCGCCGGGCTGGAGGCGGTTGATGTAGCGGAAGGGCTCGCCGTGGGTGTTGCGGTGGCCCGCGAGCGCGAAGTTGCCCCGCTTGTCCCAGGGCATCGCGGTTTTCAGCGGGGCTTCGGCGTAGTGGCCGACCATGCCCTTGTCCAGCACCCGGTGCTTGTCGACGCCCTCGGCGATCGGTGCCTTCACGTCCAGGGCCGGGATGTAGAGGATCGCGAAGCCCTCCCCCGGAGCGAACGTACCGGCGTCCCGGTCGCTCCCGGCCCCCTTGTCCCAGCTGCCCCGCAGATGGCTGGCCGCGCCGCCGGCCTGCTGCTGGGCGCGGATGTTCGTCCACCACAGCTGGTAGGCGACGAACAGCAGCATCAGCACGCCGAGCGTGATGAACACCTCGCCCACGGCGCGGCTGAGCGCGATGCCCAGGCCCGCCCGGCGCGCGCGCCGACCAGCTTTGCGCCGCGCCGCACGCCCTCCCGGCGCGGTGGGCGCCTCCGCGCCCCGCGCGACGACGACCTTGCGCAGCTCCATCGTCGGCCGCTCCTCGGGCGGCAGCGGCTGCGCGACGGCCCTCACGGGCCGCTCGCCGGTGACGGTCACGGCGGGGCCGTACGGGCCGTACGAAGGGCCTGGTGAGCCGTACGGACCGGGCGCCCCGGAACCGTACGGCCCCGGCGGCGCGGGAGACGGCTCCGGCATGGGCCCCGGGTGCGGCAACGGCGCCCGGGGTGGGTCCCCGCCGGGGCCGGGCGGGGTCACGCCCCGGCCTTGCCGACCACCGGCGCGAGCCCCGCCGACCGCTCGACGGCACCGGAGTCGCCGCAGGTCACCAGCCAGTTGGCGAGCATCCGGTGGCCCCACTCGGTGAGCACGGACTCGGGGTGGAACTGCACGCCCTCGACCGGCAGCTCGCGGTGGCGCAGACCCATCGCGATGCCCGACTCGGTCCAGGCGGTCATCTCCAGCTCGGCGGGCCAGCCCTCACGGGCGACGGCGAGCGAGTGGTAGCGGGTGGCCGTGAACGGCGAGGGCAGGCCCGAGAAGACACCGGTGCCCTCGTGCGAGACCAGGGAGGTCTTGCCGTGCAGCAGCTCGGGCGCCCGGCCGACCACACCGCCGTACGCGACCGCCATCGACTGCATCCCCAGGCACACCCCGAAGACCGGCACCCCCGTCGCCGCGCAGTGCCGCACCATGTCGACGCAGACCCCGGCCTGCTCCGGGGCCCCGGGCCCGGGCGAGAGCAGCACGCCGTCGAAGCCGTCCTGGGCGTGGGAGAGTTCGACCTCGTCGTTGCGCAGCACCTCGCACGAGGCGCCGAGTTGGTACAGGTACTGGACGAGGTTGAAGACGAAGCTGTCGTAGTTGTCCACGACGAGGATGCGCGCACTCACCTGGTAACCGCCATTCCGTTGTCGACCGTCACGTCGTTGAACGGCAGCAGCGGCTCCGCCCACGGGAAGACGTACTGGAACAGGACGTAGACGACCGCCAGCACGAGCACCAGCGAGATCAGCGCCCGCACCCATGCGTTGCCCGGCAGATGCCGCCAGATCCACCCGTACATGCGCTCCCCGCTTGCCGATGACACGGTCGGTTGCACGACCAGAGTAAGGGGAGCGCGATCGTCGGGTGGGTCAGCCGGGCGAAGCCCCCGTCTCCCCGCGCACCGCCGGCCTGGTCGTCTCCAGGTGCGCCCAGACGACGAGCCGCTTGCTGTGGCCCCACTCCGGCTCGCACGTCGTCAGGGTCAGATAGCGGCCCGCGTCCCGGTAGGGGGAGCCGGCGGGCACCGGGTCGACGACGCCGACGTCGTCGGGCCGTGTGACGTACGGGCGGCCGTCGACGCGGTAGGTGAACCACGTCGCCCCATCGGTGAGCAGGACCGCGTCGCCCTCGCGCAGCCGGGGCAGGTCCTTGAACGGGTCGCCGTACGTGCGGCGGTGGCCGGCGACCGCGAAGTTGCCGACGGCGCCCGGGGCCGCGCTGTGCCCGTAGTGGCCGAGGCCGCGCTTGAGCAGCTCGGTGCCGGTGCCCTCCAGGACGGGCTTGGCCCAGTCGGCGCCGAAGCGCGGGACGTACATGACGGCGAAGGCGCGGCCCTCGGGACGGGGGGCGTCGGGGGCGGCGGGCCGCTCCTGCGCCGGTGGCGGCCCGGCCTGATCCTGTTGGTGTTCCGGCGGCTGCTGCTGTGGCTGTTCCGGCTGCCGGTCCTGCTGCGGCTGTGGCGGCTGTGGCGGCCGGTCCGGGGCCGCGGCGGGTCCGGCGGCCCAGCGGTCCCGCAGGTGGTCGATCTCGGAGTCCATGGCGCTGTCCGCCCGTAGGCCCGTCCAGTACAGGACGTAGACGACAAACAGGACGATCAACGCCCCGGCGGTGACGCACAGTTCACTCAGGGTCCGCAGGACGGGCCGTAATCGCACCGTCCGGTCTCCTTCCGCGTCAGCTTTGGGGTCTGGCGTAGTGCAGATCCACGGCGCCCGAGTAGCCGGGGAGGGTCACCGCGTCGTGCTGGTCGACCTTCCAGCCGAGTCCGTACGCGTTCACGTACGCCTGATAGTTCTGGATCGCGGGGGAGGAGTCCAGAGCCTTGCGCAGAGCACCCCGGTCGCCCACCGCCGTGATCCTGTAGGGCGGGGAGTAGAGCCGGCCCTGGAGGATCAGGGTGTTGCCGACGCAGCGGACCGCGCTGGTGGAGATCAGCCGCTGGTCCATGACCTCGATGCCCTGCGCGCCGCCCGCCCACAGGGCGTTGACCACCGCCTGGAGGTCCTGCTGGTGGATGACCAGGTCGTTCGGCTGCGGCTGCGGGACGCCGGGGATCTTCGCCGTGGCGCCCGGCGGGGCGTCGTTGAGGGTGACGGTCAGGCCAGGACCGCTCAGCGGCCGGGCGCCCGCCGAGGTCTCCAGATCGGCGAGCTTCTTGTTCTCGGCCGCGCTGTTGCCGTTGTCACGCCGGGCGAGGGCGTCGACCTGGGAGCGCAGGGCGGCGGCCCCCTCGTCCAGGGCCGCGTTCTTGCGGCTGCGCTCCTGAATGAGGTCGGACAGCCGCAGCATCGAGTCGTCGGTGCGGATATTCGTGCCGTGGGCGGTGTTGAAGCTCATCCAGAAGATGAGGCCCGCGAGAGCGAAGACACCTCCGGTCAGCAGCCGCACCGGGGCGAAGCGCCTGGAGGGCCTGCTGGTGGAGTCCGCAGAATTGCTCAACGTACCCTTATCCTCTCCGGCGCCGCGGAAGCACTACGCTAACGGACGCCCGGTGGGAAGGACGCGTTCCAGCCGCTTCCGTCCCACGGGTGACATCCTCGAACATCCCCCGTAAATCCCCCGCGCGGTCACGCAGCGCATCGACAGGAGAGTTCCTCGTGCCGAAGTCACGGATCCGCAAGAAGGACGACTTCACTCCGCCGCCCGCGGCGAAGCAGCAGAGCATCAAACTGCACTCCGGCCGTCGCTGGGTGGCCCCGCTGATGCTGGCGCTCTTCCTCATCGGGCTGGCCTGGATCGTCTGCTTCTACGTGACGAGCGGTGACATGCCAGTGGAGTCGCTGCGCAACTGGAACATCGTGGTCGGCTTCGGATTCATCGCCGCGGGGTTCGTGGTCTCCACCCAGTGGAAATAGCGCCGCTCCGGCCCCGGTGACCTGCCGGGGCCTGCCGCGGTTCCCCCGGCCGGGGGCCGGTTATCCACACCCTCGTCCACAGTGGGGAAAAACTCAGAAGATCTGTGGATAACTTCCCCGGCATTGACGCCGGTGTGACTGATCACCGGCCTTGAGCAGCGCGCGCCCACCAGCGCCTTCCAGCGGAAACGCAGCTCGGCACGGGTCTGCGCGCCCGTTCCCCACACCGTGCACAAGATTCGGTACGCGCTGTGGACAACCAGTGCCGCCGTACGGGGCGCCCGGCCGCGCCCGGCCCCCGGTTCAGCCCGTGAGCTGCAGCGTTCGCAGCACCACCGTGCCGGCGACCAGCAGCAGCGCCGCCCCGCAGGTGAGCCGCTGGACCAGCAGCCGCTTGCCGCGCGGCGCGTGCACCATCCCGTACGCGACCGCCGTGCCGATCACCAGGCCGCCGATGTGCGCCTGCCACGCGATGTTGGCCCAGGTGAACGTGAAGATCAGGTTGAGCACGAGCAGCGCGATGACCGGGCGCATGTCGTAGTTGAGCCGCCGCATCAGCACGGCGGTCGCCCCCAGCAGACCGAAGATCGCGCCGGACGCGCCGAGCGAGGGCTGGGCGGGGTCGGCCACCAGATAGGTCAGCGCCGAGCCACCGAGGCCGGCGAGCA
This sequence comes from Streptomyces gamaensis, assembly GCF_042656465.1. Classification (NCBI taxonomy): domain Bacteria; kingdom Bacillati; phylum Actinomycetota; class Actinomycetes; order Kitasatosporales; family Streptomycetaceae; genus Streptomyces; species Streptomyces gamaensis. Next base: position 228,553 of record NZ_JBHSPB010000003.1, read on the forward strand.
GATACAGCGCGACGAAGCGGACCCGGCCCAGGGCAGCCTCCAGCGGCGGGCCCAGCCACCACAGCGAGATCATGTTGAAGGCGATGTGCATCGGCGACTGGTGCAGGAAGACCGACGTCAGCAGCCGGTACCACTGGCCCTCGGCGACGCCCTCCACCGGGCCGAACAGCTCGGTGCGCGCCCGGCCGAACAGCTCCAGGTCCGCGACCAGCTGATCGCCGGCCGCGAGCACCGCGAGCCACACGGCGACGTTGATGCCCAGGATCACCTTGGTGACCAGGCGCGGATCCGCGACGTGCGCGGCCCCGGCGACCGTGCGCGGCGTCGCGTCGCCGTGGCGGGGAGCGTCCCCGGCGCCCTCTCCCTCGCCGCGCACACACGGCGGGCACTGGAAACCGACCGAGGCACTGACCATGCACTCCGGACAGATGGGCCGCTCGCAGCGGGTGCAGCGGATGCCCGTCTCCCGGTCCGGGTGGCGGTAGCAGCCGACAGCCTGGTCGTTCATGCGATCCCCTCGCGCCTGTGACGGTCCGGTCCGGGCACGCTGTGCGGCGCCCGGCCGGGCCGTCGACGATCTGTCCCCCGAGCCGCACGGCCCCCGTCCGTGATACGCGCGGGCGGGGCGCCGGGTTCCCGGAAGACGGCCGCGTCCCGCCGGGCCCGCCGGGGGCGCGACGGGACGCGGCGCCGGTGTCAGCGGGTCTCGACGACGACCGACTCGATGACCACGTCGGTCAGCGGCCGGTCGGTGCGCGGGTTGGTCGCGGTGGCCGCGATCGCGTCCACGACCTTCTTGCCGGCGTCGCTGGAGACCTCGCCGAAGATCGTGTGCTTGCCCGTCAGCCACGCGGTCGGCGCGACGGTGACGAAGAACTGCGAACCGTTGGTGCCCGGACCGGCGTTGGCCATGGCCAGCAGGTAGGGCTTGGTGAAGGCGAGGTCCGGGTGGAACTCGTCCTTGAACTGGTAGCCGGGGCCGCCGGTGCCGTTGCCCAGCGGGTCACCACCCTGGATCATGAAGCCGCTGATGACACGGTGGAAGATCGTGCCGTCGTAGAGCTTGTCCTTGGTCTTCGCACCCGTCTTCGGGTTGACCCACTCCCGCTCGCCCTTGGCGAGCTCGACGAAGTTCTTGACCGTCTGGGGGGCGTGGTTCGGCAGGAGCCGCACCTCGATGTCGCCCAGATTGGTCTTGAGGGTGGCGTAGAGCTGCTCGGCCACGATCTGCCTTCCATCAGTCTGCAATGACGGCTACCGATCCTCGCACGGACCGCGGCGTCGCGAGTAGCGGGCAAACGCGCCCCGCGCGCCGCGTATCCGTGCCATGGTCGAGCGGGCCCCCGGGTCGCCCGCCGCGCGCGGGGCGCCTCCCGCCGCGTGACCCGGATGCCCGCCCGCACGTGCCGGACCACCTGGCAGAAGGCATGATTTTTCCCTGGGTGGAAAGGCGACACAGACACACGGCACCGAGGAGGACTCCCGTGACCCGCAAGGACAGCGTGCGCGCCGCGACCATCACCGCGAAGGACAGCGTGCGGCACGCGGCGGAAGTGGTGGCTCCCTACGCAGGCACGGCCAAGGACACCGCTGTGCACTACGCCCACGAGGCCCGCACCAGGCTCGCGCCCAAGGTCGTCGAAGCGGCGCACCAGGCCCGCTGCCAGTACGACGCGCACCTCCATCCCCGCATCGAGCACGCCCGCGGTTCCCTGCCCCCGAAGGTCGACGCCGCCGCCACCCGGGCCGCGGCCCGCACCCGCGAGGCCGCGCGGCAGGCCGCCGAGTACACCGCGCCCAGGGTCGCGCAGGCCCGTGCCGCCGCCGAACCCGTGCGCGACGAGGCCGTCGCCCGCGGCACCGCCGCCCTCGCGGCCCTGCGCGGCCAGGTCTCCGCCGCGGACATCGACAGGCTCGTCCGGCGCCGCGAGCGCAGGTGCCGTACGGGACGCGCGCTGCGCCGCGTCACGCTCCTCGGCCTGCTCGCGGGCGGCGCCTACGCCGCCTGGAAGTGGTGGGACAAGCAGGCCAACCCCGACTGGCTCTTCGAACCCCCGGCCCCCACCGAGGTCTCCGACGCCTCCTCCCTCGACCCGGAGGTCCGCGCGAAGCAGGCCGAGGCGGAGACCTCCCGGGAGGGGGAGGACCGGCCCTGACACGGGGCGGCGGGGCGGAACACCGGCCCGGCTCCGGCACCGCGCCTGCGGTGCCGGAGCCGGGCCGCTTCAGTAGCCGGAGGCCGTCACCAGGGTCAGCAGGACACCGCCCCCGGCGCAGCCGACCATGCCGCTCACGAACCCGGCCCGGCTCAGCCGCCGGATCGTCGCCTCCGCGTATCCCCTGACCACCATGAGCCAGCCCGCCACGGCGATGCACACACCGAGCAGGACGTAGCCGAGCACCAGCAGATGCAGTTCGTCGATCAGGTTCAGGCCGCTGTCGGGGGGAAGGCTCGCGTCCACCTTGTTCATGCTGAGCAGCACCGTGAACACGGAGGCACCGAGCACACCGAGCCGGCTCTGGAAGAAGTTGGCGTTGGGATCGCTGAGCAGGAAGGTCAGCGAGGTGATCACGAAGACCATCACGATCGGGCTGATCAGCTGCCAGAAGAGCGTGAAGGCGACGTCGCGTTCCAGGGAGATCCGCACGTTCAGCCTGCTGTAGCCGATGCCGCTGCCGGGCGGCAGCGTGGGATCCCCGAAATTGGTCACGAACCTGTGGTCCAGGACGGCCAGGCGCATACCGGTGACCTTCCAGCCGGGTACGGACGTCCCGCTGTCGTAGGCGGAGTTGCGGTCGTCCGCCTCGAAGCGGAACTGGGAGTCGTCGCGCGACGAGGTGAACACGATGTCGATGTCGTGCCGGTCGAAAGGGAAGTCCTTCAGGTTCCAGCCCTGGCGGAATTTTCCGTCGACGACGGTCAGATGCCGGTAGACACCTTTGCTCGTGGTGGTGACCGGATTGCTCTTGGCCGGCTCGTAGCCGTTGGAGAACAGCATGTTGGGAATCGGGTCCAGGTCGGCCCGCGGGCACAGTGACCACACGTCGAGCCGGGCGGAGAACGCGTTGTGCCCCGGGTCCACGTCGTAGATCGCCGCGACGTAGGCGCCCACTCTGCAACTCGGCACAGCGGCCCGCGCCGGTGCGCCGGACGACAGGAGCAGCACCAGCCCGAGCGCCGAGAGGACCACGGCGACGGCGGGTACGTTCCGGCGCGGGCCGGAAACGACAGCGAAGAGCATGGCGGCAGCCCCCACCCCAGAACTCGCCGACGACTCCGGTGATGCGGACGGCCCGAATGCACAGGGCGAGCCCGGTCACTCACCGGGTTCTGCGACCACTTCCCCTCCCGTCTACCCGGGCCGCTGTGACAGGTATGCAGGACCACTGGTTTTCTGTGGACTTGTTTTCTTGCTCTTCTTGTGGCCCCGTTCCGCCTTCTTGTGGCCCCGTTCCGCGAGTGCCACCGGTTCACAGGTCACGGCAGAAGCTGTCGATCATGGCCCGGGTGACGTGCGGCATGGCCACGAGATGGGCGAGGTTTCCGCTGGTGGCCAGGTGCCATCGGCGGCACACGTGCGCCGGCGGGCGGTCGAAGACCACGGTGGCGGAGGACGGATGGCGCCACGGGCGCCGGCCGAGCGCGGCCAGCCGCTCGCAGGCGTAGTCCGCGGTGGCCAGGCAGCGGCGCACCCGTGCTGCCAGGCCGCGGGAGCCGAGCCGGCGCAGGGCGTACCAGAGCAGCATGGGGGTCAGGGCGTTGCGCGAGCAGGCCAGGGTGGCGTCGGTCGCCCCCAGGTAGTCGTACGGTCCGCGACGCGGCACCAGGTGCTCGCGGGCCATGGCGATGCCGCAGGGCACCGGGGTGCCGATGAGCTTGTGCCCGCTGACGGTCAGGGTGTCGGCACCCGACTCGAAACCCCAGGGGGGCCGGTGGGGCGAGAAGGCGGCGAGGAGCCCGCCCAGGGCCGCGTCGACATGGAGGTGGATCTCTCCCGCCGGGGCGAGGGCGGCGCGGACGGCCGGCAGATCGTCGACGCCGCCGAGCATGGTGGTGCCCACGGTGGCGACGACCACGGCCCCTCTCCCCGCTCTGGCACCGCAGGCGGCCCGCAGCGCCCGGGTGTCGAGGCCGCCGTCCCTGCGGCAGGGGACACGGACGGCGTCCATGCGCAGCAGTTCGGCGGTGCGTTCCACCGTGTAGTGGGCCGCGGCGCTGTAGTAGAGCGGCGCGTCGGGCAGTCGCCGCCGCCCCAGGTACATGCCGAAGAAGTTGCCCTCGGCGCCGCCACTGGTGACGTATCCGTAGACGTGCGCGGGATCCGCCCCGGCGAGCCCGGCCAGGAAACGCACCACAGGGCGTTCGAAGGGCTGCCGGTCGGTCCGCGCGGTGTCGGGCGCACCGGGATCCCCCACGGTGTTCCACAGCACGTCGAGCATGCCGCCGAAGGGGCGGTAGTCGAATTCGAGGTTCACGGGATGGCCCAGGAAAGTACGGCGCAGCCGCCTCAGCCGCTCGCTGTGCTCGTGCAGCAGCCGGGCGTCCTCCGCAGCGCCGCACGCCGGCACCGGCGTGATCTCCAGCAAGGCGTCGAGCCGGCGGTCGGCACCCGGCCGCTCGGGAGCGGTCACGTCACCGGAGCCCGCCAGGAGGGATGCAGGCACGGACCGCCGGGGAGGGAGAGCACCGGCAGCGGTACGAATCCGTGGCGCAGGACCAGCCGCTGGCTGCGCCTGGTGCTGGACTCCACATAGACGCCCACCCGCTCCCGGTCGGCCCGGCGCAGGACGTGGCGCAGGGTCGCCGTGCCGATCCCCCTTCCCCGCAAGGACGGGCGGACAGCGCTGAACACCAGGTGGTAGTGCGGCGTGTGACGAGGACGGCGGGCGTCCAGGAGACGGAACAGCTGGAGAGTGCGGTGCGCGTCCTCGCCGGTCCGCTCGCGCAGAGCCCGCTCGAAGTCCGCTTTCCGTGCCGCGTGGGCGGGCGCGTCCTGCGCCTCGCCGGCGGGCGCGCGGCACGGAGGGGAGAAGAGCCGCACCCCGGCCAGATCGCCCGCGACCAGCAGCCCGTCCACACGCAGTGCTTCACCGACGAAGAACGCGAAGAACGCGGGCAGCACAGCCGCCCTGCGCCCGGGATCGGGCAACTGCCACCGGGCCACGGGATCGTCCGCGAAGGCCTCCGCCAGCACCTGGACGGCCTGCCGCAGATCCGAGGCGGTCCCCCGGCGGACCCCGGCGCCCACGGCGGGGGCCGGGGGCGGGCCGGGTACGCGCGGAGTGATCGGCATGGCGGCTCCTGACAACGCTACGACTGGAGAACGTCGACCTGGATCGTGTAGCTGTATTTCTTCAGGCCCTCTGTGGAGTTGCAGGCCGCGGTGTCGGCGGCGACATCCGTCATGACCATATTGGTCTGGATCGAGACACCGCTGAGCAGTCCGCTGACCCCTTTGCCCGTACCGGGAACCGGTTTCAGGAAGTTCCCGTTCGCGATGGTCAGGGTGTTGCTGCCCTTGACGGTCGAGTTGTCGTCGAGCGTCCATGTGACGTCAATGGTCAGATTCCCGTTGGCCAGGACACAGGTCGAGTTCGTCATCGACCCGGTGGCCGTCACCGAACGCTTGACGATGGAGTGGCCGCCGGTCGCCGATTTGTCGGGGCGCAGATCCTGGCAGGACCCCTCGCTCGACGCGGTGACGTCCACCGTCCGCGGCGTGAGGGACGTCAGCCCCTGATTCGGGTTCGCCTTGTCCGCGAAGGTCCCCGAACCGTTGAGCGTGCACGCCACCGCTTCGGGCACCCGCCGCTCTTTGTGCCTTTCCGTCGTGGCCCCGGGCTGTTGCGGGGAAAACGCCATGACGCAGAACGAAGCGGCGAGCACGGCAGGAGTGCGAAAGGTGGTCACCATTCCTCCAGGGAATTCCGGGAATCGCCCTCAACGTTCTTTCACCGGACGACGGATGACGACGGATCGTACTGGGCCGCGAGTGACTATTCCCGGTGACAGGCCGGAAAGGGGACAGGCCGGAAAGCCGAGGCGACAGGAACGCACCACTCCGCTGCGGGACGGGCCCGGCCGTCCCCGCCACCGCGGCAGGACGACAGGGCGGCAGGACGGCAGGACGGCAGGACGACACGAAGGCCGCCGCCCGGCCGCGGCCGCCTCGCCCCGGCAAAGGCACCGCTCCCGGCGCCGCACGCGTCGAGCGCCCGGCGGACCGCCCCGGGCACCGGCGGCGACAGGAAGCGGGGCAGGGAGCCGTCCGCCCCGGCCCCACAGCGGCTCCCACGGAACGCGAAAATGCCCTCCGACACGGCGTTCCCGCAGGTCAGAGGGCATTCGATGGGTGGAGCCTAGGGGAGTCGAACCCGAAATCGTTACCTTTCCGACCTGCGGAAACGCCGGAGACTCGGACAATAGGGCCCGTTTCCATCCTGTTGAATCCCGCTCGATCCCGTTCCATCCGGGGGGCGTGCTGACACGTCAACACAGGGCCACCGATCATTGCACTAGCGAACCAACTCAAGCGCCAACCGCACTATGGCCCCTCAGTGTTCGGCTTTCGTGACCCGAAGATAGTCAACGCTGGAGCAAATAACGCCGTCGATGCTCCTCGGGCGATTACGACGGGCGTCCGGTAGCCACCGTGAAAGTCGGCAGTCACCACCGTGCCAAGGGCCTGGGTTCACGCACGTCAACCTGCCCCACCACGCCCCCTCCGACGGCCCGGGCTTGGTGGGCGAGGACATCCTGGGCAAACGCGCCGCGTTGGAACGCACCCAATCCATGACCCTGATGCCGACTCGAGACCCCTATGCCTGGGCTCGGTGCGACGCGGGAGGCCAGCCAGTGAGCGCTGTAGGGCCGGTCAGGCGGCGCCAAGCAGGCGGACCATGTCGACGGTGCGGTGCGAGAAGCCGGACTCGTTGTCGTACCAGCCGACGACCTTGACCAGGGAACCGCCGTGGCCGTCGTCGCTGACCATGGTGAGCTGCGCGTCGAAGGTGCACGAGGCGGCGGTGCCGAGGATGTCGGTGGAGACGAGCGGCTCCTCGCTGAAGGTGAGGATGCCCTTCAACGGGCCATCGGCGGCCCGTGCGAAGGCCGCGTTGACCTCCTCGACGGTGACGGAGCGCTCGACCTCAACGGTCAGGTCCACGATCGAGCCGTCGGCGACCGGCACGCGCATGGCAAGGCCGTCCAGGCGGCCGGCCAGCTCCGGCAGGACCAGGCCGATGGCCCGGGCGGCGCCGGTGGAGGTGGGGATGATGTTGCTTGCAGCGGCCCGCGCCCGGCGGAAGTCGCGGTGGGGGGCGTCGTGGAGGCGCTGGTCGCTGGTGTAGGCGTGCGCGGTGTTCATCATGCCGCGCCGCACGCCAAACGCTTCGTGCAGCACCTTGGCCATGGGGGCGGCGCAGTTGGTCGTGCAGGAGGCGTTCGAGACGATCTTCTGGGAGCCGTCGAAGTCGCCGTCGTTGACGCCGAGAACGACGGTGAGGTCCACGTTGGTGGCGGGCGCGGAGATCAGGACCCGGCGCGCGCCGGCCCGCAGGTGGGCAGTCGCGGCCGCGCCGTCGGTGAACACGCCGGTGGACTCCACCACGACGTCGATGCCGAGCTCGCCCCAGGGCAGGTCGGCAGGGTCCTTGCGGCGCAGCACGGGGACGGTCCGGCCGTCGACGACGAGGCAGTCGTCCCCGGCGGCGACCGGCTGCTCCAGACGGCCGTGCACTGAGTCGTAACGCAGCAGGTGAGCAAGGAGGGCGGGGTCGGTGAGGTCGTTGACGGCCGCGATCTCCACGTCGGGCCGCCCGAGGATGATGCGGGCGACGTTGCGCCCGATGCGACCGAAGCCGTTGATGGCGATGCGTACAGTCATGGTGATGCTCCTTGGAGAAAGTCCTTGGGGAAGGCCCTGGGTGACAGGAAGGTCAGGAAGCGGCGGCCCGCTGCTTCGCGGCCCGCCAGGAGGACAGCGCCAGCAGGGCTCCGACGAAGAACGCCGCGGAGGCGATGACAGCCGCGGTGTGCAGGCCAGGCACGAGGTCGCCCGAGGCCGCGGTGAGGGTGCTGAAGAGAGCCACGCCCACGGCGTTGCCGATCTGCCGCGCCACGTTGAACACCGCCGACGCCACACCGGCACTCTCGTCCGGGGCGGCCTGAACGATGGCGGCGGTCGCGGCCGGGACCGTGGTCGGGGTGGCCAGGCCGGTGGTGATCAGGGCGAAAAGCAATACCCAGTACGGGGTGTCCGGTCCCGCCAACAGCCAGCCGAGAAAGCCGACGGATCCGAGCAGCAGGGCTGCTGTCATGGGGACGTACGGTCCGTACCGTGCGGTGAGGCGGCCGGAGAGGGGGGCCGCCACGACGGCCATGCACACGGTCGGCAGCAGGGCGATGCCGGCACCCAGGGCGTCGTACCCGCGCTCGTTCTGCAGGTACAGCGTGGACAGGTAGAGCATGCCGTAGTAACCGAGGTTCAGCAGGACGCCGACGGCCGCAGAGGAGGAGAAGCCGGGGGAGCGGAAGAGCGAGGGGGGCAGCAGCGGGGCCTTCCCGTCTTCGGCGCGGGTCTCGAGACGGCGCTCGACCAGCAGGAACAGGCCCAGCGCGACGACGCTGACGGCCAGGGCGCCCAGCACGACCGGCGAGGACCAGCCCTTGGTGCCCGCTTCGTTGAGCATGGCGGCCAGCGCAGTCAGGCCAACGATGCCGAGTACCTGACCAAGCGGGTCCAGGCTGCGTCCACCGGTGCGCGCCTTGGGGGACGGCACGTACTTCACGGTCAGCCACATGCCGAGGAAGGCGATCGGCACGTTGATCCAGAAAGCGGTGCGCCAGTTCAGGCCGCCCACGAGCAGGCCGCCGACCAGCGGTCCGGCAGCGAAGGCGACACCGGCGACACCGCCCCAGACACCGATGACCTTGGCACGCGCGGCCCGCTCCGGGTACGCCGCGGCCAGCAGCGCCAGGGAGGTGGGAACCAACAGAGCGCCGCCGGCGCCCTGCAACAGCCGGGAGGCGATCAACGTGGCGGCATTGGTGGCCACGCCGCAGCCGACGGAGGCCACGGTGAAAACGCCGAGGCCGGTGAGGAACACCTTGCGGTGGCCCAGGCGGTCGCCGAGCCCGCCTCCGAGGAGCAGCAGACCGGCGAAAACAGTGCTGTAACCGTCCACGACCCAGGCCATGGCGGAGGTGCTGGCTCCGACGGACTCCCGGATGGTGGGAACAGCCACGGTGACGACGGTGACGTCGAGCATCACCAGGAAGTAGCCGAGGCTGAGCGCGATGAGAGGCGGCCAGGACAGCCGCTCCTGCGCGGCTGGCGCGACGGCGACCGGGTCTGTCGTAGTACTCATGGCGACGATACTCGGCGCCGAATGCTTAGTGCCCTGCCAAAGTGTGAATGTAAGCTCCTGATCATGAAGGAAGTGATGCGCGAGCCGGACCCGGCACGGGCTGCCCGGCTGTTCGCCAGCGCCTCCCGGGCCCGGATGCTCAAGGCACTGTGCGATGGGCGTCCGCTGGCAACCAGCGTGCTGGCGGCCGAGGCCGGCGTCAGCGTGGCGACCGCGAGCGTCCACCTCGGGCAGCTCGTCGAGGCAGGGCTCGTCCTGGTCAAACACTCGGGGCGCCACCGCTACTACCGCCTGGCGAGCCCGGAAGTGGCCGTCGCCCTGGAAGCACTTGCCGTCATCGCTCCGAGCGACACGACCCCCGTCACATCCTTGCGCGTCAGCAGCCGGGAGAACGCCCTGCGCCGGTCACGCACCTGCTACGACCACTTGGCCGGTTCACTGGGTGTGGCGCTCATGGGGGCATTCCTCGACCAGGAGCTGCTGACCGGCCACACGACGGGTACAGCCCCGCGCACCATCGCCGACCGGCCCGCGTCTTACGGCAAAGACGTCGAGTACCGGCTGACCCCGGACGGCGCGGAGCGCTTCCGCGCCTTCGGGGTCGACGTCGACAGGCTGTCCGGCGCCCGACGCCCCACGGTGCGGTACTGCGTGGATTGGAGCGAGCAGCGCCACCACCTCGCCGGCGCTCTGGGCGCCGAAGTGACCGCGCGCTTCTTCACGCTGGGCTGGCTGCGCTACGGCGTCTCCCCGCGCGTGGTCCACCTCACTGACAGGGGACGGCGCGGGCTGGCCGAGTCCTTCGCGGTCACCGTGGCCGACTGACGACCCGTACGCCGCTGGTACGCACGCCAACGGGGCCCCGTCGCGCGACGGGGCCCCGTTGGTGGGAAGCCTGGAAAAGCGGGGAGCCGAGGTCAGGCGGTCTCGCGGGAGACCGTGGGGCCCTGGCGCACGCCGAGAGCGGTGACGCCGGTCTCCGTCCGTACCCGGTGCACGCTGCCCGGTGGCTCGATCACCAGGTCACCGGCGCGGTAGCGGTCGCCGTTGTCGTTGATCAGCTCGCCCTCCAGCACGAACATCAGCTCGTGGCCGAGGTGTTCGTGCAAGTCCCCGTGGGCGCCCGGAGCGAAGCGGACGAGGAATGCGGTGGCGTTCTGCGGGGCCTCGGTGGCGTACAGGGGGAGGATGTCCACCCCACCGGAGCGTCCCGGCTCACTCCAGGTGTTCCACTCCAGAGCTGCCCGTCCGGCCTCGGTCAGCAGCGCCCGCAGCACTGTGATGGAACGTTCCTGAACGGTGTGGTCCGTGATCGTATCGGTCATGCCGGTTGCCCTTCCTTGGCAGTCGCTGCGTGCGTGGGGGACGCCAGGGCGCTGGCGGCCACGGTGTCGGCATCGCGGGTCCACTCGTTCCAGGCACCGGGGCGGCCGCTGCCGGCGAGGGTGAACCAGCGGGTGTGCTCAGTCGGTACGCCCAGCACACACATCCCGCCGTCGGGGCGGCCCTCGATGTCCAGCGGGTGGAACGGGCTGGTGGTGACGGCCACACCGCCCGTAGGGAACGCCGCAGCACCCGAGCCGTTGACGAACTCCGTCCACATCCCCCGCCGCAGCAGGTTTCGCGTCAGCAGCGAGGGGTCCCGCGTCACATCCGGGTTGGGGATGCGGGCATCGATGAGGATGTCGGCGGTGACCGCCGAACCGGCCACCGCAGGGGAGGACATCACGAACGCATCGGCCTCGGCATCGCCGACAAAGCGTGTGTCGGGGCCCACGACACGCAGCAGGCCGGCCTCGATCAGGGCGAGCGCATACCGAACCCGCACTCGCGGGGGACCTGCGGCCAGGAACGAGTGACGTGGCGCGAAGTCCGCAAGGAAGTCGCGGTGCGACTGCGGCAGCAGCCCGGCGTAGTCGATCAGTTCACGGATGACCCACCGGGTATCGCGCAGCACGTCCAGGGACGTCTTGAGCGAGTCGCCCACGTTGCCGCGCTCGGCGTGCTCCAGGTCCACACGCATCACGTCGGCCAGCGCCCGGTCGAAGTCCTCGACACTGGTGAACTTGCGCCCGGCGAACGGTCGGCTGAGCCGGTCCAGGTCCGGCGCCGTGGTGGTGTCCACCACGCCGTGCCGCGCCGCGACGTCCGCGACATCGGGTACCCCGTGCCCGGCCAGGGCGAGCACCTCGGCCCGGAACGCCTTCACCCGCTCGGGGCCGGCATCGCGCAGAAGGGCACTGAAGTACGTGAGGTGGACCTCTGCCTCCAGCCAGGGCCGGACGTCTCGGGTGAAGTCCAGCGGCCCTTGCGGGACATGCGCCCTGACCATGGCCGGGATGAAAAGCGCGGGCCGGTAGCTATAGGTGGCGGCCTTCTGGTTGCGTCCCCGGGCCGGCAGCGGGACACCGCTGCGCGAGCCTGCGAGCATGAGTGGCTCTTCACCGCTGGGCTCGTAGCGGACGCTGCCGTCGATGTCCTCGATGAACTTGCCGCCGCGGCCGACGGTCAGCGCGTACATGATGTCGTAGAAGGACAGGCCGATGCCCAGGATGCCCACGGACGCGTCCGCGGGTATCGCGTCCAACGGCATGTCGGCGGCGGAGTCGCCGCGGATGTAGCGCAGGTGCGGGCGGGCGGCAGCGAACTCGGCCAGCTCCTGCTGGGCGCCGGTCAGGGCGGGGGTGGGGTGCCCGGTGGTGAGTACGACCTTGTCGGCTGCCAGCCGGGTGCCTTCCGACAGCACGACGTCGTAGCCGCCGGTGGTGGTGGGCGCGACGTCCTCGACAGTGCCGGTCACCTGGCGCAGGGTGGCCCACGACGGCAGGCTCCGCTCGACGACCTCCAACACGTAGCGCATGTACCGGCCGTGCAGGGCACGCGGCGCGTAGCCGTCCGGCCCGGGGCAAGCCGGGTCCACGCTCTCCCACCATTGCGCCAGCGAAGGACCGGCGCCCGGGCGCACGGGCCCGTCGTCGGATGGACCGGAGAACATGGTGACCTCGCCGCAGACGGTGTTCATCAGGAACCAGTCGGGCTGGTCACTGCGCCAGATCCTGCCGCAGCCCACCTCCACGGCATCGACCAGGAAAATCTCCGTCGGCAGGGAGGGGCCATCAGCCAGGCGAGCGGCGAGGCGTTCCAGCACCCCCATGCCTCGGGGGCCGCTGCCGACTATGACGATGCGGTGTGAATCCGCCACCACGATGGACCTCTCTTACGGGGAGTTCTCGGATCGAATCGTGCAGCCATAGCCGACCCGGTGGATTTTCTCTCGCACAAACACACCCGCCTAATTCAGAGGGCGCATTTCCATGCAGTTTCTGGGGAATCCGAGTTCTCCCGACCGCTGCACCGGATTGTCTCCCGGCGCCAGGATAGGTGGGCCCGAACGGCAAGATCAACACCGTTTCACTCATGCCACCATGAGCGTCATTCATATCTATGGTGGACCGTGAATTCGGCGGCTACGATCGCACTGCATCTTGAACCAACGGATCAGCAACAGCGGAGACGCAAGCGTGGGACGCCCCGGACTCTTGATCATGGACCTCATCAACGATGTGGTCCACCCCGACGGAACCTATGCGCGGGAGGGCTACGCCGACCAGGTGGCCCGCCGCGGGGTGCTCCGGAACGCAGCCCGGGCGGCGGACCTGGCGCGCGGGGCCGGCATCCCCGTCGTCCACGTAACGGTCGGGTTCTCCGCCGGATACCCGGAATGGCCCGCCTCCTCTTCGGTATTCGCCCCCTGCCGCGACGAGGGCCGGCTGCTGCTCGGCGCATGGGGCACCCAGCAACACGAGACGGTGCGCCCCAAGGAGGGCGAGGTGCTGGTGTCCAAGCACCGGCTCAGCCCCTTCCACGGCACCAGCCTCGACCTGCTGCTGCGCGCCCAGGACATCGACACAGTGCTGCTGGCCGGCGTCTCCACCGATCTGGTGGTGATGTCAGCCGCTCGCGAGGCGCACGATCGCGACTACCGCGTGCAGGTGCTGGAGGACGCGACTGCCTCCCGTACCGACGAACTGCATGACGCGGCCGTCATGCTGCTGGCACGCACCGCGACGGTGACCACCGTCGACCAGGCCTTCGGCCGCTGACCCGCAGGATCCGACCCCGAGGAGCGCCCATGGGCTCGACCCTGGCCGAGAAGGTATGGAACGAGCACGTCGTGCGCCGCACCGTCAGCGGCGAGGACCTGCTCTACGTCGATCTGCACCTGCTGCACGAGGTCAACACCCCGCAGGCGTTCCAAGGCCTGCGGGCCGCCGGGCGCAGTGTGCGGCGCCCCGGCCTCACCCTGGGGACCGAGGATCACAACATCCCCACGGTCTCTGTCGACAAGATCATCCAGGATCCGGTGGCGCGGCGACAGTCGGAGCTGATGCGTAAGAACTGCGCCGACTTCGGTATCCCGCTGTACCGGATGGGTGATCCCCGTCAGGGCATCGTCCACGTCATCAGCCCGGAGTTGGGCCTGACCCGGCCCGGCATGACCATCGTGTGCTGCGATTCGCACACCACGACGCAGGGCGCGTTCGGCGCCTTGGCCTTCGGAATCGGCACGAGCCAGGTCGAGCACGTGCTGGCCACCCAGACGCTGCCTATGCGCCGACCGCGTGACATGGCGGTGACCGTCACCGGCACGCTGCCCGCCGGGGTCGGGGCGAAGGATCTGGTGCTGGCGCTCATCGCGCGGATCGGCACCGCCGGCGGACAGGGGCACATCGTGGAGTACCGCGGCACCGCCGTCGAGGCGTTGTCGATGGAGGCCCGGATGACCCTGTGCAACATGACGGTCGAGGCGGGCTCGCGTGCCGGCATGGTCGCACCAGACGCCACCACCCTGCGCTACCTGGCCGAGCGCCCCGGCATGCCGCAGGGCGAGGCGTGGGAGGAGGCTGTGCGGTACTGGACGTCGCTGCGCAGCGACGCGGACGCCGTCTTCGACAAGGAGGTCGTCATCGACGGCTCCGCCTTGTCACCGTACGTCTCCTGGGGCACCAACCCCGCCCAGAGCGTGCCTCTGGACGAGGCGGTCCCCTCGCCCGACGACTTCGCCACCGAACGGGAGCGCGCCGCGGCACGCCGGGCGCTGGAGTACATGGCGCTCACGCCAGGCACACCCCTGCGGGACGTGGGCGTGGACGTGGTCTTCGTCGGTTCATGCACCAACGGCCGCATCGAGGACCTGCGGGCCGTGGCCGAGGTCCTCGACGGCCGACAGGTGGCCGAGGGCGTCGAGCTGATGATCGTCCCTGGTTCGGCGAGCGTGCGCAGGCAGGCTGTCGAGGAGGGGCTGGCCGATGTCTTCGCCCGTGCAGGAGCGGACTTCCGGGCGGCCGCTGGCTGCTCGATGTGCGCCGCGCTCAACGAGGACCGGCTGTTGCCCGGCCAGCGGGCCGCTTCCACCAACAACCGCAATTTCGAGGGTCGGCAGGGCGCCGGGTCGCGCACGCACATCGTCTCCCCGGCCGTCGCGGCCGCCACCGCCGTCGTCGGCCGACTGGCCGCTCCGGCCGATCTGTGAGGAGTGCTCCCGTTGGAGAAGTTCACCGTCCACCGCGGCACGGCGGTGCCGCTGCGGCGCAGTGACGTCGACACCGACCAGATCATCCCGGTGCGTTTCGTCAATCACTCCGAGCGCACCGGGCACGCCGACTCGCTGTTCGCCGACTGGCGCACGGACCCGGAGTTCGTCCTGAACCAGCCGGCCCACCAGGGGGCCAGCGTACTGATCGCGGGCACGGACTTCGGTACCGGCTCCTCGCGCGAGTACGCGGTCTGGGCGCTGCTGAACTACGGCTTCCGGGCAGTGGTCGCCCCGCGCTTCGGCGATATCTTCCACGGCAACGCGCTGATGAACGGTTTGCTGCCGGTCACCGTCGCAGAGGAGGTCGTCGAGGAGCTGTGGGACCTGGTTACCGGTGACCCCACCCGTGAGGTCACCGTCGACCTGGTGACATCGACCCTGAACTGCGGGCCGGTGGACGTCTCCTTCCAGGTGGAGGAGGGGGCGCGCCTGCGGTTGCTGAACGGGCTCGACCTCATCGGCGACACCCTGCAGTACGAGGAGGAGATCGCCGCCTACGAACGCACGCGCAGGCCGATGCTGTCGGTCACCACGACGTCCTGAGAGGCTGCGGCCCAGGATGCGCCGCTGCCCGGCGGGCGGCCACCCGCCGGGCAGCGGCCACGAAAGCACTCGCCCGGCCCTCGTCGGCGGCCCCGGCCCCCACCACGACGGACAGCTGACGGGAGACCGCCGGGGTCAGTGGCAGCCTGCGCAGGTTCAGCGGCACCTCGGGCAGAACCAGCTCGGACAGCACAGCCACGCCCAGGCCCTCGCCGACCATGGCCAGCACAGTGGTCAGGTCCTGGATGTGGTGCGGGACAGTGAACTCCACTCCCGCCCCACGGAACACACGCTGTGCCGCCTCCGGGTCCCAGGCCGGGATGATCAGAGGTACTCGCGCCAGCTGCTCGCAGCTGACGGCGTCGGCACCGGCCAGCGGGTGGTCCTGGGCCACCACGGCGCACATCGCCTCGCGCACCAGGGGCGCCGCCGTCAGCTCGGGCGGGGTGGCGTGGACGATGCCTACGTCCACGCCACCCTCACGCAGCCAACGACCGATCTGCAGGTCGCTGCCCTCGCGGACGGCGACCTGCAGCCCCGGGTGGTGGGCGGCGATGTCGGCTATCAACCGGGGCAGCAGCCGGGAGGCGAAGCCGGGGCTCGCGCCCACGCGCAGCTTGCCGTCCGTCGCCTGCGACCCGCGGGCCCGGCTGACCACAAGATCGGCATGGTGCACCACAGCCTGAGCGTGCCGGATCACCTGCTGACCCTCCACGGTCAGTACCGTGCCGGCGCGCCCCCGGTCCATCAGAGTGATCCCGAGTTCCCGTTCCAGCGCCGACACCGCGTGGCTGACGGCGGACTGACTGATGCCCAGCCGCTGCGCGGCGCGGGTGAAGCTCGCCGTCTCGGCAACGGCGACGAACGCGGCACACTGCGTCAGTTTCACGGCACCCTCTCGATCGGAAGTTTCATGCACGGCATTCATATCCGTCGGTGACGGTAATGGAAGAATGCCACCCTCCGGTTCTTCGCTCCTCACAAAGAAGGGGAGCGGTGGAGGGCCCCTCCACCTTCTCCAGCAGCCTTTCCACTTTTGAATGATCCCCGTTGACTACCTCATGCGGGCGCTCCAAGAATGCATTCCGAAATTCTGACTCTGCACGGCCATCAGCCCTGAAAGTGCGGCTGACACAATCAGGAAAGCGAGCGATGCAACCCATTTACTCCCTGAGCCAGGCGGAGCGCGACGCGCTGTACAACCTGCTGGACGGGATCGGCAAGCACCCTTACGAGGACTACCCTGCCTTCTCCCGCGCGGTGGCGGATGTGATCGACCAGGGCCGGGTCCCGGCCTTCTTCACCGAGGTCTGCTCCCGCATCCGGCAGGAGCGGCTCTCCGGCACGTCCCAGGCTCATGTCCTGCGCAACGTCCCCATCGACGCGGAGATCCCGCTGCTCGACAACGACGACCCGGTCAGTGACAAGCACGCCAAGAAGACAATCTTCGTCGGCGAGGCCCTGCTGGAGCTGTTCAACCAGCTCATGGGCACGCCGCTGCTCGCCTACGCCCGTAACCGCGGTGACTTCTTCACCGACGTCGTGGCCTACAACCGCTTCGACGGCCTGTTCACGGGCTACAGCGACAGCGAGCTGTACTTCCACAACGACCGCACAGCCCATCCGGTGCGCGCCGACTACATCTCGCTGCTGGGCATGCGCTGCCCGGACGACGTCATCTACACCGGCTACGTGGACGGTACAGCCCTGCTGGAGCACCTCGACGAAGCGCAGCAGGCCACCTTGCGCGAGCCGTATTTCGTCACGGCGTTCGACGTCTTCTCCCGCGAGCACAACAGCGAGCTGACCGAGTCGGAGAAGCACCCGATCCTCTACGGCCACCACAGCTTCCGCTACATGGACACCACGACGACCGTCGCGTCCGACGCCCCGGTGGAGGCCCGCGACGCGATCATCGCGCTCAAGGACGCGCTGGCCAAGGCCCACAAGCAGCGCCACCGCATCCTCACCGGCGACCTGTTCGTGCTGGCCAACCAGGACGGCATGCACAGCCGGGAGAAGATCGAAATCCTCGACCCGGTCCGGGCGAAGACCCGCTGGCTTCTGAAGACCTACGCCTTCCGGGACGACGCAGCGGCCGATGTGCACGCCGACGCGTGGCTGAACGGGATCCGCGGCCTCGTGGCCGACTGAGCAACCGTCACCCGCCTGCCGTCCGCGTCCGCGCGCGGGCGGCACCCCGGAAGGAAGAGCCCACCCATGTCGTCCCGCGTTGCCTCCCGCTTCTCCCTGATCGAGAAGTCACCGACCTACGCGATCCTCGACCTGGCGGCCGAGCTGCGCGCCCAGGGCGAGTCCGTCATCGACCTGGGCGGTGGAGAACCGGACTTCGCCACTCCCGATCACATCACCGCCGAGGCCAAGGACGCCCTCGGCACCGGATTCACCCACTACACGCCCAGCCGCGGACTGCCCGAGCTGCTGGAGGCGATCAGCGACAAGCTGCTGAAGGACAACGGCCTGCAGGTCAACCCGGCCCAGCAGCTGATCGTCACCCCGTCGGCCAAGCACGCCCTGTTCATCTCCGTCATGACCCTGCTCGGCCCCGGCGACGAGCTGCTGGTGCCCACGCCGAGCTGGGTCAGCTACACCGCGATGGCCCACCTCGCCGGTGCCCGCCCGGTGTTCGCCCCTATGGCGGCCGCCGACCGCTTCCGGATCACCCGTGAGGCGCTCGAGGCGTACATCACCCCGAACACCCGGGCCATCCTGATCAACAACCCCAACAACCCCACTGGCAACGTCCTCACCCCGGAAGAGGCCGAGGCGATCGCCGGCAGCGCCGCCGATCACGACCTGTTCGTGATCGCCGACGAGATTTACGAGAAGGTGCGGTTCCGGGGCGAGCACATCAGCCTCGCGACGCTGCCGGGTATGGCCGAGCGCACCGTGACGGTCAACGGATTCTCCAAGGGCTACGCGATGACCGGCTGGCGGCTCGGATACGTCGCGGCGCCCCAGGACGTCTCCGCCGAGATGCTCAAGGTGCAGCAGCACACCGTCGGATGCGCCGGATCATTCGTACAGCGCGGCGGCCTCGCCGCACTGACCGGCCCGGAGCAGGACATCGAGCGGATGACCGCTGCCTACGCTGCCCGCCGCGACCTGCTGGTGGACGGCCTGAACCAGGTACCCGGGCTGGTCTGTGCGCGTCCGGACGCCGCGCTGTACGTCCTGTGCGACGTCACCGGCACCGGTTTCCCCGACGCAGCTTCGTTCACTGCCTGGCTGCTGCGCGAGGCGAAGGTCGCCGTCACTCCCGGCCCTGCGTTCGGCCCCGGCGGCGAGGGCCTTGTCCGGCTGTCATTCGCCTCCGCACCACAGGTGCTGCAAGAGGCAGTGGACCGCATCAGCGCCGCGATGGCCCGGCTGTGACACGTCCCCTTCCGATCGGCCCCTTTCCCTGGGAGGACCCGAAGTGACCGCTCTGCCCTCATCATCCCTGCACGGCCGTGCCACACCCGTGACCGCCGCAACCGTCCGACAGCGCCCTTCCGGGATGCCTGCCCACCGCTACCGCCCGTACGAGGCGATCGACCTGCCTGACCGCACCTGGCCGGAACGGCGGATCACGCAGGCGCCGCGCTGGTTCTCCACCGACCTGCGGGACGGCAACCAGTCGCTGATCGACCCCATGTCCCCGGCCCGCAAGCGGGAGATGTTCGATCTGCTGGTGCGCATGGGCTACAAGGAAATCGAGGTCGGCTTTCCCGCATCGGGGCAGACCGACTTCGACTTCGTGCGCCAGATCATCGAAGAGGACGCTATACCGGAGGACGTGACGATCACCGTCCTCACCCAGGCCCGTGAAGAGATCATCGAACGGACCCTGGAGTCGCTGGTCGGTGCGCCCCGCGCCACCGTGCACCTGTACAACGCGACGGCGCCGCTCTTCCGCGACGTGGTCTTCCGCGCCGGGAAGGAGGAGATCAAGCGGATCGCGGTGGACGGCACCCGCCTGGTAATGGCCTACGCCGAGAAGCTGCTGGGCGACGAGACAGTCTTCGGCTATCAGTACAGCCCGGAGATGTTCACCGAGACCGAGCTGGACTTCGCCCTGGAAGTGTGCGGGGCGGTGATGGACCTATGGCAGCCCGAGGAGGGCCGCGAGATCGTCTACGCCCTGCCGGCGACCGTCGAGCGCTCCACCCCCTCGACTTACGCGGACCGCATTGAGTGGATGTCGCGTAACCTGCCGCGGCGCGAGTACGTGTGCTTGTCCGCCCACCCGCACAACGACCGGGGCACCGCGGTCGCCGCTGCCGAACTGGCGGTGATGGCTGGCATCAACCGGATCGAGGGCTGCCTGTTCGGCCAGGGCGAGCGCACCGGCAACGTCGACCTGGTCACCCTGGGCATGAACCTGTTCTCCCAGGGCGTCGATCCGCAGATCGACTTCTCCCGGATCGACGAGGTGCGCCGCAGCGTGGAGCGCCTGACCCAAATGGAGGTCCACCCACGTCACCCGTACGCCGGCGACCTGGTCTACACGGCCTTCTCGGGATCCCACCAGGACGCCATCAAGAAGGGCTTCGAGGCGCTGGAGGCCCGAGCCGCAGCCCAGGGCACGCCCGTGAACCAGACCGAGTGGGGTGTGCCGTACCTACCGATCGACCCGCGCGACGTCGGCCGCTCCTACGAGGCCGTCATCCGCGTCAACTCCCAGTCGGGCAAGGGCGGCGTGGCCTACGTGCTGCGCAACGACCACCACCTCGACGTGCCGCGTCGGATGCAGATCGAGTTCTCCCGCACCGTGCAGCAGTACACCGACCTGCGCGGCGGCGAGGCCACACCGGAGGACATTTGGTTCCTGTTCTCCGACACCTACCTCGAGCGCTACGACAACCCATGGGGCCGGGTGACGGTGCTGGGATACAGTACCGCCACGGCCGCCGACGGCACATGCCGGCTCACCCTCGAAGCGCGCGTTGACGGTGAGTCAGTGGTGCTGAGCGGCACGGGTTCCGGACCGGCCGAAGCGGCAGCCGAAGCCCTGTCGTCGCTGGCCCGGGTGACGGTGCTTCAGACCACCGGCCACCCGATCGACGATGGCATGCGCCCGACCACCGCCGTCTACGCCGAGTGTCTGGTGGACGGCGAGGAGCTGTGGGGAGCCGGCATCGACGGTCACCCCACCCAGGCGTACGTCAAGGCGGTGGTCTCTGCGGTGAACCGGCGGCTCGGCCAGCGCTCTGTGGATCCCGCGGTCATTGTTCCGGCCACTCGCTGAGGCCGTGGTGGGAGGCTGTCTGCTGGAACAGCAGTACAGCCTCCACCCGGTTGCGAACCTTCAGTTTCCCGAGAATATGGGAGACGTGGCTCTTGACGGTCGCGGACGTTATGTCCAGCAGACCGGCGACCTCGGTGGTTGACCTGCCAGTCGCCAGCAAGGAGAGGACCTCGAACTCACGGTCGGACAGGCCGTGTATGTGTTGCTCGGGATCGGTTGCCGCCTTCGGCCGTCCGGGCTGGGACGGCGTGGCGGAGGAGATCAGTCCCGGGCTGAAGAGGGTGTAGCCCACGGCCGCCGCGGCGACGGCGAAGGCGAGCCGGTCCGGCTTGGTGTCCTTGGTGAGCAGTCCTGCGACGCCGGCGGCAAGCGCGGCATCGATGTCCCGGTCGGCCCACCGGGCGCCCAACAGCAGTACCCGTGCACCCCTGCCCACGAGCGCCCGCGCCTGTCGGCCGACTTCGTCACCAGGGCTGACGGACAACAGCACCAAGTCCGCCCGGTCGAGCTGCCACTCGCGTAGCGGCCGACTGGCGTCGATGGCGACGATGGACTGCACCTGGCCACTGCCGCGCAGAGTCGTGCTGATGACGTGCCGTGCGAGGGGGTCCCGGTCGGCGACGAGCACACGAGGAGCGGTCGTGTGCCGCGCGGGTCTCGAGGGAGCGGGTTCGCGGGCATTCGTCGCTCTCGATACCCCGTCGATCTCCGACGAACCTGTGAGGCGGATAGCTAGGGCAGAGGACATACGAACCTCCAAGAGGTGTCTTTCGGCACCGCTGCGCGTTTCATGGTGAATGCATCTATGTGTCGACGGGCCGGGCGGGCCAAGGAACTTGCGATGGGGCGCCGACGCCTCGCGGTGCCGTCACGGCCCGAACGAGGTGGGAGTGATGATCAGGCCACGAGGGACACGATGGTGAGCTGTTGATCGAGTCTTTCGGGCGGACTCACCCGTGGGGCGCGGGCTCGTGGCACGGCGTCACAAGCTGCTCGTGACAAAGGCGGTGGTAACGACAACACGTGACACGGCAGGAGCCCGTGCTACTGCGACGAAAGGCGTCTGACGTGGTGCGACTGACCAATGACATGACTCTCTCCCCCCCCGGGTGATCACTAAGATAGTGCATCTCAGAGCTGGCTGAAACTGTGCCCTTACACCGAGCAACGACGTGTGAGCGTCGTACTCAGCCGCGGCTGGCCTCGAGGCGGAGAAGCTGGATGGAGAGTTCACCGCCTCGTACGGCGCTGCGCACTCGCCACCGAACTGCTGCCCGCATTCGTCATGGGCACCGGTGAAACGAGCACCCCGTACCGCTCCGTGCAGATGACTGCCGATGCGAGCAGCGACAGCCAGTAGTTCGGAGCGAAGTCACCTGCATTGACGGCCCGTTCACACTGCGACGAGACGGACCCGATCACCACACAGCTTGGTCATGTCGTCGATATCCGAGGTCAGCATCACCACCGGCCGCTGCTGCCGCAGGGCCGTTTCGGCAACGGCCGCGTCGATGGCGTACTTGTGGCCGTGCAGGCCGACCGCCATCAGCAGCGCCGAGGCCGCCTTCGCCTCCTCGTCCCCCACCGCGACGACCCGCAGCCCGGACAGCAGCCACCGCAGCCGGGCCTTGTCGGTGCGGGCGTGGACGGCCTCGATGATGGTGAGCGCGCAGATCACCACATCCATGCCTCGCCGCCGCGCCTCGGCGACCAGGGCGACCACCGGCTCGTCATCGGCCAGGAGCTTGGACAGTCCCTCGCTGTCCAGGACCAAGGTCCCCTCGTGACTCAGCTTGCCGCGGGCCACTGCTCTTCCCCGGCGAACACCTCGTCGAAGACCTTCCGCGCCCGGTCCTGAGCCCGCTCCGAGACCGGGCCCTCGCGCCGCTCGTAGTCGGCCAAGTACTCGTCCAGGATCTGACCACGCAGCTCACGCTCGACTGCGGCCGTGATGAACGCGGAGAACTCCCGCTTGCCGACCCGCGCGCGGATCGCCTCCGCCGTCCCCTCCGGCAACGACAGACTCACCCGTGTCGCCGGACCCTCACCAATGCCGTACGTCTCCTCGGACATACAGTCCATTGTGTCAAACGAGTAGGAAACGGCAAGGCGGCCAGCACCCGGCCCTCTGACGAATACCGGGGGATCCAGCCCCTCTCTCCCCCGACGCTTTGCACCCCACCCGTGCTGACGCGTCAACACGGAAATCGAGACAAAAAGACCCCCCTGCCTGCGTTTCCGCAGGTCAGAGGGGTGCATCCAAGTGGAGCCTAGGGGAGTCGAACCCCTGACATCTGCCATGCAAAGACAGCGCTCTACCAACTGAGCTAAGGCCCCGTCGCAGACCAGACTACCCGGTGCCCGAGGTCTTTTCCGACCGGGTATCGCCGGGGCCCTGCCCTCTCCGTAGGATGCACCGCAAGATTCGCGGCAGCGAAGCGAAGGGGAGAGCGAGATGGACGCAGCACAGCAGGAAGCCACCGCCCGCGCACGGGAGCTGCAGCGGAGCTGGTACGGGGAACCCTTGGGCGCGCTGTTCCGCCGGCTCATCGACGACCTCGGTCTGAACCAGGCCCGTCTCGCCTCCGTCCTCGGGCTGTCCGCGCCCATGCTCTCCCAGCTGATGAGCGGTCAGCGCGCGAAGATCGGCAACCCGGCCGTGGTGCAGCGGGTGCAGGCGCTGCAGGAGCTCGCCGGGCAGGTCGCCGACGGCAGCGTGAGCGCCGCGGAGGCCGCCGACCGCATGGAGGAGGTCAAGAAGAGCTCGGGCGGCTCCGTCCTCAACTCCACGCAGACGACGGCCAGCAGCGGCGCGCCGACGGTGCGCCGGGTGGTCCGCGAGATCCAGTCGCTGCTGCGCTCGGTCGCGGGCGCCGGCGACATCATCGACGCGGCGAACCTCCTCACCCCCACCCACCCCGAACTGGCCGAATTCCTACGGGTGTACGGCGCCGGGCGCACCGCGGAGGCGGTCGCGCACTACGAGGCGCACCAGAGCTGACCGAGCGGCCCGGGGCAACGGGGCGGGGGATCGGACCAGGGGATCGGGCGGGACGTGAGCGGGGCGGCGCAGCGCGATGGGTGAGGTCTTCGCCGGGCGGTACGAGCTGGTGGACCCGGTCGGACGCGGGGGCGCGGGAGCGGTCTGGCGGGCCTGGGACCGCCGTCGGCGGCGTTACGTGGCGGCGAAGGTGCTGCAGCACAGCGACGCCCACACCCTGCTGCGGTTCGTGCGCGAGCAGGGGCTGCGCATCGACCACCCCCATGTGCTGGCCCCGATGAGCTGGGCGGCGGACGACGACAAGGTCCTGTTCACCATGGACGTGGTGCACGGCGGCTCGCTCGCCCATCTCATCGGCGACTACGGGCCTTTACCGCCGCATTATGTGTGCGTCCTGCTCGACCAGGTCCTCTCGGGGCTCGCCGCGGTGCACGCGGAAGGCGTCGTCCACCGGGACATCAAACCCGCCAACATCCTTTTGGAAGCGACCGGAACGGGACCGCCGCATGTGCGGCTGTCCGACTTCGGTATCGCGATGCGCAAGGGCGAGCCACGGCTGACGGACATCAACTATGTGATGGGGACGCCGGGTTATTTCGCGCCCGAGCAAATGCTGGGCGAGGAGCCGGACTTCCCCGCCGACCTCTATGCCGTCGGACTGCTGGCCCTGTATCTCCTCACGGGCCGCAAACCCGACGCGGAAGCACTCGTCGAACGTTTCGCGCGGGAGGGCGTTCCGCCCGCCCCGCGCGAGGTCCCCGCCCCGCTCTGGCAGGTCGTCGCGCACCTGCTGCAGCCGGATCCGGCGCTGCGCTTCCGTACCGCCACGGGGGCGCGCAAGGCCCTTGCGGAAGCGGTGGAGTTGCTCGGCGCGGCCGCCCCTGACGAGGAGCCGATCGAGGTCTTCGACCAGGTGGGGCCGCTGCCGCCGGGGTTCGGGCCCGACGGCCCCGAGCGGGCGTCCGGTCAGGACCGGCGGGCCGCCGCGCCGCCCGCCGTGAGCGCGCCGCCCGCGCCCCTTCCTCCGCCGGTGCGACCGCCCGTA
Organism: Streptomyces gamaensis; assembly: GCF_042656465.1. NCBI lineage: Bacteria > Bacillati > Actinomycetota > Actinomycetes > Kitasatosporales > Streptomycetaceae > Streptomyces > Streptomyces gamaensis. The sequence continues at coordinate 253,358 of NZ_JBHSPB010000003.1, forward strand.
CCGCCACTCCCCGCAACGCCGCCCACAACGCCCTCCGCGACGCCGCCCGCGACTCCCACGGCGGGCTCAGCGGCGCCGTCCCCGACGCCCCCGGGGGCCTCTCCGGCCGCCCCCGCCTGCCCGTCCACGCGCCCGTACACGCTCCCGCAGCGGCTCCCCGGGCCCACGTCCCCGGAGCCCGCCGCACGGCCCGTACGGCGGTCCGGACCGCCCGCGAAAGTGGCCGTGCCGGTGCTGCTGGTCGCGCTGCTGTGCCTCGCCGTCGGCGCCTGGGCACTCGCCACCAGCTGATTCGCGCTCGCAATCCAGATCTTTGCTCTGGCGAATACAGCAGGGCCCCGGCCGTGGCGGCCGGGGCCCTGCTGCAGACTCTTTGACTTACACACCCGAACCTGCGGGCACGGAGTCGGTCGCCTCCGTCCACAGGTCCTGCTCGGCGCGATCCGCCTGGATCTGGCGGTACACGAGGAGCCCGCCGATGGCGGCCAGTGCGACCAGGAGGAGCTTCTTCACCGCGCGACCTCGTCTTTCCTTGACGTAAGGGGACCTCTGGTGGCCGATGATACACACCGGCCGATACCGATCGGTGACCTGTGCAGGGACCGCTTCCGGGCCGTCGGCCGCCCAACTCCCCCGCCTCGCAAAACAGATCGGGCCGACCGGAGATTTCTCTCCGGTCGGCCCGATCTCGCCGGTGGGGCTAACAGGACTTGAACCTGTGGCCTCTTCCTTATCAGGGAAGCGCTCTAACCGTCTGAGCTATAGCCCCGCGCTGCACCGAAAGATTAGCGCACTTGGGGCCCAGTCCCAAAATCGTCCCGACCTGCGGGTCCGGACCCCGGTGCGCGGCGGCCGTGCGGGCCGCTACTCGTCCTCGGCGAGAGTCAGCTCCACGCCGCCGACGAAGCCGGCGGCGAGGTTGTAGACGAAGGCCGCGAGCGTCGCCAGCGCCGTCGCCAGCACCACGTCGATCACCGCGATGAGCGAGGTGAACAGCAGCACGTTCGGCAGCGACAGGAACGACTGCAGATCGAAGCCGCCGCCGTCGGCCGCGCCCGTGGCGTCCTTGATCGTGCCGCCGACGGCGGACAGCACGCCCATGGCGTCCATGACCAGCCACAGCACGGTGGCCGCCACGATCGTGCACACACCCAGCGCGATCGACAGCAGGAAGCTCACCTTCATCACCGACCACGGGTCGGCCTTGGCCACCCGCAGCCGGGCCTTGCGCGTGCGCGGCCCCACGGGGGCCGCGGGCACCGCCGACGCCGCGGGGCGGGGCGGCGGGACCCGCCGCTCCCCGGCGGCCGCCGCGGGCGCCCCGTCGCCCTTGCCGCCGCCCGTGGTCCGGGCGGCGGCAGCGGGCTTCGCCTTCGCCGCCCCCTTGGCCGCGGGGCGGGCGGACGCGCCCTCCGCCGGCGGCGCGTACGCCTTCGGCGGGTGGTACGGCTCGGCGTCCCGTGCTTCCGTCACAGTGCCCCCCTTGCCCGCCTTGCCCGCCTTGGACGCGGCCGCGGCGGAGCCACGGGCGGCCGCCGGATCGCTGCCTGTGCCGGTGCTCCCCCCGCGCCGCTCGGCACCCGCACCGCCGGCCGCGGTGCCCGTGGCTCGACTCACGACTTACTCCTCGGTGTTCCCGGCCGCGGGCTCCCCACCCGCGGCCGCCGGGGCGGCCTCTCCCTCGGCCGCCTCGGCCGACTCCTCGACCTCTTCAGCCTCGCGACCGGCCTCGGCGTTCCGAGCGATGCCCACGACGGCATCGCGCTTGCCCAAGTTGATCAGCTGGACGCCCATGGTGTCACGGCCCGTCTCACGGACCTCGGCCACCCGCGTGCGGATCACGCCACCGCCGAGCGTGATCGCGAGGATCTCGTCGGTCTCCTCGACCACCAGCGCGCCGACCAGCGAACCCCGATCCTCCACGATCTTGGCCGCCTTGATACCGAGGCCGCCGCGGCCCTGGACGCGGTACTCGTCCACCGCGGTGCGCTTGGCGTAGCCGCCGTCCGTGGCCGTGAAGACGTACGTACCGGCCCGCACCACGTTCATCGACAGCAGCTCGTCGCCCTCGCGGAAGCTCATGCCCTTCACGCCGGACGTCGCGCGGCCCATCGGGCGGAGCGCTTCATCCGATGCGGTGAACCGGATGGACTGCGCCTTCTTGCTGATCAGCAGCAGGTCGTCCGCCGCGGAGACCAGCTCGGCGCCGATGAGCTCGTCCTCCGCGCCGCTCTCCGTCTCCCGCAGGTTGATCGCGATGACACCACCGGAGCGCGGCGAGTCGTAGTCCTTCAGCGGGGTCTTCTTCACCAGGCCGGACTTGGTGGCCAGCACCAGGTAGGGCGCGGCCTCGTAGTCCCGGACGGCGAGGATCTGGGCGATCTTCTCGTCCGGCTGGAAGGCCAGCAGATTGGCCACGTGCTGACCGCGCGCGTCGCGGCCGGCGTCCGGGAGCTCGTAGGCCTTGGCCCGGTAGACGCGGCCCTTGTTGGTGAAGAACAGCAGCCAGTGGTGCGTGGTCGAGACGAAGAAGTGGTCGACGATGTCGTCCTCCCGCAGCTTCGTGCCGCGCACCCCCTTGCCACCGCGCTTCTGCGAGCGGTAGTCCTCGGTCTTGGTGCGCTTCACATAGCCGCTGCGGGTGATCGTGACGACGATGTCCTCCTCGGCGATCAGGTCCTCGATGGACATGTCGCCCTCGAAGGGCACCAGCTGGCTGCGCCGGTCGTCGCCGAACTTCTCGACGATCGCGGTGAGTTCCTCGCTGATGATCCCGCGCTGCCGCTCGGGCGAGGCGAGGATCGCGTTGTACTCGTTGATCTTCGCCTGGAGCTCGTCGTGCTCGGCGGTGATCTTCTGGCGCTCCAGAGCGGCCAGCCGGCGCAGCTGCATCTCCAGGATCGCGTTGGCCTGGACCTCGTCGATCTGCAGCAGGCCCATCAGGCCCTCGCGGGCGACGTCGACGGTGTCGCTGCGCCGGATGAGGGCGATGACCTCGTCGATCGCGTCGAGCGCCTTGAGCAGACCGCGCAGGATGTGGGCGCGCTCCTCGGCCTTGCGCAGCCGGAAGCGGGTGCGCCGGACGATGACCTCGACCTGGTGCGTGACCCAGTTGCGGATGAAGGCGTCCAGCGACAGGGTGCGCGGCACGCCGTCGACCAGCGCCAGCATGTTGGCGCCGAAGTTGGTCTGCAGATCGGTGTGCTTGTAGAGGTTGTTGAGGACGACCTTGGCGACCGCGTCCCGCTTGAGGACGATCACCAGGCGCTGCCCCGTGCGCGAGGAGGTCTCGTCGCGCACGTCGGCGATGCCGCCGATCCTGCCGTCCTTCACCAGGTCGGCGATCTTCTGCGCGAGGTTGTCCGGGTTGACCTGGTAGGGCAGCTCGGTGACCACCAGGCACTGGCGGTTCTGGATCTCCTCGACCTCGACCACGGCGCGCATGGTGATCGAGCCGCGGCCGGTGCGGTAGGCCTCCTCGATGCCCTTGCGGCCCACCACGAGGGCGCCGGTCGGGAAGTCGGGGCCCTTGATGCGCTCGATGAGCGCGTCGAGCAGTTCCTCGGGGGTCGCGTTCGGGTTGGCCAGGAACCACTGGGCGCCCTCGGCCACCTCGCGCAGGTTGTGCGGCGGGATGTTGGTGGCCATACCGACGGCGATACCGGCGGAACCGTTCACCAGCAGGTTGGGGATGCGCGACGGCAGGACCGTCGGCTCCTGGTTGCGGCCGTCGTAGTTGTCCTGGAAGTCGACGGTCTCCTCGTCGATGTCCCGGACCATCTCCATCGACAGCGGCGCCATCTTGCACTCGGTGTAACGCATGGCGGCGGCCGGGTCGTTGCCCGGGGAGCCGAAGTTGCCGTTGGAGTCGACCAGCGGCATCCGCATCGCCCAGGGCTGGGCCAGGCGCACGAGCGCGTCGTAGATGGAAGCGTCACCGTGCGGGTGGTACGTACCCATGACGTCACCGACGACGCGGGCGCACTTGTAGAAGCCCTTCTCGGGCCGGTAGCCGCCGTCGTACATCGCGTACAGCACACGGCGGTGCACCGGCTTGAGGCCGTCGCGCACATCGGGCAGCGCACGCGAGACGATCACGCTCATCGCGTAGTCGAGGTACGAGCGCTGCATCTCGGTTTCGAGCCCGACGGGCTCGACGCGCAGGCCCACGCCTTCGATGGTGGCGGGCTGCCCCTCGGGCGTGGTGCCGTCGGGCGTAACGGGGACCTCGGGGGTGGTCTCGTCGGCCATTGCTGTTCAAAGTCCTTTCGAGCGGCGGCTGTTGTCGGGCCGACTCAGATGTCGAGGAAGCGGACGTCCTTGGCGTTGCGCTGGATGAACGAGCGCCGTGCCTCGACGTCCTCGCCCATGAGTACCGAGAACAGGTCGTCCGCCTGGGCCGCGTCGTCCAGGGTGACCTGGCCGAGCACACGGTGGTCGACGTCCATCGTGGTCACGCGCAGCTCCTCGGCGTTCATCTCACCGAGACCCTTGAAGCGCTGGACCGAGTCGTCCTTGATCCGCTTGCCGTTCTCCCGGCCGAGCTGGATCAGCGCGTCGCGCTCGCGGTCGGAGTAGGCGTACTCGAAGTCGTCCTTGCCCCACTTGATCTTGTAGAGCGGCGGACGGGAGAGGTAGACGTGCCCGGCCTCGACCAGCGGCCGCATGAAGCGGAACAGGAAGGTCAGCAGCAGGGTGTTGATGTGCTGGCCGTCGACGTCGGCGTCCGCCATCAGGATGATCTTGTGGTAGCGGAGCTTCTCGATGTCGAAGTCCTCGTGCACACCCGTGCCGAAGGCGGAGATCAGCGCCTGGATCTCCTGGTTCTGCAGGATCTTGTCGACCCGCGCCTTCTCGACATTGAGGATCTTTCCCCGGATCGGGAGGATCGCCTGGTACTCGGGGTTGCGGCCGGACTTGGCCGAGCCGCCGGCGGAGTCACCCTCGACGATGAAGATCTCGCACTTGGCCGGCTCGTTCGACTGGCAGTCGGAGAGCTTGCCCGGCAGCGAGGCCGTCTCCAGCAGGCCCTTGCGCCGGGTGAGGTCGCGCGCCTTGCGGGCGGCGACGCGGGCGGTCGCGGCCTGGATGGCCTTGCGGATGATGTCCGCGGCCTCGTTGGGATTGCGGTCCAGCCAGTCCGTCAGCTGCTCGTGGACGACCTTCTGCACAAAGGTCTTGGCCTCGGTGTTGCCGAGCTTGGTCTTGGTCTGGCCCTCGAACTGCGGCTCGCCGAGCTTGACCGAGATGATGGCCGTCAGACCCTCGCGGATGTCGTCACCCGTGAGGTTGTCGTCCTTCTCGCGCAGCAGCTTCTTGTCGCGCGCGTACCGGTTGATCAGACCCGTCAGCGCGGCGCGGAAGCCCTCCTCGTGGGTACCGCCCTCGTGCGTGTGGATGGTGTTGGCGAAGCTGTAGACGCCCTCGCTGTACTGGGTGTTCCACTGCATCGCGACTTCGAGGGAGAGCATCCGCTCCTTGTCCTCGGCGTCGAACGCGATCACCGTGGGGTGGACCAGCTCGCCCTTGCGCGAGTTGAGGTACGTGACGAAGTCGGAGATGCCGCCCTCGTAGTGGTAGCGGACGGAGAGCGGCTTGCCCTCCTCGTCCACGTGGTCCGGGCGCTCGTCCGTCAGCGAGATGGTCAGGCCCTTGTTGAGGAACGCCATCTCCTGGAAGCGCCGCGAGAGCGTCTCGAAGGAGTACTCGGTGGTCTCGAAGATGTCGCCGTCGGCCCAGAAGGTGACGGAGGTGCCGGTCTCGCCGGTCGCCTCGTTCTTCTGCAGCGGGGCGGTGGGGGCACCGAGCTTGTAGTCCTGGGTCCAGCGGAAGCCGTCGCGCTTGACCTCCACCGCGACGCGCGTGGACAGCGCGTTGACGACGGAGACGCCGACGCCGTGCAGACCGCCGGAGACCGCGTAGCCGCCGCCGCCGAACTTGCCGCCCGCGTGCAGCACCGTCAGCACGACCTCGACGGCCGGCTTCCCCTCGGAGGGGACGATGTCGACCGGGATACCGCGGCCGTTGTCGACGACGCGCACGCCACCGTCGGACAGGATCGTCACGTCAATGGTGTCCGCGTGCCCGGCCAGGGCCTCGTCGACGGAGTTGTCGACGACCTCGTACACCAAGTGGTGCAGACCGCGCTCACCGGTCGAGCCGATGTACATGCCGGGCCGCTTGCGGACCGCGTCGAGCCCCTCCAGGACCGTGATCGCGCTGGCGTCGTACGAGGCGCCGGCTGCGGGTGCCGCGGAGGCGGCGCCCTCGGTCGTGGAAGAGGCGATGTTCTCGTTGGGGTTGCCGGAATCGGCCACGAAGCGCCCTTTCTGGCACAGCACAGGCCCTCCCCGGCCTACTGCGGGGAGACTCCACCCGGGGCAGGCAGGAGCGGCTGCGTCGTTCTGCGTTGGTCGACGAGTCCCGCGAGCCGGCGGGATTGCCACCAGTCTACCGGTAGCGCTGACATGAATGGGGGTTTGGCGGCGCCTGAGCCTTCACGTGCCGCCCTGAACCGGCATCAGCCGACTCCCTATATGTGGACCCGGGTTCCAAGAGGCTCACAGCGGCACTCAGCGCTTCGGGTTGTCAACCACCCGCTACCGTGCGGGACCCCGCCGGGGCGGCTCAGCCGTAGGTGTCCCCGGGGCCCTTGCTGCCGGGCGCGCGCAGCGGCCCGTACCGGCGGGCGGGGCCGCCCGGCCCCTGCACCTTGATCGCCTTGACGGTGCCCGGCCCGAGGTCGTCGTTGAGCCGGGCCACCAGCGCCGGGGCCAGCATCCGCAGCTGGGTCGCCCAGGACGAGGAGTCGCAGGCGACGGTCAGCACCCGCGTGTCGTCGTCGTAGCGCTGCGGGTCGCAGTGCAGCGCCAGCACATGCCCCACGATCTGCGGCCAGCGCCCCATCACCCCGCCGACGGCCGCGGGCCGCTCCCAGCCGCGCTCGGTGAGCAGCCGGTTGATCGCGGCGCCGAGCGGCAGCGGGTCCCGGCCGTCCGCGTGCGCGCCCGAGCGCAGCCCGCCGCCCCGGCGCGCCTGCTTCTTCTGCTGGGCCGCGGTGCCCCGGGCCTTCGCCTGCTCCTTCGCGGCCCGCAGCGCGACCCGCGCCAGGTCGGCGCCGGAGGGCCCGGGCCTGTCGGCCGCCGCGCCGGCGGCGGCCTTCTCGGCAGATTCGTTCATGCGCGCTCGACCAGGCCTTCCGCGACCGTGTACCGCGCGCCCGTCAGGACCGCCGGTACGTCCTCGGCCACCGCGGCCGTCACCAGCACCTGCTCGCCCGGGGCGACCAGCTCCGCCAGCCGCTCCCGGCGCCGGGCGTCCAGCTCCGCGAACACGTCGTCCAGGACCAGGACCGGCTCGTTGCCCTCGGTGCGCAGCAGCTCGTAGGAGGCCAGCCGCAGCGCCAGCGCGTACGACCAGGACTCGCCGTGGCTCGCGTATCCCTTGGCGGGCAGCTCGCCCAGCCGCAGCACCAGATCGTCGCGGTGCGGGCCGACGAGCGTCACGCCCCGCTCGATCTCCTGCTTGCGGGCCTCGGCGAGCGCCGCGAGCAGCACCTCGTACAGCTCCTCGCGGCTGTGCGCGCCCTCGATGCCGGCCGGGCCCCGGTAGTCGAAGGCGACCGGGCCGCCGCCGGGCGCCAGCTGCTCGTACGCCTTCTCGGCCAGCGGCCGCAGGCAGCCGATCAGGTCGAGCCGCTGCGCGAGCAGCTCCGCGCCCGCCCGCGCCAGGTGCTGGTCCCACACGTCGAGCGTGGACAGATCGGTCCCCGCCCTGCCGCCGTGCCGCCGTGCCATGGCCGCGCTCTTGAGGAGGGTGTTGCGCTGCTTGAGGACGCGGTCGTAGTCGGAGCGCACCCCCGCCATGCGCGGGGAACGCGCGGTGATCAACTCGTCGAGGAACCGGCGCCGCTCTCCCGGATCCCCCTTGACCAGCGCCAGGTCCTCGGGCGCGAACAGCACCGTGCGCACGATGCCGAGCACGTCGCGCGGCCTGACCTGCGAGGAGCGGTTGATACGGGCCCGGTTGGCGCGGCCGGGGTTCAGCTCCAGCTCGATCAGCTGCGAACGCTCGCCCTGCGCGACGGCCGCACGGATCACCGCCCGCTCGGCGCCCAGCCGCACCAGGGGCGCGTCGGTGGAGACGCGGTGGCTGCCGAGGGTCGCCAGATAGCCGACGGCCTCGACGAGATTGGTCTTCCCCTGGCCGTTGGACCCGACGAAGGCCGTCACGCCCGGGTCGAGCGGCACCTCGGCCCGGACATAGGAACGGAAGTCGGCCAGCGACAGATGCGATACGTGCACGGTTGCGCGCCGGCCCCTTCCGCCTCGGCTGCTCTTGCTTCTCGCGTCGCCCTCGGGCGGCGGCGCGACTACTTGCTCTCGACCGCGTGGCCGCCGAACTGGTTGCGCAGCGCGGCGATCATCTTCATCTGCGGCGAGTCGTCCTGCCGCGAGGCGAAGCGGGCGAACAGCGACGCGGTGATCGCGGGCAGCGGCACCGCGTTGTCGATCGCCGCCTCGACCGTCCAGCGGCCCTCGCCGGAGTCGGCCGCGTAACCGCGCAGCTTGTCCAGGTGCTCGTCCTCGTCGAGGGCGTTGACGGCCAGGTCGAGCAGCCAGGAGCGGATGACCGTGCCCTCCTGCCAGGAACGGAAGACCTCGCGCACGTCGGTGACGGAGTCGACCTTCTCCAGCAGCTCCCAGCCCTCGGCATAGGCCTGCATCATCGCGTACTCGATGCCGTTGTGGACCATCTTCGCGAAGTGGCCCGCGCCCACCTTGCCCGCGTGGACGGAGCCGAACTCGCCCTCCGGCTTGAGCGCGTCGAAGACCGGCTGCACCCGCGCGACATTCGCGGCGTCGCCGCCGTACATCAGCGCGTAGCCGTTCTCCAGGCCCCAGACGCCGCCGGAGACACCGCAGTCGACGAAGCCGATGCCCTTGGCGGCCAGCTCCTCGGCGTGCTTCTCGTCGTCCGTCCAGCGCGAGTTGCCGCCGTCCACGACGATGTCGCCGGGGGAGAGCAGCTCGCCGAGCTCGTCGATGGTGGACTGGGTCGCGGCACCGGCCGGGACCATGACCCACACCACGCGCGGGGCCGACAGGGAATCCACAAGCTCCTGGAGGCTGTGGACATCGCCGAGGTCCGGGTTGCGGTCGTATCCGATGACGGTGTGGCCCGCGCGGCGGATGCGCTCACGCATATTGCCGCCCATCTTGCCGAGACCGACGAGTCCGAGCTCCATCTTGATCCTCTATGCCGTAGTCGTTGCGATTCGTACCTGAGCCCGAGCCTACGCCCGGGGGTCCGCGCACACCTGTGGGCTCCGCCGCTCACAGGACGACCCGCCCGACGCGACCGGGCACCGCGCTCGGCGGTGCCCGGGGACGGGGTGCTGCGCGGGACTCAGCCCGACAGCCGCACCGGCATGATCAGGTACTTGTACGTGTCGTCCGCCTCGGCGTCCTTCGCGGGCCTGCCGCTGAGCAGCGCCGGCTTCGTCGAGGTGGTGAACGACAGCTGCGCGACCGGCGAGTCGATCGCGGACAGGCCCTCCAGCAGGAAGCCCGGGTTGAACGCGATCGAGATGTCCTCGCCCTCCAGCTCGGCGTCGACACGCTCCACAGCCTGTGCGTCGTCGCTGGAACCGGCCTCCAGGATCAGCACGCCCTGCTCGAAGCTGAGCCGGACCGGGGTGTTGCGCTCGGCGACGAGCGCGACGCGCTTGACGGCCTCGACGAACGGGGCGGTCTCGATCACGGCGACGGAGTTGAACTCGGTCGGGAAGAGCGTGCGGTACTTCGGCAGGTCGCCTTCGAGCAGGCGGGTCGTCGTACGGCGCCCGTTGCCCTCGAAGCCGATCAGGCCCTCGCCGGCGCCCGAGCCCGACAGGGCCAGCGAGACGGTCTCGCCGCCGCTGAGCGACTTGGCGGTCTCCAGCAGCGTCTTGGCGGGCACCAGGGCGACCGCGGAGATGTCCGGGGTCTCCGGCTTCCACATGAACTCGCGGACCGCGAAGCGGTAGCGGTCGGTGGAGGCGAGGGTGACGGTGTCGCCCTCGATCTCGATACGGACACCCGTGAGCACCGGCAGCGTGTCGTCACGGCCGGCGGCGATGGCGACCTGGGCGGCGGCCGCGGCGAAGACCTCGCCCGGCACCGTGCCCGTGGCGGTCGGCATCTGCGGCAGCGCCGGATACTCCTCCACAGGCAGGGTGTGGAGGGTGAATCGCGAGGAGCCGCAGACCACGGTCACGCGCACCCCGTCCGTGGAGATCTCCACAGGCCTGTTGGGAAGCGCGCGGCAGATGTCCGCGAGCAGCCGGCCGGAGACCAGGACGGTGCCGTCCTCCTCCACCTCCGCGTCCACCGAGACGCGGGCCGAGACCTCGTAGTCGAAGCCGGACAGGCTCAGGGAGCCCTCCTCGGCCTTCAGCAGCAGGCCCGCGAGCACGGGCACAGGCGGACGGGCCGGGAGGCTGCGGGCCGCCCAGGCCACTGCCTCCGCGAGTACATCGCGCTCCACCCGGATCTTCACCGGTACCGCCTCCTGCTGTGTTGCTGGCTCGCCCTTGCTGGCTTCGTCGTCGGCGGACTCCCTGGGGTCGTCGCCGGAGAACAGTCTGACGCACACCACGGACAGTCGGTGCGGCTCGGGGTCAAGTCGGGCTTCGGGTCGCGAGACGGTCCGGGGCGAAGTTGTGCACAGGCCCCACTTCGAAGCGAGTTCCCCGGTTTCTCTCTGTGGTCGTAGTAGTAGGCCTTGTGGAAACCGTGGAAAACCGGCTTTGCGCAGGTCAACGCGGATTTTTTGTCCACCGGCCCTGTGGGCGGGGGCCGTGGAAAAACCGGGGTCGCTGTGGACCGCCGAAAGTTCTGCACACCCGATGCACAGGCTGGGGGTACTTCTCCCCAGGTGTGTCCCCAGCTTTACCCAGGTTCCCCACAGCCCAACCCGACACCTTGGTGTGACGCCTTTCACTCGGGGCGGTGAGCGTGGGCGTTTCGTTGCCGAACAGTGGACAGCCGTGTGGAAAGGCTGTGTACAACAGCGATCTTCCTGTGGGCGGCCGGTGGACAACGCGATGCCCTCCGTGTGGGGGACCTGGTCGTCCACAGCCTGTGGAATCCCGTCGGCCACAAATCCACACCCCGCTGACCTCCCCTGATGCGTTGTCAACAGGGCTCGCTGTGGATGGGGTCTGGACAACTTCCACGTCCCCAGGGTGTGGACATCGATTCGGGGCTCCGACTGTGGAGAACCGGGGGTCGCGCACCCGGATTCGAACAAGGGGGCGCGGGCCGGCCACCGACCCGCTGCCTCCGAGACCCCTTCCCGACACCCTCCGGGCCCCTCCCGGCTCCCTCCTGGCCCTCTTCCCGCCCCTTGCCGGAACGGCGAAGGGCGCCCCGGAACGTCTCCGGGGCGCCCTTCGCGCAGCGCTTGCCGGCCCTCGTCGGGCCGCTCTCAGCCGTTCTTGATGCGGTTGGTCAGCTCGGTCACCTGGTTGTAGATGGAGCGCCGCTCGGCCATGAGCGCACGGATCTTGCGGTCGGCGTGCATCACCGTCGTATGGTCCCGGCCGCCGAACTGCGCGCCGATCTTCGGCAACGACAGGTCCGTCAGCTCGCGGCAGAGGTACATGGCGATCTGCCGGGCCGTCACCAGCACCCGGCTGCGCGAGGCGCCGCACAGGTCCTCCACGGTGTGCCCGAAGTAGTCCGCGGTCGCGGCCATGATGGCCGGGGCGGTGATCTCCGGCGAGGCGTCCTCGCCGCCCGGGATCAGGTCCTTGAGGACGATCTCCGTCAGACCGAGATCGACGGGCTGCCGGTTCAGGCTCGCGAACGCGGTGACCCGGATCAGCGCGCCTTCCAGCTCGCGGATGTTGCGGGAGATGCGGGAGGCGATGAACTCCAGGACCTCCGGCGGGGCGTTGAGCTGCTCCTGCACCGCCTTCTTGCGCAGGATCGCGATGCGCGTCTCCAGCTCCGGCGGCTGCACGTCCGTGATCAGGCCCCACTCGAAGCGGTTGCGCAGCCGGTCCTCCAGGGTCACCAGCTGCTTGGGCGGCCGGTCCGAGGACAGCACGATCTGCTTGTTGGCGTTGTGCAGGGTGTTGAAGGTGTGGAAGAACTCCTCCTGCGTCGACTCCTTGCTCGCCAGGAACTGGATGTCGTCGACCAGCAGGATGTCCATGTCGCGGTAGCGCTTGCGGAACGCGTCCGCCTTGCCGTCGCGGATGGAGTTGATGAACTCGTTGGTGAACTCCTCGGAGCTCACGTACCGCACGCGCGTCCCCGGGTAGAGGCTGCGCGCGTAATGCCCGATGGCGTGCAGGAGATGGGTCTTGCCCAGCCCCGACTCCCCATAGATGAACAGCGGGTTGTACGCCTTCGCCGGAGCCTCGGCCACCGCCACCGCGGCCGCGTGCGCGAACCGGTTGGAGGCCCCGATGACGAAGGTGTCGAAGAGGTATTTCGGGTTCAGCCGCGCCGTCGGCTCCGCCGCACCGGACGAGGCGGCGGGCTTCGTCCCCATCGGCCCCGGCGTCCCGCCGGCCACGGGCGCGCCCTGTCCCCCGCCGCGCGGCAGGCCCTCCGGCAGGTTGCGGCGCTGCTGCTCGTAGGCGAGGCGCTCGGGCGGCTGGGGCCGGTACTCCGGCTGCTGCTCGTAGGAAGCGGCGTGCTGCTGGCCGTGCTGCGTCGCGTACGGATCGCGCTCGCCCTCGGGGAAGCCGCCCAGGTGCGGCTGCTGCCAGCCGTAGTCGCCCCGCTCGCCCCGCTCCCCGCGGTCGGCACGCTCGCCCCGGTCCTGCAGCGGCCCACGCGGCCAGGCCCCGGGCTCGTGGCGCGGCGGCTGGTAGTCGGGGTAGGCGGGGCGTACGGACGGCAGGTCCTCCTCGGCCGGCCGACGGCCGTACCCCGGGCCGTCGTATCCCGCGCGGTCCTCGTAGGCGTCGCGGCCCTGGCCCGGAGCGTGCCGCTCCACGGGCTCCTCGTAGCGCGACGGCTGGGGGGCGCTCGCCTCACCCGCCGTGGTGTCCACGGTGATCGCGATCCGGATGGGGCGGCCGCACTCACGGCTGAGGGTCTCGCTGACCACCGGCGCGAGCCGGCCTTCGAGTACGCCCTTGGCGAACTCGTTCGGCACGGCGAGCAGAGCCGTGTCCGCCACCAGCGCGAGCGGCTGGCAGCGCTTGATCCAGTGCTCGTCCTTGCCCTCGACGCCCCGGCCTTCGCCCAGGAGCTGTTCGAGCACGCGCGGCCACACTGCGGCAAGATCGGCGGGCAGGTCAGCCACAGGGCACGCTCTCTCAGTCACTGGGGGCGTCCCTGAGTCCCACGAAGGTGTGGTTCTCGGGACGGGCGGGGAGGATCCAAGGTTCAGTCACGGTAGTCACGCCGAGGTGTGTGGTTCAAGTCGTTGTCCACAGGGTGTGTACAAATGTGCCATCCGGCCGCTCGGGGCGGTCCACCGGCCCGAGGGAGGCTACGGTTATCCCTGGTGCACTGCCGGTTTGACCGAATGGCACGGGCCCGCGTACCGTGACCAGGTCGAGTTGTCGATGGCTGCTGCCGCCTGCCTCCGATGGGCAAGGGTCGCGTTCCCCCGGATCGTGGCCATGAAGCGGTGCACTCGGGCGTATTGCGAGCTACTCGTGGGCGCACGGTGACAGCCAGGCGATGTCCCGCCACCACACGATTCATTTCTGGAGCCCCCGAGTGAGCAAGCGCACCTTCCAGCCGAACAACCGCCGCCGCGCGAAGACCCACGGCTTCCGGCTGCGTATGCGCACCCGTGCCGGCCGCGCGATTCTCGCGTCCCGCCGTAGCAAGGGTCGCGCCCGCCTGTCGGCCTGACCAGCCCGACCGTAGGTCCATGCCGTGCTGCCTACCGAGTCTCGGCTGAGGCGGCGCGAGGATTTCGCGGCCGCGGTTCGCCGAGGACGCCGGGCCGGGCGCCCGCTCCTCGTCGTCCACTTCCGCAGCGGTTCAACGGACCCGCACCCACCTGGGGGGAGTCTTCCCCCGGTGCGTGCGGGTTTCGTCGTGAGCAAGGCCGTCGGCGGTGCCGTTGTCCGCAATCTGGTCAAACGCAGACTGCGCCACCTCATGCGTGACCGGCTGAGCCTGCTGCCCGCCGGTAGCCTGGTGGTCGTACGGGCCCTGCCCGGGGCCGGTGAGGCGGAGCACGCCCAGCTGGCCCGGGATCTCGACGCCGCGCTGCAGCGGCTGCTGGGCGCACCTGCCCAAGGAGCAGCCGAGGGGAGGGCGCCGCGCTGTTCCGACCTCTCGGGGGGCCACCTCCGGAGCCCCGGCCGAGGCCAGGGAGGGAGCGCACCGTGAAGTATCCGCTGCTGTGGTTGATCAAGATCTACCAGTGGACCATCAGCCCGCTCCTGGGCCCGGTCTGCAAGTACTACCCGTCGTGCTCCCACTATGGCTACACAGCCATTGACGTGCACGGCGCGGTCAAAGGAACGGCGCTGACGGCCTGGCGCATCCTGCGCTGCAACCCGTGGTCGCCCGGTGGCGTCGACCACGTCCCTCCCCGGAAGCGTCCGGTCTGGCACCAGCGGCTGAGGAGCCGTCTGGTCGGGCACCCCGCAGCGGGGCCCGGCGCGCAGCCCGAGACCCAGCCCAACGCCCAAGGAGCCTGATTCGTGGACACGGTCCTCGGTCCCCTCTATACCGCAGTTTCCTGGATCATCGTCCAGTTCCATTCGCTGTACGGCCTTGTCTTCGACAAGAACAGTGGCTGGGCGTGGGGTCTGTCCATCGTCTCGCTGGTGGTACTGATCCGTATCTGCCTGATCCCGCTGTTCGTGAAGCAGATCAAGGCGACGCGGAACATGCAGGCGCTCCAGCCGAAGATGAAGGCGATCCAGGAGCGCTACAAGAGCGACAAGCAGCGCCAGTCCGAAGAGATGATGAAGCTCTACAAGGAGACGGGTACCAACCCGTTGTCGAGCTGTCTCCCGATCCTGGCCCAGTCGCCCTTCTTCATCTCGCTGTACCAGGTCCTCAACCACATCGCGCAGGGCAAGACCGTCGGCGTCATCGACAAGCCGCTGCTGGACAGCGCCCGAGAGGCGCACATCTTCGGTGCCCCGCTGTCCGTGAAGTTCCTGGACTCGGCTTCGAAGGTGGAGTCCCTGCACGCGACGCTGACCGATGTCCGCGTCGTCACGGTCGTGATGATCGTCCTGATGTCGCTGTCGCAGTTCTACACGCAGCGCCAGCTCATGACGAAGAACGTCGATCTCACGGTGAAGACGCCGTTCATGCAGCAGCAGAAGATGCTGATGTACGTCTTCCCCGTCATGTTCGCCGTCTTCGGCATCAACTTCCCCGTCGGTGTCCTCGTCTACTGGCTGACCACCAACGTGTGGACCCTGGGCCAGCAGATGTTCGTCATCCGCCGCAACCCGACCCCGGGCAGCATCGCCTTCCAGCAGCGCCAGGAGCGGCTGCGCGCCAAGGGCAAGCTCAAGGAGGACCCGGAGCAGGTCGAGGCCCGTAAGGCCGCCGAGGCCGCGCGCGCCGGCCGGCAGCAGCCCAAGCGTCAGTCGAAGGCCAAGCGCCAGGTCGGGGGCGCGCAGCAGCCCGCCACGGGCGGCGGGAAGAAGCCGGCGCAGGAGCAGCAGCAGAAGCCCGAGGACGCCAAGCCCAAGCAGGCCGGTGGCTCGGCCCGTAGCACCAAGTCCGGGCAGCGCAAGGGCCAGCAGCGGCCCAAGCACCCGACCAAGAAGTGATGAAGGAGTCCACCGTGACGGACACCCAGCGTCAGACCAGCGATGCGGCCGCTGAGGGCACCGACACCCTGTCCCGCCTGGAGCAGGAGGGCGAGATCGCGGCCGACTACCTTGAGGGGCTGCTGGACATCGCCGACCTCGACGGCGATATCGACATGGACGTCGAGGCCGACCGCGCCGCCGTGTCGATCATCAGCGACTCGACCAGCCGCGATCTGCAGAAGCTCGTGGGCCGTGACGGTGAGGTGCTGGAGGCACTCCAGGAGCTCACCCGGCTCGCGGTGAACCGGGAGACCGGTGACCGCAGCCGTCTCATGCTCGACATCGCGGGCTTCCGGGCACGCAAGCGCGAGGAGCTCTCCCGGGTCGGTGCCAAGGCCGCCGAGGAGGCCAGGAGCACGGGCCGGCCGGTGAAGCTGGACCCGATGACCCCGTTCGAGCGCAAGGTCGTGCACGACGCGGTCGCCGAGGCGGGGCTGCGCAGCGAGTCCGAGGGCGAGGAGCCCCAGCGTCGCGTGGTCGTCCTCCCGGCCTGATCCCGGTCCCACTTCCAGGTGGGCGCGGCCCCGTCTGCTCGCAGGCGGGGCCGATCCTTGTCAGCCTGAGCTTCCCCGTCTCAGGCTTCCGACGGCCCTCGGGCCTGCGGACCCCTCAGACTCCGGCTCATCGAGACGTCGTACGGAAAACGGCGTCGTACGGAAGGACGGTTCCCCGTGGAAGAGGCAGCGGAGCTCCCCCCGGCTCCCCCGGCGGCACAGTTGGTCTTCGGCGACCGGCTGCCCGAGGCCGTCCGGTATGCCGAGGTGCTCGCGGACGCCGGTGTGCGGCGCGGACTCATCGGCCCGCGGGAGGTGCCGCGGCTGTGGGAGCGGCACCTGCTGAACTGCGCGGTGCTCTCGGAGGCGGTGCCGGACGGCGTCTCGGTGTGCGACGTGGGCTCGGGAGCCGGCCTGCCGGGCATTCCGCTGGCCCTGGTCCGTCCGGACCTGCAGATCACGCTGCTGGAACCGCTGTTGCGGCGCACGAACTTCCTCCAGGAAGTCGTCGAGCTGCTGGGGCTGGACCACGTCACCGTCGTCCGCGGCCGCGCCGAGGAGATGCTCGGCAAAGTGCAGCCGGTGCATGTGGTCACGGCGCGGGCCGTGGCTCCGCTGGACCGGCTGGCCGGCTGGGGGGTGCCGCTGCTGCGCCCGTACGGCGAGATGCTGGCCCTCAAGGGGGACACGGCCGAAGAGGAACTCCGGGGCGCACGGGCCGCGTTGAGCAAGCTCGGCGTCGTACGGACCTCGATCATCCAGGTCGGTGAGGGTGTGGTGGACCCGTTGTCCACAGTGGTGCGGGTCGAGGTCGGGGAGAGCCCCGGTGGTGTCCGTTTCGCGGCGAAGCGCGCCAAGGCGGCACGTGTGAGCCGGTCGCGTCGCCGACGCTGAGGCCACTGCGAGCCCGTCGGTCCCTGACGGTGCTCCATACAAGCTGCCAAACCTACCCGTAGCGGAGTGTCGCAGCGCGGTACCGCAGTGGGCGATGCATCGTGTTTCGCGTGAAACATCGCTCCTTGCTGCACGGAATCATCGGCCGTGGTCGTGCGGCTGCCGCGCCGCGCGCTCGTCGCGGGGCCAACGGCGTGTCTTCATCCACAGGTTCGGTGGATTCATCCACAGGTGAACGGGACTCGCTGGTTCATGACCCCGAAACCATGGCAGGCTCTGTCCATTGCGAGCCTGAAGTCGAGGAGAGTGAATCCTTGCGGTCCGACGCCAATACCGCGGGGCCGATGGCCGATCCGGTCCCCGGACCCCGCCCCGCCGACGCCGAGCCAGGAGTGCAACCCGGTTCCCGGGCTGCGGGTGAGGTCGTTTCACGTGAAACCCCGCCACCTCCCATGCCTCGCCCGGAAGACACCCGGGTCATGGTGGTCGCCAACCAGAAAGGCGGCGTCGGGAAGACCACGACGACCGTGAACCTGGCGGCGTCCCTGGCTCTGCACGGCAACCGCGTGCTGGTGATCGACCTCGATCCACAGGGAAACGCCTCGACGGCGCTGGGCATCGACCACCATGCCGAAGTGCCGTCGATCTACGACGTCCTGGTGGACAGCAAGCAACTCTCCGACGTGGTGCAGCCGGTGCGGGACGTGGAAGGACTCTTCTGCGCGCCTGCCACGATCGACCTCGCTGGTGCCGAGATCGAGCTTGTCTCGCTCGTGGCCCGGGAGAGCCGGCTGGACCGGGCCATCAAGGCCTATGAGCAGCCGCTCGACTACATCCTCATCGACTGTCCGCCGTCACTGGGGCTGTTGACGGTCAATGCGCTGGTCGCCGGCGCGGAGGTGCTGATCCCTATCCAGTGCGAGTACTACGCGCTGGAGGGGCTGGGACAGCTGCTGCGCAACGTGGAGCTGGTGCGGGGACATCTGAACCCCAAGCTCCATGTCTCGACGATCCTGCTGACGATGTACGACGGCCGTACCAGGCTCGCCTCGCAGGTTGCCGAAGAGGTCCGCAGTCACTTCGGCCATGAGGTGCTGCGGACCAGCATTCCGCGCTCGGTGCGTATCTCCGAGGCACCCAGCTACGGACAGACCGTCCTCACCTACGATCCGGGCTCCAGTGGGGCGCTGTCCTATCTGGAGGCTGCCCGGGAAATCGCACTGCGGGGGGTCGGCGTACATTACGACGCCGGTAGAGCTCACTTGGTGGGCCGTCAGCAGCAGGACCAGCAGCACAGCATGGTGGAGGGGACGCAGTGACCGAGCGACGTCGAGGACTGGGCCGTGGGCTCGGTGCGCTGATTCCTGCCGCCCCCAGGGCGGCGGAGAGCTCCGGTCCGGTGACCGGGACGGGGGCGACGTCGCCGAGTGCGGTACCGGTGCTGACCACAGAGCGGGGCGTTGCCGCGGTGAAGGCAACCACCAAGCCCGCGAGCGAGGTCGCTGTTCCACGTGAAACAGCGACAGTCGCGGACTCGGCTGCCGATGGCGCGGAGGGGACCGCGGGGGCACACTTCGCCGAGCTGCCACTGGACTCCATCACCCCCAACCCCCGTCAGCCCCGGGAGGTGTTCGACGAGGATGCCCTCGCCGAACTCGTCGCCTCCATCCGCGAGGTCGGCCTGCTGCAGCCGGTGGTCGTCCGCCGGACCGCCCCGGAGCGCTACGAGCTCATCATGGGCGAGCGCCGTTGGCGGGCCTGCCGGGAGGCCGGACTGGAGCGGATCCCCGCCATCGTCCGGGCGACCGAGGACGAGAAGCTGCTGCTGGACGCGTTGCTGGAGAACCTGCACCGTGCCCAGCTCAACCCGCTGGAGGAGGCCGCCGCCTACGACCAGCTCCTCAAGGACTTCAAGTGCACCCATGACGAGCTGGCTGACCGCATCGGCCGCTCGCGTCCCCAGGTGTCCAATACCTTGCGGCTGCTGAAGCTGTCCCCGGCCGTCCAGCGCAGAGTCGCCGCCGGGGTGCTGTCCGCAGGGCATGCCCGTGCCCTGCTGTCGGTCGATGACTCGGAGGAGCAGGACAGGCTCGCCCGGCGCATCGTGGCCGAGGGGCTCTCGGTGCGTGCCATCGAGGAGATCGTGACCCTGATGGGGTCCCGGTCACGAGGGAGCGCGAAGGCCAAGGGGCCCCGTGCCGGAACCCGGGTCTCCCCGGCCCTGAGCAGCCTCGCCACACGACTGTCCGACCGGTTCGAGACCCGGGTGAAGGTGGATCTCGGACAGAAGAAGGGCAAGATCGTCGTCGAGTTCGCCTCCATGGAGGACCTGGAGCGGATCCTGGGCACCCTCGCACCGGGTGAGGGCCGGGTGCTCCAGCAGAAGGCCTCCGAAGAGGACGCGGACGGCGGGCAGTAGGGCGGATCCGGTGATGGTCGCCTTCTTCAGGGGCGGGTTGTGTTTCACGTGGAACACAACCCGCCCTTTGCTTTGTCCCGCTGTCCGCCCAAACGGCACGCGGATACGATGCGTTGGGGGTGTGGCGCATCCACGTTGGACACAGTTCACGGAGGGGCGGGCCCATGCGAACGGTGAGCCGGACCGGACTGATGGCAACAGGCTTGGGCCTGGGGGTTGTCGGCGGATTCGTCGGCAGCTTCCTCAGGGAGCGGAGCGCGTTGAGCGCCGCCCGGGGAGTGACACGCGACGGAAGTGAGGATTTGGCTCCATGGGGCGTCGGCTCGTACCGCTCACGCTGGACAACTTTCCCGACCTTCCCACACGCTGCCGGTCCTGCGTCTTCTGGGAGCTGGACCCCGTCAGCGGTGAGGCCGCGCTGAAGGCCGGCCGCCCGGAGCTGGAGAAGGAAGCCTGGATCTCGGCAGTGCTGCTGGAATGGGGCTCCTGCGGGCGCATCGTGTATGTCGACGAAGTACCGGTCGGCTTTGTGCTGTACGCACCGCCGGCCTATGTGCCGCGCTCGGCCACCTTCTCCACCAGCCCTGTTGCCGGAGACGCCGTGCAGTTGATGACGGCCTGGCTGGCACCGAGCCATCAAGGGCAGGGGCTCGGGCGGACGATGGTGCAGACTGTCGCGAAGGATGTGCTCCGCAGGGGCTTCAAGGCCATTGAGGCGTTCGGCGACGCTCGGTGGAAGGAACCGGCCTGTGTGCTGCCCGCGGAGCATCTGCTGGCCGTGGGCTTCAAGACCGTGCGTCCGCATCCGCGCTATCCACGGTTGAGGCTGGAGCTCAGAACAGCGCTCTCGTGGAAGGAAGACGTCGAGATGGCACTGGACCGGTTGCTGGGCGCTGTGCAGAAGGAACCCGCTCTGCGGCCGCTGTAGAGCGCCGGCTACCAGGACCGCTGAGGACGTGAAACGGGCCCGGCCCCTGTGTGGGGCGGGCCCGTTTCACGTGAAACAACGCGGTGCTGAAACAACGCTGTGCGAAGGAGCGACCTCTTAGATGAAGTCGGCCAGGTCGCGCTCGATGGCGGCCTTGGGCTTGGCGCCGACGATCGTCTTGACGACCTCGCCGTCCTTGTAGACGTTCAGCGTCGGGATGGACATGACGCCGTACTTGGCGGCGGTGGCCGGGTTCTGGTCGATGTTGAGCTTGACGATCTCGATCTTGTCGCCGTGCTCGGCCGCGATCGCCTCCAGGGAAGGGGCGATCTGGCGGCACGGGCCGCACCACTCGGCCCAGAAGTCCACCAGGACCGGCTTGCCGCTCTTGATGACGTCCTTCTCGAAGGAGGCGTCGGTCACCTGCTTGAGAGCCACGAAGGTCTCCTTGTCTGCTGTGTGCGGGGGAAGGGGGGAGGGGAGGTCAGGCGGTCTTCTCGGGTTCCCGGGCGCCTTCGCCGTCCGCGAGGGAAGCGAGGAAGCGCTCGGCGTCCAGGGCGGCGGAGCAGCCGGTACCGGCGGCCGTGATCGCCTGGCGGTAGGTGTGGTCCACCACATCGCCCGCGGCGAACACACCCGCGAGGTTGGTACGCGTCGACGGGGCGTCGACCTTGAGGTAGCCCTCGTCGTCGAGGTCGAGCTGACCCTTGAACAGCTCGGTCCGCGGGTCGTGACCGATGGCGATGAACAGGCCGGTCACCGGCAGCTCGGACGTCTCGCCGGTCTTGACGTTGCGCAGGGTCAGCCCGGACAGCTTCGCGTCGCCGTGGATCTCGGCGACCTCGCTGTCCCAGACGAAGGAGATCTTCGGGTCCGCGAACGCGCGCTCCTGCATGGCCTTGCTGGCGCGCAGCGCGTCACGGCGGTGGACGACAGTGACGGACTTGGCGAATCGCGAGAGGAAGGTGGCCTCCTCCATCGCGGTGTCGCCGCCACCGACGACGGCGATGTCCTGGTCCTTGAAGAAGAAGCCGTCGCAGGTGGCGCACCAGGAGACACCACGGCCGGACAGCTCGTCCTCGCGCGGCAGCCCCAGCTTGCGGTGCTGGGAGCCGGTGGCGACGATCACGGCCTTGGCGCGGTGGACGGTGCCCGCCGAGTCGGTGACGGTCTTGATCTCGTCGCTGAGGTCGACCGCGGTGACGTCGTCCGGGACCAGCTCGGCGCCGAAGCGCTCGGACTGGGCCCGCATGTTGTCCATCAGGTCCGGGCCCATGATGCCGTCGCGGAAGCCGGGGAAGTTCTCGACCTCGGTGGTGTTCATCAGGGCCCCACCCGCCGTCACGGAGCCCTCGAAGACCAGCGGCTTCAGGGAGGCGCGGGCGGTGTAGAGCGCGGCCGTGTAGCCCGCGGGCCCGGAGCCGATGATGATCACGTTGCGGACGTCGCTCACGGGAGTCTTCCTTGTCTGCCGACTGCTGTCTGGGGTCCTTGCTGGGTCTCACCCCACCCAACGGATCCTACGGGGCGAGCATTCCCGAGAGGTGACAGCGTGAGCCGGTGCCCTTCACAGGCGTGGCAGTGTCTCGGCCTGGAGAACCTTCCCCGGGGACGACGGGGAGGCAGTGGCACACGACGCCGCCACCACGTAGGCATCGATGAGCCCGGCATTGCCGGGATGCGGCAGGACCACGAGGTAGGTGTCCTCACCGGCGAACGACTCCTGCCGTGCGGCCAGGGCGGTCTCGGTGCGGCCGATACCTTCCTGGACACAGCTCGGGGCCGTTGTGCCGGGGGCCCGCATGGTCTCCGGGGAATTGTCGGCGCTCCCGCCCCGCGATTCGGCGTTCTTGAAGGACGTGCTCAGCAGGTGCTGTACGCGCGCGGCCAGCTCCTTCTTGGTGACCGAAGGCGGGGCCGACTGGCCTGCCCGTGTGTCGGGTGTCTCCTCGTCGCTGTTGTGTCCGAGGCCCGACTGAAGGAAGAAGCTCCCCACACCGAGCACGGCGGCGGCGCAAGCGCCACCCAGCAGCACCCTCGGCCAGCGCCGGCCGCGACCGGCGCGTGCTGTGCCGGGCGCCGCCGGGCGTCGTCCCGGTCCGGTCGCGGCCCGGGGGCGGCCTGCGGGGCGCCCGTCGGTTTCCCGTGGAACCGACGGGGTTTCACGTGAAACCGGCCCGACGGGGCCCGGAGCCGTTTCACGTGAAACAGAGCCGCCCGGAGACGGCCGGGTCGAGTCCAGGAGGGCCTCGGCGGCGAGTGCCGCCTCGATACGACCTGCGATGTCCTCCGGCATCCGGGCAGGCCCTGGGAGCGTGCCGAGGAGCCCGCGGATCTCGTCCAGTGAACTCCGGACCTCCGCGCACAGCTCACATTCCGCCAGGTGGTCACGCAGGTCCGCGGTGCGCGTCGGGGAGAGCACGCCTTCGGTGAGCGCGGAGATCTCCGCGACCTCCGGGTGCTCGTCAGTGCCGGTCGTCGAGGTCACGCTCGCCCACCTCCGCCCTTCACTGGATCCGCGTCGTTCGGTGCCGCCGGTGGTGGGACGGCAGTCCCCGGCGACCGGTTCCTTCCCCCGTCCGGAGCGGGGCTACCCCCGTCACCGGAGCGCAGATGGGTGAGCATCGGCAGCAGCCGGGCCCGGCCCCGGGCACAGCGGCTCTTCACCGTGCCGACGGGGATGCCCAGCACCTGTGCGGCTTCGGCCACGGGATACCCCTGCATATCGACGAGAACGAGAGCGGCGCGCTGATCCGCCGGGAGAGCGGAGAGCGCTCTGAGCAGCTCACGGGTCACGGCATCGCGCTCGGCCGGCGCCGCCGCCGACTCATGGGGTTCGAGGAGCTGTTCCAGCCGCTCGGTCTCGGCCAGCGGTGCCGTGCGCCGGGACGCCGCCTTACGGGCCCGGTCCAGACAGGCATTGACGGTGATGCGATGCAGCCACGTGGTGACCGCGGACTGCCCACGGAAGGTGTGAGCGGCCCGATAGGCGGAGACCAGTGCGTCCTGGACGGCGTCCGCGGCTTCCTCCCGGTCCCCGAGAGTGCGCAGGGCCACGGCCCAGAGACGGTCGCGGTGGCGGCGTACGAGCTCGGTGAAGGCGTCGGGGTCGCCGCCGACATGCCGGGCGAGGAGCTCGGCGTCGCTCGCGTCCTCGTGTGTGACGTCGTCCACCGTCGGGCCCCTCCCCCTGGCATCCTTCTCTCGGTGGTCAGCCGGTGAACTGCACTTCCCTGATGCCCTGTTTGTATCCGGGATCGGCGTAATTGGCCTCGTCGTATTCGGACTTGGGAAGTTCGGTGAGCCACAGCAGGACATACCGGGTCGCCACCGGGGTGTCCAGGGAGAAGGTGATCGTGGATGCCGAAGTCTGTTGTGTCTGCAGCTTCTTCAGCGAGCTCAGCGGTGCCCGGGTCGAGGGCGAGTCGGTCGCGTAGAGCGTCATGGTGGTGTGGCCGCCGGCGTACAGCAGGTGTGCCGTCGCGCTGCTGAGCTTGTGCCCCGGACCGAGGTCGTAGAGGATGCCCGCGCCCTCTTTGAGTTGCATCTTCGGCCCGTCCTTGTACGAGCGGGTGCGCCAGGCGGTGCTCTCGTTCCCGTCGTGGCTGAGGTTCGCCTTCTCGGGGTAGTCCGGGTTGTTGTCCGGAGCGAATCCCTTCGCGTCCTGGACCGGGATCGGCTGTGCGTCGGGCTTCTCGGAGGTCTCCTCGCGGTTCGACTGCGCGGCCGTGGTGCCGCCGTCGTCGTCCCGGCCCTTGAGCAGGGTGTCGGCGAGCTGCCAACTGCCCAGCCCGAGCGCGGCGATGAGCAGTGTGGACACGCTCCACTTCAGCACCCGGCCGGTGCGTCCCTGCAGCGGGGGCGGCGGTGGCACGGGCTCGGGCCGCGCGGTGGCGCGGCCGTGGTGGGGCGGCTGCTGTCCGTACCCGGCGTGCCGGTTGGGGTAGTCACCGGGTGCCGGGGTGAACGCGGGCTCCGGCGGGCGGACGCGAGGCATGGCCGCGACCGCCTTGGCCAGCTCCTCCGGAGTGGTGCAGGCCTTGTCCTGGCGGGCGGCGGTGGATCCGCCCGCCGCCAGGGCGCGCATCGCGAGCTCGGACAGGCCGCGGTGGACCCCGGCCCGCACCTGGTCGGGAGCGATGAGACCGACCCCCTTGGGCAGGCCGGGCAGCCCGTAGGCGTTGCTGTCGTAGGGCCAGCGCTGCGTCAGGGCGGCGTACAGCAGGGCCCCGATGGCCTCGGTGTCGGTGCGCTGCGGGTTCTCGGCGGTGATGCCGCGCAGCGCCGCCATGACGGCCAGGCCGCGGATGCGGTACTGGCCGCTCTCGGTGCGCAGGACCGATCCGGGGTTGAGGCGCAGATGGGCGAGGCCCTCGCGGTGGGCCGTCGCCACGGCCTGGGAGACCTGG
Organism: Streptomyces gamaensis; assembly: GCF_042656465.1. Lineage (NCBI taxonomy): Bacteria > Bacillati > Actinomycetota > Actinomycetes > Kitasatosporales > Streptomycetaceae > Streptomyces > Streptomyces gamaensis. The sequence continues at coordinate 278,304 of NZ_JBHSPB010000003.1, forward strand.
CTCACGAGCTGGTAGGCGTCGTGCGGCTCCATCGGCCCGGAAGCGAGGACGGTGGTGAGCTCCACGGCGTCGGGCAGCCACTCGTGCACGACGTAGACGAGGTCGTTCTCCTCGACCGCGTCGAGGACCTGGACGAAGCGCGGATCGCCGAGCAGGGCCGCCGAGCGGGCGGCGGCGAGCACCGGACGGGCCCGCGGATGCTCGGCCGGCAGCAGGTGCACGCCGACGGCGCGGCGGAGCTTTTCGTCGACTGCTCGCCAGCTGCTGAATCCGTCCAGACGGGTGACGCACTCCTCCAGGCGGTAGCGTCTGGCGAGCTTGTGGCCGCTGTGCAGGTCGGAGATCCGGATGTCGCGCGCGGGCCCGGCGCCCTCCGCGCGCTCGTCGCGCTCGTGCGTACCGGCCTGGTTCGTGACCTCCGCCCCGTCGGCCGTGGCCTTGTCCGCCTTGGCGGTCAGCGGCCTTTCGCCGCTGCTGTCTGCCACGTCGACGGCAGCTGTGCTCCGTTCCGCCACCGTCGTTCCTGCCTCCCCATCCGTTGCACCCTGTCCACAGCCAAGACAATTGTGCCCACAGTCCGTCGCTATGCACGACACACGGCGACGGGCGATGGTTGTGCTCCGGTCAGCGTCCGAGTCGGCCGCGGACCATGCCGACCATGGCGGTCAGCTCCTCGATGCGCATCCGCTTCGCGGCGATGTAGAAGACGGCGATCAGGATCAGACCGCCTCCGGCCAGGGAAGCCAGCGAGCCGAACACTCCCCGGCCGAGGATCTGGCCGATCCCGTAGGCGATGGCGCCACCGATCAGGGCGGCCGGGACGCAGGCCCCGGCCAGCCGGGCGTAGGTACGGATGACGTGCGGGCCGTCGAGGTCTCCGCCCAGCCGGGTACGCAGTCGACGCCATGCGACGCCGATACCGACGGCGTAGGCGAGTCCGTAGGAGGCGGCCATGCCGGCGACGGCCCACCGGGCGGGCAGGACGAGGAAGCTCAGGGCGGAGGCGGCCGCGTTGACGCCGGCCACGATGACCGTGTTGTAGAAGGGCGTCCGCGTGTCCTCGTACGCGTAGAAGCCGCGGAGGATGACGTACTGCGCGGAGTAGGGGATCAGGCCGAGGCCGAAGGCCATCAGGACGAAGCCGATGTTCGTGGCACCGCCGGTGCCGGAGCTGGAGAACATCAGCGTCGACATGGGGACGCCGAGCGCGAGGAAGGCGAAGGCACAGGGCACGATCGCCACCGCGGAGGTCCGCAGCCCGTGCGAGAGGTCGTCCCGGACCGCCGCGACGTCCCCGTCGTGGGCGGCGCGGGAGATCCGGGGCAGCACGGCCGTCATCACCGAGACCGTGATGATGGCCTGCGGCATCTGCCAGAGCTGGAGGGCGTAGTTGTAGGCGGTGATACCGGTCCCCTCGTGGCCCGCCTTCTCGGCCAGGCCGCCCGCGCGGGTGGCGAGCTGGGTGACGACGACCATGCCCAGCTGGTTGGCGAGGACGAAGAAGAAGGTCCACTTGGCCAGCCCGGCGGCCTTGCCGAGGCCGTGGCCGCGCCAGTCGAACCGGGGGCGGATCCGGAAACCGGCGTCGCGGAGGTAGGGGAGCATCGCCAGCGCCTGGACGACCAGTCCCAGCAGGGTGCCGATGCCGAGCAGCCGGATGCCCTCGGGCGTGATGCTGGCCGAGCTGACGTGGCTGGCGGAGGCCGGGCCGAAGGCCCAGATGAAGGCGCCGAAGGTGGCGATGATGATGATGTTGTTCAGGACCGGGGTCCACATCATCGCGCCGAACCTGCCCCGGGCGTTGAGGATCTGTCCCAGGACCACGTGCACGCCCATGAAGAACATGGTGGGCAGGCAGTAGTGGGCGAAGGCCACCGCGACGTCCAGCCGCGCCGGGTCGTCGGCGATGGGGGTCGACATCATCTTGATGAAGAACGGCGCGCCCAGCACACAGACGGTGGTGACGCCCGCCAGCAGCACCACGACCAGGGTCAGCAGGCGGTTGGCGTACGCCTCGCCGCCGTCCTCGTCGTTCTTCATCGAGCGCACGAGCTGCGGGATGAACACGGCGTTGAGCGCCCCGCCGCCGACGAGGATGTAGATCATCGTCGGCAGGGTGTTGGCGACCTGGTAGCCGTCGCTGAGTGTGCCGACGCCGATCGCGGCCGCCATGACGAGGTTCCGGGCGAAGCCGAGGACGCGGGAGACCGTGGTCCCCGCCGCCATCAGTGCGCTGGACTTGAGCAGGCTCGCGGCCCGGCCGCCCTTCGCGGGTGCCGCTGCCGCCGCGGGCTCCGGTGCCTGCGGGGGCTCGGCCGCGGGTTCCGTCCGCTGCGGCTGGTACAGACCGGCCTGGCCCGGTGCCGGGACCTGGTGGCCCGGGGCGCGCTGCGGCTCGTAGGGCTGCTGCTGGTCCCGGTAGAGGTGGGCGAAGGCGTCCCGTCCGGGGTGCCCGCCGGCCGCCTGGCCCGCGAGGCCGTCCACACCGATGAGCTGCGTCGGGGCGTCGTCACCGTGGGAGGGGCCGCCTGCCGGGGGCCCGGGCTGGGGTGCCGGGGCCCAGGGGCGGGTCTCCGGGCCGCCCGGGGGCGCGGGCTGCTGCTGGGCCGGGTAGGCGTTGTACGGGCCCGTGGGAGGCGGCGGGTAGGCGCCGCGGTCGTGCAGCACGTCGTGGACCGGGTCCGTCACGGCCGGGTCGTGCCCGGGGTAGGGCTCGGCGGTGTACGCGTCCTGGAGGTAGGGATCCCGGTCGTACGGGCCCGGACGGGCCGGTTCCTGGGCAGGCGGAGGCGGCGGGAAGGAGCCCCGCTGATCACCGCCGGGCCCCTGCCCGCGGTCACCGTCGTACGGCGCGTTCATCGCTACCCCACCTCATCGTCCGCGGCCGTCCGGCCCCACTGCACGTCAACGGTCCACTTTCTCACCTGAGCCGGATGGCTCGGCGTTGTGCGTCGCGGTGTCCGGAGCCGGGGAGCCCGGCTGCTCGGGCCTGTCGTCGTCCGGACCGCCATCCCCCGAGTGTCCCCCGTCCGCGCCCGGCTGTCCGCCGTCCGCGGGGCCGCGCGCGGCCGATCGCTTGCGCTGGATGTAGATCCGCAGCCCGGCGAGGACCAGCAGGAGCACGCCGACGGCGATGACGAGCAGCACCATCGGAGTGATGGACGTGACATGCACGGTGAAGGTCATCGGCTCGCCGTAGGGCTGGTTGTCGGCAGTGTAGAGCCGGGCCGTGACCTGGACGGGGCCGTTGGCGTAGGCGTGGGCCTCGAACTTCACCGACTGGTTGTGGCCGCCGTCGATCCGGACCGGCTGCCAGTCGTCGACCTTCAGCCGGTTGGGGCGGCTGGACTCCAGGACGAGCCGCAGGCCGTCGATGCCCTGCAGCAGGCCGTTGTGCACCGTCACCGGGATGGTGGCGCTGCGGCCGGACAGCGTGGTGTCGGACTTCTTGATCAGCCCCACGTGGCGGGTGAGCTCGTCGAGGTACGACTGCACCGCGGTGCGGAACCGCGCGGCGCCCTCGGGGTCGCCGCGCCACGACGTGGACATCTCACGCATGATCGCGCTGCCGAAGGGGGTGACCACCCGGTCCGGGGCGGTGAGGATCACCTTGAAGTGGTCCAGGGTCGCCTGGGTCTTCTGGATCTCCCGGAAGTCGCGCGTGGTCAGTTCCTGGGCGCGCAGCGCCTCGGGGTACGCGCCGGGGCCGGGCACCTGCTGGGCGGCTGCCGGGTCGGGCTTGGCCCTGGCGGCGTCCCCCAGGTCCAGCGGCTGGGTCCAGCGGCCGTCCCTCAGGCTGTCGAGCGCCGCTGCCATCGCCTGTGCCTGGCTGGTGCTGGGCATGCGCTGCGGCGCGACGACGATGCTGCGTTCCTCGCCGGGCGCCTGCTGGTTCACCAGCAGGCTCTGGGCGAGGAAGCGCTGGACGGCCAGCGAGGCGTCGTCGGCGCGGATCAGATCGCCCTGGAAGGCGGTGGACAGCCGGGCGTCCGCGACGACCGCCGTGTTCCCGCCTCCGATCTGGCGGGCGGCCGTGGGGGCGTACGGGGTCCGGCCGTCCTGGAGGCTGTCGCTGCGGGCGATGACGTTGTGGGCTCCCGCCGAGGTGGCGACGTCGACGATCGAGGAGTCCACGGCGCCCTCGGCGGGCCAGGCGAAGTCGGTGCGCGGCTTCACACCGAGGATCGTCTCCACGGTGGTGGCGGCGAGCTCGGTGGCGGACTGCAGATGGCTCAGGGTGCCGGAGACGTCCTTGCCGCTGTGGGCGAGCGAGGCGAGGTCGGGGTCGCCGAACGGCAGGGCCACCACCTGGTCACCGGCCATGGCGGTCTGCAGCTGGCCGAGCCACTGCTTGGCGACGGCCTGCCCCCGGCCCGAGGAGGTCTTCCCGTCCGTGCCCTCGACCTTGTACGGCTTGGTCATGGCCTCGACCGTGGCCAGCAGGTCCGGGTCGATCACCCAGGTGATCGGCAGGTTCTTGCCCAGTGCGACGAGCTGCTGCAGCCGTCCGCCCGGGGCCAGCTCGGCGGCGAGGTCGTCGTTGGGGAAGATCGGTGTCTGCTGCTGGTCGGACTCCATACGGGCGCTGAGGCGGGTCGCGGAGATCAGCGGCCACAGGAAGGTGAGCTGGGTCTTCTTGCCCTCGGTGGGGGAGGGCTGCCAGGGCAGGACGGTGCGGGAGATGCCCAGGACCTGCTCGTACGGCTGGTCGGTGGTCTGCCCGGACAGGGAGACCCCCAGCTGGTAGACGCCGTCCCGGCCCAGGTTCAGGTCCTTCACCGGCAGGGAGATGCTGAACTCCCGGCTGACGCCCGGGGGCAGCGTGTCGATCTTCTGCGTGTGGTTGCCGATCTCGGAGCCGTCGCTGTCCGTGTGACCGGAGCGGCTGCCGATGTCGTCGATGTCGCTGCGGCCGCTGAGCTGCGGGCCGACCCGCAGTCCCACGTGGCCGCCGGTGATCGTCGAGCGTCCGGAGTTGGTGACCGTTCCCGAGACGGTGAGGGTGTCGTTCTGGGTCGGGACCGTGGGGGTCAGCGTGTTGATCGAGACCTTGGCCGCGCGGGCGGAGGAGGCCGCGGCCGTGGCCTCGGTCTCCGCGCGGGCGGTGTCCGCCCCGGGCAGCTGCCCCATGCCGACGAGCAGGACCGCCAGGACCAGCAGCAGCACGGTGTGCCGGAGCCGGCGGCGGGCAGGAGCGGACGTCGTCCCCGGGAACCTAGCCGCCTCGGCCACGCGCTCGCCCGTCCCTCGTCGTCGTCAGTGGTCGTCGGATGTGCGTCCACGAATGGTAACGAGGCCCGCTGTGGCGAAGTGCTGCGGATCATGGTGCAAGATCGTCCGCGCTTCCCCGTGCTCCCCCCGTTCCGGCGGCCGTGTCCGCGGCGCTGCGCCCTTCGGCGAGGAGGTCCGCGGACGCGGGGCCACGTACCCTGTTCTGTTGTGCCGAACGCCAATACTGACAGCCGATCCCAGCAGCCCACGAACGAGCTCAGCCAGGCGCAGCGCCGCGCTGTGAGCGAGCTCCTGCGCGTCTCCCCCGTGGCCGACGACCTCGCCCGCCGCTTCAAGGACGCCGGCTTCACGCTGGCCCTGGTCGGCGGGTCGGTACGGGACGCACTGCTCGGCCGGCTCGGCAACGATCTCGACTTCACGACCGACGCCCGGCCCGAGGACGTCCTGCGGATCGTGCGGCCGTGGGCGGACGCCGTCTGGGAGGTCGGCATCGCCTTCGGGACCGTCGGATGCCGCAAGTCCGACTTCGACATTGAGATCACCACATACCGGTCGGAAGCCTACGACCGGACCTCGCGCAAGCCCGAGGTCTCCTACGGCGACTCCATCGAGGAGGACCTGGTCCGCCGGGACTTCACGGTCAACGCCATGGCCGTCGCCCTCCCGGAGAAGGAGTTCATCGACCCGCACAACGGTCTGGAGGACCTGGCCGCGCGCACCCTGCGCACCCCCGGCACCCCGGAGGAGTCCTTCTCCGACGACCCGCTGCGCATGATGCGGGCCGCGCGTTTCGCCGCACAGCTGGACTTCGAGGTCGCGCCCGAGGTCGTCACCGCGATGACGGAGATGGCCGACCGCATCGAGATCGTCTCGGCCGAGCGGGTCCGGGACGAGCTCAACAAGCTCATCCTCTCCTCCCACCCCCGTAAGGGCCTGACGCTGCTCGTCGACACCGGCCTCGCGGGGCTCGTCCTGCCGGAACTGCCGGCGCTGCGCCTGGAGCGCGACGAGCACCACCGGCACAAGGACGTCTACGAGCACACGCTCATCGTCCTGGAGCAGGCCATCGACCTGGAGGGTCCCGGGGACCCGGACCTGGTACTGCGCCTTGCCGCGCTCCTGCACGACATCGGCAAGCCCCGGACGCGGCGCTTCGAGAAGGACGGCCGGGTCTCCTTCCACCACCACGAGGTCGTCGGCGCGAAGATGACCAAATCCCGGATGACCAGGCTCAAGTACTCCAACGACATGGTCAAGGACGTCTCGAAGCTGGTCGAGCTGCACCTGCGCTTCCACGGCTACGGCACGGGTGAGTGGACCGACTCGGCCGTACGACGGTACGTGCGCGACGCGGGCCCGCTGCTGGACCGTCTGCACAAGCTGACGCGCTCGGACTGCACCACGCGCAACAAGCGCAAGGCGAATGCCCTCTCCCGCGCCTACGACGGCCTGGAGGAGCGCATCGCGCGACTGCAGGAGCAGGAGCAACTGGACGCGATCCGGCCGGACCTCGACGGCAACCAGATCATGGAGATCCTCGGAGTGGGCCCGGGGCCGCAGGTCGGCAGGGCCTACAAGCACCTGCTGGAGCTGCGGCTGGAGCACGGGCCGATGGGGTACGACGCCGCGGCGGCCGCGCTCAAGGAGTGGTGGGCGGCGCAGCAGCCGCAGGGCTGAGTCCTACGGACCGGCAGGGGTGCTGTTTCACGTGGAACGGCACCCCTGCCGCTTCTGCCGGAGGTACGGACCGGCCAGGCCGAGGGCGGTCAGCGCGTAGAGCAGGGCGACCCCGACGACGAGAACGGCCGACCGGCCGTCCGGCGGCAGCATCAGAGCCGCCACCCCCGCCGCTCCGACGAAGGCGGCATTGAACAGGACGTCGTAGAGCGAGAAGACCCGGCCGCGGTAGCCGTCGTCGACCGTCGCCTGGACCACCGTGTCCGTCGCGATCTTCGCCCCCTGGGTGGTGAGACCCAGCACGAAGGCGGCGATCAGCGTGGGGACGGGTTCGAAGGGCAGGCCGAGGGCCGGTGCCAGGACGGCCGCCGTACCGGCGCAGACCAGCATCCAGCCCGGCCGCCCGAGCCGGGTGGCCGCCCAGGGAGTGACGACCGCCGCGGCGAGGAAGCCCGCCCCCGAGACACTGACGGCGAGGCCCAGCAGGGCCAGTCCCTCGGCCTCTGTGTCGCTCCACGCGTAGCGGCAGAGCATCAGCACGGTGATCGTCAGCGCGCCGTAGCAGAAACGCATCAGGGTCATCGCGGCGAGCGCACGGGCGGCGAGGCGGCGCCGGGCCAGATGGCGCAGCCCGTCGCCGAGGCCGCGCACCGTGGCGGCCAGGGCCGCGCGGAGCCCCGCCCGGGGCGCGGAGGCGTCCGGCCCCAGGAGATCCACGGGCATGCGCAGGGCCGAGAGGCCGGCACAGAGATAGAGGACCGCGCCGAGGAGGACGACCACCGCGTCGGCGACGGGGCCCGCCGGGGTCACGAGGCGTACGGCGAAGGCGAGTCCGCCGCCGGCGGTGGCGGCGAGCGTACCGGCCGTGGGTGACAGGGAGTTGGCCGTCACCAGGCGCTCCCGGGAGTCGATCACGCGGGGCAGGGCGGCCGAAAGCCCGGCGAGGACAAAGCGGTTGACGGCCGTGACCGACAGCGCCGACACATAGAACAGCCAGTCGGGGACACGGGCGACGACGAGCAGCGCGGTTCCCGTGGCCAGCCCGGCCCGCAGCAGATTGCCGTGCAGCAGCACCTGCCGACGGCGCCAACGGTCCAGCAGCACACCGGCGAACGGGCCCAGCAGCGAGTACGGCAGCAGCAGCACCGCCATGGCCGAGGCGATGGCGGCGGGAGAGGCCTGTTTCTCGGGAGAGAAGACGACGTACGCGGCGAGCGCGACCTGGTAGACGCCGTCGGCCGACTGGGACAGCAGCCGCACGGCCAGCAGACGGCGGAAATCGCGCAGGTGGAGCAGGACGCGCAGATCGCGCACAACAGGCATGCCGCCCAGCCTCACACACCGCGCGGGCTCCCGGGTTCATCACCCGGGAGCCCGCGTCGACAGGCGCGTGAGGGCGTGCCGAGCAGCGCTCAGCGCTCGGCCTCGCCCTTGATGAACTTCTCGACGTTCTCCCGTGCCTCGTCGTCGAAGTACTGCACGGGCGGGGACTTCATGAAGTAGGAGGAGGCGGAGAGGATCGGGCCGCCGATCCCGCGGTCCTTGGCGATCTTCGCGGCACGCAGCGCGTCGATGATGACGCCGGCGGAGTTCGGGGAGTCCCAGACCTCCAGCTTGTATTCGAGGTTCAGCGGGACGTCACCGAAGGCGCGGCCCTCCAGGCGCACGTACGCCCACTTGCGGTCGTCCAGCCAGGCCACGTAGTCGGACGGGCCGATGTGGACGTTCTTCTCGCCGAGCTCGCGGTCGGGGATCTGGGAGGTGACGGCCTGCGTCTTGGAGATCTTCTTGGACTCCAGGCGCTCACGCTCCAGCATGTTCTTGAAGTCCATGTTGCCGCCGACGTTCAGCTGCATCGTGCGGTCCAGGATGACGCCGCGGTCCTCGAACAGCTTGGCCATCACGCGGTGCGTGATGGTGGCCCCGACCTGGGACTTGATGTCGTCACCGACGATCGGCACCCCCGCCTCTGTGAACTTGTCCGCCCACTCCTTGGTGCCCGCGATGAACACCGGCAGGGCGTTGACGAAGGCGACCTTGGCGTCGATGGCGCACTGCGCGTAGTACTTGGCGGCCTCCTCGGAGCCCACCGGCAGGTAGCAGACCAGGACGTCGACCTGCTGGTCCTTGAGGACCTGGACGACGTCGACCGGGGCCTCGGCGGACTCCTCGATGGTCTGGCGGTAGTACTTGCCGAGGCCGTCGAGCGTGTGGCCGCGCTGGACGGTGACACCGCTCGGCGGCACGTCGCAGATCTTGATGGTGTTGTTCTCGCTGGCGCCGATGGCGTCCGCGAGGTCGAGCCCGACCTTCTTCGCGTCGACGTCGAAGGCGGCCACGAACTCCACATCGCGCACGTGGTAGTCGCCGAACTGCACGTGCATCAGACCCGGCACACGGCTGTTCGGGTCGGCGTCCTTGTAGTACTCGACGCCCTGTACCAGCGAGGCGGCGCAGTTGCCCACGCCGACGATGGCTACGCGAACCGAACCCATTGGCGGTTGCTCCCTGTTAGTGCTTCGACGAACTCTGCGACTGCAGAGCTCACTTGGCGGTGTCGTCGGACGGATCCGTCCGGGAACCACCCCGTTCCCGGGGTCTGCCGCCCGTATCTCCTGATGTGTGCTGCGGGGCGGAACCGTCGCGACGGCTCCGCCCGGTCCGCTCGCTCTCGATCAGCTCGTTCAACCAGCGGACCTCGCGCTCCACCGACTCCATGCTGTGCCGCTGGAGTTCGAGGGTGTAGTCGTCCAGCCGCTCGCGCGAACGGGCCAGGGAGGCGCGCATCCTCTCCAGGCGCTCCTCCAGCCGGCTGCGGCGCCCTTCCAGCACCCGCATCCGGACATCGCGAGAGGTCTGCCCGAAGAACGCGAAGCGGGCGGCGAAGTGCTCGTCCTCCCACGACTCCGGACCGGTGTGGCTGAGCAACTCCTCGAAGTGCTCCTTGCCTTCGGCGGTCAGCCGGTAGACGATCTTCGCCCGCCGGCCGGCGCGGGACGCCGCGCGGACGTCCTCCGGGGCACTGCCCGGCTCCTCGGTCAACCAGCCCTGCGCTACCAGGGACTTCAGGCACGGATAGAGGCTGCCGTAGCTGAACGCGCGGAACACCCCGAGCGAGGTGTTGAGGCGTTTGCGCAACTCGTAGCCGTGCATCGGGGATTCGCGGAGCAGCCCGAGAACGGCGAACTCAAGGATGCCGGAGCGTCTGCTCATCTCCCGCCTCCCTGCTCCCCGATGCCTGTACCGGGCTGATGTATCGACTCGATACATCCAGACGATAGAACGAGCATCCCTGAGCGACAAGAGGGGGCACGGTGAACGAGGTCACATCACCGATTCGTGGGACAGAACTTGCCTGAATTGGAGTGAAGATCCGCAGTGGGCGCGATTTGGCCGTGCGTAGTCTGTGCGCCATGCGGACCACCGGGAACCGAGTGCCGACACCAGGCGTCCTCGTCCCGGATGCAGTGCGCCCGGAAGCCCGAGGCGACCGGAACAGCGCATCGGGGGGACCGCAAGCCACCTGCCGCTTCCAGGCGATAGCGCCTGCCCTAGGAGTAATCGTTCGATGAGCGAGCATCGTCGCAAGCCACCGCAACCGCAGGGCGGTGGCCGCGCCGCGGCCCGGCGCGCGGCGCAGCAGTCGGCGTCCGGCCGCCGTGCCGTATCAGCCAGCCGTTCCGCCGGACCGGTGGGTGGTCGCGCCGCGGCCCGGCGGGCGGCCCAGCGGGGCGGCGGGGCCGGCGGCCGCAGACGCTCTGCCGACCCGGGGCGGGGGCGCAGAGAGGCCGTCCGCCCGGGAAAGAAGCGCTTCATCGACTATCCGCGCGCGGGCAGGAGCGGGGTCCGGCGCTGGCTGCCGTCCTGGAAGCTGCTGTTCGGCCTGTGCTTCACCTTCGTCGCGATGATCCTGGGCACCGTCGGTGTCGCACTGGCCGTGGTGCAGGTGCCGGACGAGCAGAAGGCCGCCGCTGTCCAGAAGAACGTCTACTACTGGGCCGACGGCAAGCAGATGGTCGTCGCCGGCGGCGGCAATCTCAACCGGCAGATCGTGCCGCTCAGCAAAATCCCCAAGCCCATGCGGTTCGCGGTGATTTCGGCCGAGAACGCCAGCTTCTACAAGGACTGGGGCGTGGACCCGATGGGCATCCTGCGCGCGGTCGCGAAGATGGCACAGGGCGGTGAGACCCAGAGCGGTTCCACCATCACCCAGCAGTTCGTGAAGAACACCTATCTGAGCCAGGAGCAGACGCTCAAGCGCAAGCTCACCGAACTGCTCATCTCCGTGAAGGTGGGCGCCACCAAGGACAAGGACGACATTCTCGCCGGTTACCTCAACACCGCCTACTACGGGCGCGGTGCCTACGGGATCCAGGCCGCGGCGCGCGCGTACTTCGACAAGGACTGCGCGGACCTGACGGCGAGCGAGAGCGCGTATCTCGCGGCGACGCTCAACGGGCCCAATCTGTACGACCCGTCCGGCGGTCAGGGTCCGGCGGCGACGCCGGAGAAGAATACGAAGCGGGCTACGGACCGCTGGAAGTGGACCCTGGACCGCGAGGTCGAGGTCGGCCACATGAAGGCCGCCGAACGCGACGAGTGGGTCAAGAAGGGCTTCCCGATGCCGCAGAAGCCCAAGCCAGCGACCAACCGGGCCGGACAGATCGGCTATTTGACGGATCTCGCCGACAACTACATTGTCGCCCACTCCAATTCCGCCATCACCAAGAGCCAGTTGGACCGGGGCGGCTACCAGATCCACACGACCTTCGACCGCGACAAGATCAACGAACTGTCCAAGGCGGTCGAGGACGTCCGCAAGGCGAACATCAAGCCCGATGTGCGCGACCGTGACAAGTTCGTGCAGTTCGGCGGGGCCTCGGTGGAGCCCAAGACCGGGAAGATCGTGGCCATTTACGGCGGCGAGAACGCACTGGAACACTTCACCAACAACGCCGACTACACCGGGGTCCAGGTCGGTTCGACCTTCAAGCCTTTCGTGATCGCGGCCGCGATGACACACGGCAAGCGCAATCCGGGCCTCGGCGAGCAGCAGAGCGACAGCCAGCGCACGCTCGTCTCCCCGGAGAGCGTCTACAACGGCAACAACAAGGTGACGCTGCGCAAGTACAACGGCCAGGTCTGGCACGACGACCACGGCCAGGAATGGCACCAGCGCAACGACGGCGACGAGGACAAGGGGCTCATCAGCCTGCGCACCGCCATGCAGTTCTCCGTGAACACCCCTTATATCCAGCTCGGTATGGACGTCGGTACGGACCTGGTCAAGCAGGCCGCGCTGGACGCGGGCATGGACAAGGACCAGCTCGCCGCCGCCACGCCGAGCTTCTCGCTCGGCACCTCGGCGCCCAGCGCGATCCGGCTGGCCGGCGCGTACGCGACCTTCGCGGCCAGCGGCAAGCAGATCGACCCGTATTCGGTCGAGTCGGTGGAGAAGGACGGCAAGGCCGTCTTCACCCATGAGGCCAAGAGCAGGACGGCCTTCTCCTCGAAGGTCGCCGACAATGTCACCGACGTGCTCAAGACCGTGGTGGAGGAGGGCACCGGCACCTCGGCGAAGCTCGCCGACCGCCCGGCGGCCGGCAAGACGGGCACGACCGACGAGAACCGTTCGGCGTGGTTCGCGGGGTACACCCCGCAGCTGTCCACGGCCATCGGTATGTACCGGGTCGACCCCAACGCGCAGAAGCAGGAGTTCCTCTCGATGCGCGGCGTGGGCGGCAAGGAGACCATTCACGGCGCGTCGTTCCCGGCGGAGATCTGGGCCGCGTACATGAACGAGGCGCTCAAGGGCCAGCCGGTCGTGCCGTTCCCGACGGCCGAGCCGATCGGCGAGAAGGTCTACGGGGACGGGGCGAGCCCCTCGCCCAGTGCCGCCCCGAGCGTGGCCCCCTCCCCGACGCCGTCGAAGTCCGCGACGCCCTCGCCGACGCCGTCGAAGTCCGCGACGGCCAGCCCGACACCGAGCCGGTCCTGCGGCCTGTTCGACCGCCACTGCCAGCCCGGCGGCGGACCCGCGGGCAGCTCCGCCGGGACGTCGGGCGGGCCGGCCGGGGCCGCGGGTGGCCCCGGCGGCGATCCGGGCGAGTCGCCGGCACCGGAGCCGAGCAGCAGGAGGCCCGGCGGACTGTTCGGAGGATCCATGGGCTGACCTGCGCGAACGCCGGGAGCTGTGGACAACGTCCGGTAAACCTCGGGGGCCGTCGCACGTTCGCGTGAGGCGGCCCCCGCGCTTGTCCACAGGCTCCGGCGGGGATCCGTTCCGTACGGCAGGATGGGCGCATGAGGAGCGTGCGGGACGAACAGCTGGTACGGCCCACCGTCGAGGACGAGGTGGCCGCCGCCGGCAGCGAGCTCATCGGCGGGCCGGTGGGGCGGCGGGCGCTGCCCGGCCGCGGCTGGTGGACGCCGGTGCGGGTCGTCGCACTCGTGGCGATCGGGATGTTCGCCCTCGGCATGGTGCAGAAGCTGCCCTGCTACGACTACGGCTGGTTCTTCGGCGCCACCACCCAGTACACCCACGCCTGCTACTCCGACATCCCGCACCTGTACAGCGGGCGCGGCTTCGACGCGGGGCTGATCCCCTACTTCGACCGCATCCCGCAGTCCCTCTCCGGCGGCATGGACTATCTGGAGTACCCGGTCCTGACGGGCCTGTTCATGCAGGTCGCCGCCTGGCTGACGCCCGGGGGCGGCACGCTCCAGCACCGCGAGCAGCTCAACTGGCTCGTCAACTCCGGGATGCTGCTGGCCTGCACCGCCGTCATCGCGGTCTGCACCGCGCGCGCACACCGCCGCCGGCCCTGGGACGCGCTGCTCGTCGCCCTCGCCCCGGCCTTCGCGCTGACGGCCACGGTCAACTGGGACCTGTTCGCCGTGGCGCTCACCGCCGGGGCGATGCTCATGTGGTCGAGGAGCAGGCCGGTCCTGGCCGGTGTCCTCATCGGTCTGGCCGCCGCGGCGAAGCTCTATCCGCTGCTGCTGCTGGGCCCGCTGTTCGTGCTGTGCCTGCGGGCCGGGCGCATGCGGGCGTTCGCCACCGCCGCGGCCTCGGCCACGGGCGCCTGGCTGGTGGTGAACCTGCCCGTGATGATCACGCACGACGCGCAGGGCTTCCACATCCGTGAGGGCTGGGCGAAGTTCTACACCTTCAGCCAGGAGCGCCCGGTCGACTTCGGCTCGCTGTGGCTGGTGATCTCACAGCGCACGGGCGACCCGCTGGACGGCGCCAACACCTATGTGACCCTGCTGATGATCGCGGGCTGTCTCGCCCTGGGCGCCCTCGCCCTGTACGCGCCCCGGCGGCCGCGCTTCGCCCAACTGGCCTTCCTGGTCGTGGCGTTGTTCGTCCTGGTCAACAAGGTCTACTCGCCGCAGTACGTGCTCTGGCTCGTCCCGCTCGCCGTGCTGGCCCGGCCCAAGTGGCGCGACTTCCTGATCTGGCAGGCGTGCGAGGTGCTGTACTTCCTCGGCATCTGGTCCTACCTGGCCTACACGGGCAGCGGTGACAAGCACCAGGGGCTGCCCGCCGAGGGGTATCAGCTGGCGATCGTCGCGCACCTGCTGGGGACGCTGTATCTGTGCGGCGTGGTCATCCGCGACATGCTCAAGCCGGAGCGGGACGTCGTGCGCCGGGACGGCTCGGACGACCCCTCGGGCGGCGTCCTGGACGGGGCCGAGGACATAGTCGCGCTCGGCTCCGCGCACCGGCAGCGGCACGCGGAGCCCTCCGACGGCGGACGTGTCCACTGGGGCACCGGGGGCCGCGCGCACTAGGGCGCGGCCCGGGCCCCGCACCCGGGAGGGGGTGGGTCAGTGGTCGAGCATCCGGTCGAACTGCGTGGTGGTGTGGCGCAGATGGGCCACGAGTTCGTCGCCGACCTGCGGTGCCGGGGCGTCACCCGGCACGAAGAGGATCGAGACCTGCATGTGCGGCGGCTCCGCGAACCAGCGCTGCTTGCCCGCCCAGACGAAGGGCGAGAGATTGCGGTTCATGGTCGCGAGACCGGCGCGGGCGGCGCCCTTGGCCCGCGGCATCATCCCGTTCATCGTCTTCGGGGCCTCCAGGCCCACGCCGTGCGAGGTGCCGCCGGCCACGACGACCAGGTGGCCGTCGCCCGGGGCCTTCTGCTGCCGGTAGCCGAAGCGGTCGCCCTTGGTGACCCGGGTGACGTCCAGGACCGCCCCGCGGTACTGGGTGGCGTCGTGGTCGCCGAGCCACAGCCGGGTGCCGATCCGGGCGCGGAAGCGGGTCTGGGGGTACTGCTGCCGCAGCCGGGCGAGTTCGTCGGCCTTGAGGTGGCTGACGAACATCGTGTGCAGCGGCAGCCGGGCGGCGTTCAGCCGGTCCATCCAGCCGGCGACCTCCTGCACCGCGTCGGAGCCGTCCGTGCGGTCCAGCGGCAGGTGGATCGCGAAGCCCTCCAGGCGCACGTCCTCGATGGCCGCGTGCAGCTTGGGCAGGTCCTCCTCGCTGATGCCGTGCCGCTTCATGGTGCTCATCACCTCGATGACCACGCGGGCGCCGACCAGGCCGCGCACCCCCTCGACCGAGGAGACCGAGCGGATGGCGCGGTCCGGCAGCGGCACCGGCTCCTCGCCGAGCCTGAAGGGAGTGAGCACCAGCAGGTCACCGCTGAAGAAGTCCTTGATGCGGGCCGCTTCGTAGGTGGTGCCGACGGCGAGGATGTCCGAACCGAAGCGTGCCGCCTCGTCGGCGAGGCGCTCGTGGCCGAAGCCGTAGCCGTTGCCCTTGCAGACCGGGACGATCCCGGGGAACTGCTGGACGACGGATTGCTGGTGTGCCCGCCAGCGCGCGGTGTCGATATAGAGCGTGAGCGCCATGGCCGGTCCCGGAACCTTTCCCTGTGGCTGCTGGGTGGAATGGTGGTGTGCCCGTGGGCACGGGGGTGTGGACGGACGCCGGAGTCAGCGACGAGACATGTACATGTCGAGGGCCTTGTGGAGCAGCTTGTTCAGCGGGAAGTCCCACTCGCCGAGGTACTCGGCGGCCTGACCGCCGGTGCCGACCTTGAACTGGATCAGGCCGAAGAGGTGGTCGCTCTCCTCCAGGGAGTCACCGATGCCGCGCAGGTCGTAGACGCTCGCGCCCAGCGCGTAGGCGTCGCGCAGCATCCGCCACTGCATCGCGTTCGAGGGGCGGACCTCGCGCTTGTGGTTGGCGGAGGCGCCGTAGGAGTACCAGACGTGGCCGCCGACGATCAGCATCGTCGCGGCGGCGACGGCCTCGCCGTCGTGCACGGCGAAGTACACGCGCATGCGGTTGGGGTCCTCGTTGTTCAGGACGGTCCACATGCGCTGGAAGTAACTCAGCGGCCGCGGGCGGAACTTGTCCCGCTCGGCGGTGATCTCGTAGAGGTGCTGCCAGGTGGGCAGGTCCTCGTAACCGCCCTGGACGACCTCGACACCGGCCTTCTCGGCCTTCTTGATGTTGCGGCGCCACAGCTGGTTGAAGTTCTTGTGGACGTCCTCCAGGGAACGGTTCGCCAGCGGCACCTGGAAGACGTAGCGGGGCTGGACGTCGCCGAAGCCGGCGCCGCCGTCCTCGCCCTGCTGCCAGCCCATCCGCCGCAGCTGGTCGGCGACCTCGAAGGCCCGCGGCTCGATGTGGGTGGCCTCCACGTCGCGCAGGCGCTTGACGTCGGGGTCGGCGATACCGGCCTTGATGGCGTTCGCGTCCCAGCGGCGGATGACCACGGGCGGGCCCATCTTCACCGAGAAGGCGCCCTGCCGCTTGAGGTGGTCGAGCATGGGCTGGAGCCAGTCCGAAAGGTTCGGCGCGAACCAGTTGATGACCGGCCCCTCGGGCAGATAGGCGAGATAGCGCTTGATCTTGGGGAGCTGCCGGTAGAGCACCAGGCCCGCGCCGACGAGCTGCCCGCCGCGGTCGAACCAGCCCAGGCTCTCCGAGCGCCACTCCGCCTTCACATCGGCCCAGGCCGGCACCTGCATGTGACTGGCCGCGGGCAGGCTCTGGATGTACGCCAGATGCTGCTCTCGGCTGATGGTCCTCAGGGTCAGGCTCATGCGGGGCGCTCCTCGGCAGGTGTGTCCCCAGGATCGGGGCTCCGGCTCTCGCGCCGAAGCCTACTGCGACCGGGGAGCGGCCCGTCTGGGCGTACTGCCCGTGAACGGCCGCTACGGCGGCCGGACGGCGGCCCCGCACCCTGCCGCGCGGGGTCCGCCGAGGAGCGCCGGGCGGCGGCCGCTAGCCGATCACCCCGCCGAAGAGGCCGCCGTGGGCCATGCCGAGGAAGAAGCCCACCGCCGCGGCGCCGAGCCCGATGATCAACAGGAAGCGCTCACCGGTGGTGGCCGAGATGTACTGGCCCCAGGCCCCGGTGAGGATGCCGGCCAGGCCGGTCCAGGAGGTGAGCAGATGCAGATTGCTGAACGCGGAGGTGATGAAGGCGACCGCGCCGAGCGCGATCGTCAGCGCGACGAAGGTGTTCTCGATGGGGTGGGGCTTGCCGTCGCTGTTCAGCGCGGCACTGATCAGCGCACGCGGGCCGTGCGGTTGGCGTGCTGCCTGGGTCATGGGGGCTACCTCCTACAAGGCAGGCGGCGCACTGTAGCGCCGGTCACACCCGAGGCGTCCAGATTGCGGCGCCCTACTGCCGGATTTCAACCGGACGCCGGAGTGCGGGTACTGTGTAGCGTCCGCAGCGGTGTCTGCCCGGACCCGGCTTCCGGTCCCCGGAACATCCAGGAACCTTCCGCTGATCGTCCGCGCTGTTGTCAGTGTCGGCCGATACCGTTGCTCACGCATCACGACCCTCCTGCCACGGATCGACCGTGGCCGCTGAGACCAAAGGAGGTGGGTTCCACATGCGTCACTACGAGGTGATGGTCATCCTCGACCCCGATCTGGAGGAGCGCGCTGTCTCCCCCCTGATCGAGAACTTCCTCTCCGTCGTCCGTGAGGGCAACGGGAAGGTCGAGAAGGTCGACACCTGGGGCCGTCGTCGTCTCGCCTACGAGATCAAGAAGAAGCCCGAGGGCATCTACTCGGTCATCGACCTGCAGGCCACGCCTGAGGTCGTCAAGGAGCTCGACCGCCAGATGAACCTGAACGAGTCGGTCCTCCGGACCAAGGTCCTCCGTCCCGAGACCCACTGAATCCCAGCGGTTCAGCGGTAATCGGGCTGCACAACGAGTAGTAAGCAGCCAGCAGCACACCCGCCGAGAGGTTCACCCATGGCAGGCGAGACCGTCATCACGGTCGTCGGCAATCTTGTCGACGACCCCGAGCTGCGCTTCACCCCGTCCGGTGCGGCGGTCGCGAAGTTCCGTGTCGCGTCCACCCCCCGCACCTTCGACCGCCAGACCAACGAGTGGAAGGACGGCGAGAGCCTCTTCCTCACGTGCTCGGTGTGGCGTCAGGCGGCGGAGAACGTCGCCGAGTCGCTTCAGCGCGGCATGCGCGTCATCGTGCAGGGCCGGCTCAAGCAGCGGTCCTACGAGGACCGCGAGGGCGTCAAGCGCACGGTCTACGAGCTCGACGTCGAAGAGGTCGGCGCCAGCCTGAAGAACGCCACGGCGAAGGTCACCAAGACCACGGGCCGTGGTGGCCAGGGTGGTTACGGCGGTGGCCAGCAGGGCGGCGGCTGGGGCTCCGGCCCCGCCGGCGGCCAGCAGGGCGGCGGCGCTCCGGCCGACGACCCGTGGGCCAGCGCTGCTCCGTCCGGCGGTGCGCAGGGCGGCGGAGGCTGGGGCGGCGGCTCCGGCAACTCCGGCGGCTACTCGGACGAGCCGCCCTTCTAGGCCCCTTGCGGGCCTGCGGGCCCGGCAGCGGGCCCGAGGGCGACAGTACGCACACTTCTTGAAGTACACAGGAGAGAACAATGGCGAAGCCGCCTCCGCGCAAGCCTAAGAAGAAGGTCTGCGCGTTCTGCAAGGACAAGACCGCTTACGTGGACTACAAGGACACGAACATGCTGCGGAAGTTCATTTCCGACCGCGGCAAGATCCGTGCCCGCCGCGTGACCGGCAACTGCACCCAGCACCAGCGTGACGTCGCCACGGCCGTGAAGAACAGCCGTGAGATGGCGCTGCTGCCCTACACCTCCTCCGCGCGATAAGGGAAGGGTGGCCGACACATGAAGATCATCCTCACCCACGAGGTCTCCGGCCTCGGCACCGCCGGTGACGTCGTCGACGTCAAGGACGGTTTCGCCCGCAACTACCTGGTCCCGCGTGGTTACGCGATCCGCTGGACCAAGGGTGGCGAGAAGGACGTCGAGCAGATCCGCCGCGCCCGCAAGCTGCGCGAGATCGCGACGGTGGAGCAGGCGAACGAGATCAAGGGTCAGCTGGAGGGCCTCAAGGTCCGCCTGGCCACCCGTGCCGGCGAGGCCGGCCGCCTGTTCGGCTCCGTGACCCAGGCCGACATCGCTTCCGCGATCAACGCCGCCGGTGGTCCGGCTGTCGACAAGCGCCGTGTCGAGGTGGGCACGCCGATCAAGACCCTGGGCGCGCACCAGGTGTCCGTGCGGCTGCACGCCGACGTCGTCGCCAAGTTCGGCATCGAGGTCGTCGCCGCCTGATCGCTTCCGCGATCCGGTACGCACCGCGTGCCGCAGGGCCGTACCCCACGGGGTGCGGCCCTGCGCCGTTTTCCGGGGCGGACGGGGCGGAGGCGGCCGATGGCGCGGGCGCGGCGCCGGTCAGGCCCGTACGGCGCCCGTGACGAGCCACCGGCCGGAGCGGGCCCGCAGCCACAGGGTCAGCATCCGGGCGGCCATCATCAGCGTCATCGCCCCCCACAGCGCGGTGAGCCCGCCGCCGAGGCCGGGCACGAGCAGCGCCACGGGCGTGAAGACGGCGAGGACCAGCACCATCGCCCGGGCGAGATACGGGCCGTCCCCGGCGCCCATCAGGACCCCGTCCAGCACGAAGACGACACCCGCGACGGGCTGGCACAGGGCGATGACCAGCAGGGCGGGCAGCAGCGCGGCCCGCACCGCGTCGTCCGAGGTGAACAGCGGCACGAACAGCGGCCGCGCGGCCACGACCAGCAGCCCGAAGACCACGCCCGAGGCGATGCCCCACTGCACCATGCGGCGGCAGACGGCGCGCGCCCCCGCCGGGTCGTCCGCGCCCAGATACCGCCCTATGATCGCCTGCCCCGCTATGGCGATGGCGTCCAGCGCGAAGGCGAGCAGGCTCCACAGCGTCAGCACGATCTGGTGGGCCGCGACGGCGGTGTCGCCGAGCCGGGCCGCCACGCCCGTCGCGATCATCAGGATCGCGCGCAGCGAGAGCGTGCGCACGAGCAGGGGCGCTCCTGCCCGGGCGCAGAGCCGGATGCCCGCGGCGTCGGGCCGCAGCGACGCCCCGTGCCGCCGGGCGCCGCGGACGACGACGGTGAGCTGGACGGCGGCCATGGCGCACTGGGCGGCGACCGTGCCCCACGCGGAGCCGGCGATGCCGAGCCCGGCGCCGTGGACCAGGCCCAGGTTGAGGGCGCCGTTGACGGCGAAGCCGCCGACGGCCACGTACAGCGGGGTCCTGGTGTCCTGGAGGCCGCGCAGGACGCCCGTGGCGGCGAGCACGACGAGCATCGCGGGTATGCCGAGGGCGCTGATCCGCAGATAGGCCGTGGCGTACGGGGCGGCGGTGGGGGAGGCGCCGCACAGCTCGACGAGCGCCGGCGCCGTGGGCAGCACGGCGGCGACCACGGCCGCGCCGAGGAGCAGGGCGAGCCAGATGCCGTCCATCCCCTGGCGGATGGCGGCGGGCAGCTCTCCGGCGCCGACCCGGCGGGCGACGGCGGCGGTCGTGGCGTAGGCGAGGAAGACGAAGACGCTGACGGCGGTGGTGAGCAGGGCGGCGGCGATGCCCAGGCCCGCTAGCTGCGGGGTGCCGAGCCGGCCGACGATCGCGCTGTCGGCCATGACGAACAGGGGCTCCGCGACGAGCGCGCCGAAGGCGGGTAAGGCCAGCGCGAGGATCTCGCGGTCGTGCCGGCGGGGGCTCGGGGCGGCGGGGGCCGCGTAGGCGTCCAGGACCTGGGGCATGGGTCCACGCTAATCTTCCACAGGTAACCGGCGCAACTGATCTTTGCCCCTTACATTTCCCGGAGATCGACGATCTTCTCTGCGGCGTTTGTCGCGATCTTGGGCCGAGTGGGAAAGTTTTTCTCCTCAACAGCCGGTGGATGGTGAAAGTGCAGGTCAGAGCGGTGCGCTAAGAGGGGGTGAGGTTTTGTCCACAGTGCTTTCCCCCGGGTCGTGCACAGGTTGCGCGGACTTCTCCACAGGTTGGGGCCCCTCATCCACATGCCCTGTGGATAACCAGATTGGCTGACGGTGCCCGCGGGCCTACCGTGGTCCGGCGCCCGCCGCCTGTTCCGGCCCCGCCGCGCGCGGGGGACCGGGCCGCGCAGACCGTGCGGGACCGCCCGGCCCCGGCGCACCGCAACCCGGAGCCCGGGCGCCCTGTTGTCAGAGCCGTGCCGTAGGAAGAGAGCGGCACGGCGAGGTCCGCGCCGCGGACGGGAGGAGGTGGCGGGGTGAGCATCCCCGAGCCCATGGACGACCCCTGGGCCGACGCCGGCCCCGGTGACCGGCTCCCGGTCTCCCGTCCCCGTCGCGGCGACAGCCAGCCCCGCGGCGAGCGCCACGACCGCGGCGAGGAGGACGGCCCCTGGAGAGGCGGGGCGCAGCAGAGCGGCTTCGAGCGCGTGCCCCCGCAGGATCTCGACGCCGAGCAGTCCGTCCTCGGCGGCATGCTGCTCTCCAAGGACGCCATCGCCGATGTCGTCGAGATCCTCAAGGGCAACGACTTCTACCGCCCCGCCCACGAGACGATCTACCAGGCGATCCTCGACCTGTACGCCAAGGGCGAGCCGGCCGACCCGATCACGGTCGCCGCCGAGCTCACCAAGCGGGGCGAGATCACCCGCGTCGGCGGCGCCCCGTATCTGCACAGCCTCGTCCAGACCGTCCCCACGGCGGCCAACGCCGAGTACTACGCCGAGATCGTCCACGAGCGGGCCGTGCTGCGCCGGCTGGTCGAGGCGGGCACGCGCATCACGCAGATGGGATACGCGGCCGACGGCGACGTCGACGACATCGTCAACAAGGCCCAGGCCGAGGTCTACGCCGTCACCGAGCAGCGCACGAGCGAGGACTATCTGCCGCTCGGCGAGATCATGGAGGGCGCGCTCGACGAGATCGAGGCCATCGGCTCGCGCAGCGGCGAGATGACCGGTGTCCCGACCGGTTTCACCGACCTCGACTCGCTCACCAACGGCCTGCACCCGGGCCAGATGATCGTCGTCGCGGCCCGTCCCGCGATGGGCAAGTCGACCCTCGCGCTGGACTTCGCCCGCGCCTGCTCGATCAAGCACAACATGCCGAGCGTGATCTTCTCCCTGGAGATGGGGCGCAACGAGATCGCGATGCGACTGCTGTCCGCCGAGGCGCGCGTCGCGCTGCACCACATGCGCTCCGGCTCGATGACGGACGAGGACTGGAACCGGCTCGCCCGGCGCATGCCCGAGGTCAACTCGGCCCCGCTGTACATCGACGACTCCCCGAACCTGTCGATGATGGAGATCCGCGCCAAGTGCCGCCGCCTCAAGCAGCGCAACGACCTCAAGCTGGTCATCATCGACTATCTGCAGCTGATGCAGTCCGGCGGCTCCCGGCGGGCCGAGAGCCGCCAGCAGGAGGTGTCGGACATGTCCCGTAACCTCAAGCTGCTGGCGAAGGAGCTGGAGCTGCCCGTCATCGCGCTCTCGCAGCTCAACCGTGGCCCCGAGCAGCGCACCGACAAGAAGCCGATGGTCTCCGACCTGCGTGAGTCGGGTTCCATCGAGCAGGACGCCGACATGGTCATCCTGCTGCACCGTGAGGACGCCTACGAGAAGGAGTCGCCGCGCGCGGGCGAGGCCGACATCATCGTCGGCAAGCACCGCAACGGCCCGACGGCCACGATCACGGTCGCCTTCCAGGGCCACTACTCGCGCTTCGTGGACATGGCCAACACCTGACCGGGCCGTCCGCTCCCCGGGGGCGGAGGGGTCTCGGCAGGGGGCCGGGTGCGGACGTAGGGTCTTGGAAGACCGGCGGGCGCCGGCCACGGCGCCACAGCACCCTGGAAGGCACCGTGACCGCGAACACCGCACCGGCCCTGCTCGACTGGCCACCCCTCGACGCCGCGCACTTCGCACGGATCGAGGACAAGATCGCCGCGCTGATGCGGACGCGCGAGACCGTCGTCGCCATGCAGGGCGAGGCACTGCTGCCGCTGGAGGCGTGCATCCGCTCGGCGGTACGGCCCGGCAGCACCGCCCTCAATGTCGTCACGGGCCCCTACGGGGAGACGTTCGGCGGCTGGCTGCGGTCCTGCGGGGCCGAAGTGGTCACGATCGCGGCGCCGTTCACCGGGGCCGTGGGCGCGGAGCAGGTGGCCGAGGCGCTGCGCGCGCGTCCGGACATCGACTTCGTCAGCCTCGTCCACGCGGAGGCGGCGACCGGCAACACCAACCCCGTCGCCGGCATCGGGGCCGTGGTCCGCGAGCACGGCGCGCTGCTGATGCTGGACGCGGTCGCCTCCATTGCCGCCGAGCCGCTGCTGACCGACGAGTGGGGCGTCGACCTGTGCGTCATCGGCGGGCAGAAGGCGATGGCGGGCCCGGCGGGCGTCTCGGCGGTGTCGGTCAGTGCCCGCGCCTGGGAGCGGATCGCCGCCAACGGGCAGGCGCCGCGCCGCTCGTACCTGTCGCTGCTGGACTGGAAGGAGCGCTGGATCGACGGCGGCCGTACGGTCCTGCCGCACGCGCCCGCGCAGTTGGAGATGCTGGCCCTGGAGCAGGCCGCCGACCGTATCGCGGACGCGGGCCTGGAGGCCGTGATCGCGCGGCACCGCGCCGCTGCCGCGGCCGTGCGCGCGGGGGTACGGGCGCTGGGCACGCTCGCCCCGTACGTCGTCCGGGACGAGGACGCCGCGCCGGTGGCGACCACGCTGCGCGCGCCCGCGGGCGTGGACGCCCGTGAGGTCGTCGTGGCCGCGCTGGCGGCGGATCCGGCGGTGCCGGTGCAGGCGGCGGGCGGCGCGCTCGCCGCGGAGATGATCCGGGTCAACCACTACGGGCTCGCCGCGGACCGCGGCACCGTGCTCGCCTCGCTGGCGGCGCTGGGGAAGGCCCTGGACGCCCTCGGGCTCGCCGGGGACGCGGAGGGGGCCCGGAAGGCGGCCGAGGCGGCGTGGTACGCCGCATCGGCGGGCTGAGGCCCCCTGCACCCTTGATCTGACCTGCTGCGGGACCGCCGGTTCGGTCCCGGGCGGCATCGGCCGCCGTCGGCGCGTACTCCGCGTCGGCGGCGGCCTTTTGCGTGCCCGCGGTGCGCGGTGATCACTCGTTCCCGGGCCCCGATAGAATCGGAACCCTGATCCCGGTTCGTCGTCCGCCGCAGAAAGGCCGTTCCGCATGACGCGTCGCAGCGCCCCGAAGCCGTCCGTACGGCCCTCGGTGCCGCTGCGCGCGGACGCGCGGCGCAACCGGGCGCTCGTGCTGGAGGCCGCCCGGTCCGCCTTCTCCGAGGCCGGGTTGGGGGTTCCGCTGGGGGAGATCGCGCGGCGGGCGGGCGTGGGCACGGGGACCGTCTACCGCCATTTCCCCTCCAAGGAAGCCCTGTTCAGGGCGACGGTGGTGGACCGCATACGGCTTTTCACGGACACCGCGCGGGAGTTGGCGCACGCTGCCGAGCCCGGCCCGGTGTTCTTCCGCTACCTGGCCTCGGTCGTACGGCTGTCGGCGGACAACAAGGGCTTGCGGGACGCCCTGGGGGCGAGCGCGGAGGGCCGTTTCACGCCGTCACCGGGCATCGAGCGGGACTTCCGCGACGCGCTGCGCGTCCTGCTGGAGCGGGCCCAACTCGCCGGTGCCGTACGCGAGGACGTCGCTCTGGACGATGTGATGACGCTCCTCGCGGGCTGTCTGGCGATGGAGCGGCGCGGCGGCCCGCAGGGGCCGGCGGGGCGGATCACGGCGCTGGTGTGCGACAGTCTCCGGCCGGGGCGGCACGTGACGAAACTCCCCGGATTCGAGGCCGCCAACCGTAACGAAACGGGGTGCGCGGTCTGCGGGCGCGCGGTGGCGTCCGCGCGTACGGGCCGGCCCGCCCGGTACTGCGGCGGTGCCTGCCGGCAGAAGGCCCACCGGGCCCGCACGGCGGCGAGGGCACGCGCGGGCGAGGCCGGCTGACGCGCGGGAGTGCCCGATCCGGACCCCGGCGGGCTGCCTACGGGGTCGGCGTCAGGGATTCCACCGCGCTGACCAGGGGAGCCAACTCGGGGCGCCTGGCGGCCTCCTGGAGCGCCTCCCGCAGAGCGGAGTCGTGGGTGGGCCGGGCCTCGCCGAGGAGAGCCAGGCCCGCCTCGGTGACGTCCGTGTAGATGCCGCGTCGGTCGGTCAGGCACAGGTAGCGGGTCAGCAGGCCGCGGTCCTCCAGCCTGTCGACCAGCCGGGTCGTCGCGCTCTGGCTGAGGACGACGGCGTCGGCGACCTCGTTCATGCGCAGGTGGCCGCCCTCCCCGTCGTGCTGCCGGCTCAGGACGTCCATGACCGAGAACTCGCGCACGCTCAGGCCGTGCCCGGTCTGCAGCGCGCGCTCGATGTGCGCCTCGATGCGGCCGTGCAGGGCGGAGAGCGCGCACCAGCCGCGCGCCAGGCCGAGCAGGGCGGGGTCCGGGGTGCGGGACACAGTGGCCCTCCTTCGGGTGCGTGAGCGGGGTGCGGGCGAGCGCACCGTAGGGGACCACGGTATCCCCGGACGCAATAGCCCGCGCTTGCAACTAGTGTGCGTCGGGCTGCTCCCCGGGATCGCGGCGGAGTACGGCGTCTCCGTCCCCACCGCCGGCCGGCTGACCACCGGCTACGCGATGGGCGTCGTGGTGGGCGCGCCGGTCCTGGCGGTCCTCGGCGGCCGGGTGCCGCGCAAGCGCATGCTGACGGCCCTCATGGGGCTGTTCGTCGTGGGCAACGCGCTCTCGGCCGTCGCCCCGGTCTTCGCCGTGATGCTCCTCGGGCGGGTCGTCTCCTCGCTCGCGCACGGGGCGTTCTTCGGCATCGGCGCGATCGTCGCGGCCTCGCTCGTCCCCCCGCACCGGAAGGCGGGCGCGCTCGCCCTGTTGTTCACGGGGCTGACCGTCGCCGATGTGGTGGGCGTGCCGCTGGGCACCCTGCTGGGGCAGCACGCCGGCTGGCGCGCGACCTTCTGGGCCATCACCGGCCTCGGTGTGCTCGGCCCCCTCGGGATCGCGGCCCTCGTACCGTCCGGCCCCCGCCCCGAAGGGGCGCGCACGGCACGGGAGCCGGCCGTCTTCCGCAACCCCCAGGTGCCGCTCGCGATGGGCATGACCGTGCTCGGCATGGTCGTGGGCAACTTCGTCGGCGGGCGGTACGCCGACCGCGCGCTCATGCCGATGCTGTGCACGGCGCTCGGCGGGCTCGCGGTCGTCCTCGCGCTGATGCCGTTCGCCGCGCAGCACCGCCCCACCGCCGCCGTCAACGTCGGCGCGTTCAACCTCGGCAACGCGATCGCCGCCTGGCTCGGCGGGATCGTCATCTCGGCGGGATTCGGCTGGACCGCGCCCAACCGGGTCGGCGCGCTCATGGCCGTCGCGGCACTCGGACTCGCCCTGCTGTCGGCGGCGTTGGAGCGCCGTACGGGCGGGGACGCGGGCCGGGACGTGCCGGTCCTCCCGCAGGAGAAGTATTCGGGTGTCCGTACAGAGGAGTACGCCTACTCTCGGGAGCCGTGAGCAGACTGCATTTGTTCGACATGGACGGGACCCTGATCCGCGGTTCCGCGGCGGCCGTCGAGATTTCCCGGCAGCTCGGTCTGGAACGGGAGATCGGTGAACTGGAACGGGCTTTCGCGGCGGGAGAGCTGACCCCGCCGCGATTCGCCGCGCTGGCCTGCGAGTTGTGGCAGGACCTCACCGAGGAAAAGATCGACGCCGCCTTCGGGAACGCGCCCTGGCTGGAGGGAATCCGCGAGGTCTGGTCGGAAATACGCGCCCGGGGCGAGCGCTGCGCGGTGATCTCGCTGTCCCCGTCCTTCTTCGTGGAACGCCTGCTGGACTGGGGCGCGGACGCGGCACACGGCTCGCGCTGGCCGGCGGTGCCGTTCCGGGACCCGGTGGATCCGGCGGGCATTCTCGACGCGGCCGCCAAGGTGCGGATCACCGACGGACTGTGCGCCGCCTACGGGCTGACGCGTGCGGACTGCGTGGCGTACGGCGACTCGATGTCGGACGCGCGGCTGTTCGCGGCCGTACCCGTCTCGGTGGCGGTGAACGCGGATCACCATGTGCGGGACATCGCCGTGCACGCCTATGCGGGAAATGACCTGCGGGAGGCTTTCGCGCTGGTGGACGCCGATTGAGGGCGTGCCCGGGGGCATGTGCCGCCGGAGAGTGCGAAATTGGCTCAGCCTAGCCCCAACGGGCCCTGGTGCACGTGGACTTCCCGTCTTCTGCGCGTCGCCGTACGAAAGCTGGCATGCTGCGGCGGGCCGGGGGAGAGCCACCGTGAAGGCCCGTGGGGCGCACTGTGAACACCTGAACAGGGCGGTCCGTCGTGGGCGCATTCCGGTGCGCGCTGTTGTGCGAGGACCGACCGAGAGATGTTCGAGGCGAGACGATGAAGGACGCTCCGGCCACGACGTCGGCCGATGACGGCAGATCCGGAAAAGAGTGCGCGCGCGAGCGGGACTGGTTCACCCCGCCGGAGAAACGGGCGGAGGACCTCACCGGCCCCGACGCCGTTCCGGAGGTCCTCGCCGCGGACCGCGAGGTCGCCCCGGAGGGGGACGGCGACGGCGGGCCCGTACGGGCGTCGGGGGCGCGGGACGGGTGGGTGCGCGTCCGTCCGGCGGCGCAGGGCGGGACCGCCCGGGGGCCGTACGCGCCGGACCGGCCCGGACAGCGGGAGCGTCACCCCCGCAAAGGAGCGAACTCCCTCGCCCTGGCCGGGAGTCCGCAACGCGGACGCCTGCCGGATCCGTCCGCAGCGCCCGCCTCCCGCCCTTCGGAGGGCCCCTCGGGGAGATGCGATACGCCCCTGACGTCCCTACGCCCCACGGCGGTTGACGGGCCTGTCCCCTTACGGGCGGGCGCCACCGCCCCTTCCGGCCCGCCCCCCTCTCCCGACACGCAGTTGATCCGGCGCACCATGGACGAGATCGAGCCGGTCGCCGACAAGGTCGTCTCGTACTTCTACGCGCTGCTCTTCCTCCAGAACCCCGCTCTGCGGGCGCTGTTCCCCGCCGCGATGGACAGCCAGCGCGACCGGCTGTTCAAGGCGCTCGTGACCGCCGCGCAGCACGCCGACGACGCCGGCACGCTCACCGCCTACCTCTCGGGCCTCGGCCGCGCGCACCGGAAGTACGGCACCCTGCCCGCCCACTACCCGGCCGTCGGCGAGGCCCTGATCGGCGCCCTCACCCGCTATGCGAGCGGCACCTGGAACGAGGCCGCCGAGGCCGCGTGGGTGCGCGTGTACACCACGATCTCGCAGATCATGATCGATGCCGCGGCCGAGGACGAGGAGACCTCCCCCGCCTGGTGGGAGGCGGAGGTCGTCGCGCACGAGCGGCGCACCCCGGACATCGCCGTGGTGACCGTACGGCCCGACCAGCCCTACCCCTTCCTGGCCGGGCAGTACACCTGCCTGGAGACCCCGTGGTGGCCGCGCGTGTGGCGGCACTACTCCTTCTCCTGCGCGCCCCGCCCGGACGGGCTGCTCTCCTTCCACGTCAAGGCCGTTCCGGCCGGCTGGGTCTCCACCGCGCTCGTCCACCGGGCGCGCCCCGGCGACGTCCTGCGCCTCGGTCCGCCCGCCGGTTCCATGACGGTGGACCACGCCACGGACAACGGTCTGCTGTGCCTGGGCGGCGGTACGGGCATCGCCCCGATCAAGGCGCTGGTGGAGGACGTCGCCGAGCACGGCCGCCGGCGCCCCGTCGAAGTGTTCTACGGAGCGCGACATGACAATGATCTCTACGACATGGACACGCTGCTGCGGCTGCAGCGGGCGCACCCGTGGCTGTCGGTGCGGCCCGTCGTCTCGGACGGGCCGACGCGCGGTCTGAGCGGGCAACTTCCCTGCATCGTCCGCCAGTACGGGCCGTGGAACGCCTATGACGCATACCTCTCGGGACCGCCCGGAATGATCCGCAGCGGTGTGGACACCCTGCGGGGTATCGGCATACCGTCCCACCGCATACGGCACGACTCGATCGACGAGCTGATGGCGGCGGCCGGCTGACGGCGGTACGGGGCCGCCGCCGGCGCGGATGGAGGCGGACCCATGAGCACGGAGGACAGCGGGCGAGTGGCGGTGGCCACCGTGGCGGCGGGTGCCCTGCCGGGGCCGGCGGCGGGGACGCCGTCAGAACCGGTCGCGGTTCCGACGATCGCGCCGATGGCGGCACCCGCGCCAGGCGCACGTCAGGGCGCAGAGGGGGACGGGCCGGCGCACGCTCTTGCGGACGGGGCGCACGTGCTCCCGGAGAGCGTGCAGGACCTCCCGGGGAGCGCGGGCGAGCACCGGCTGCAGGAGCGGCTCGGCACGGCCGCCCGCGCCCGGCGCTTCTACGGCGAGCAGGTGCTGGACCATGTCAACGCGCGCATGCGGGAGTTCATCGGACGGCAGGAGATGTTCTTCCTCGCCACGGCGGACGCGGGCGGCTCCTGCGACAGCACCTTCCGCGCCGGTCCGCCCGGCTTCCTGCAAGTACTTGACGAAAGAACGCTCGCCTACCCCGACTACCGGGGCAACGGTGTGCTCGCCAGCATGGGCAACATCGAGGAGAACCCGCATGTCGGCATCCTGCTGGTCGACTTCTTCCAGGACCGTGTCGGGCTGCACGTCAACGGCCGCGCGCACGTGGTCGACGATGTCGTGATGCGGGCGCAGTACCCGTGGCTGCCCGTCGACCCGGTGCCGGGACGCCGGGCGCTGGTGTGGGTGGAGATCGAGGTCGAGGAGGCGTACATCCACTGCGCCAAGCACATCCCGCATCTGCGGAAGGTGCCGCGCCGCCCGCGCGAGGAGGGCCGGGCCTGGGGGACGGACGACGTCCGCCGCAAGGGCGGTGACTTCTTCGGCGCGGCAGCGGAGAAGGCGCGCCGGGAGGCCGCCTCGCGGGCCTGCGGCTAGCGCGGCGCCACGGGCCGGGCTCAGCCCAGGTCGGGCGCGAGCAGCGCCCGTACGCCCTCGATGTTCGCCGTCAGATAGGCGCGCAGGGACGGCGGCACCAGCTCCACCGAGGCGATGCCGGCGCGCGTGAAGGGGATGCGCACCACCTCGTACGTACCGCACGGCTCGTCCACTTCCGGACCGTGGCGCAGGGAGAGGTCCATCGAGGCGAGGCGGCAGACGAAGAAGTGCTGCACCTTCACACCGTGGGCGGCGTGGTGCAGGGAGTGGGAGACGGTGTCGACGAAGGCGGGCACGACGTCGACGACCTTCGCGCCGAGCTCCTCGTCGACCTCGCGGTGCAGGGCCGCGACGACGCTCGCGTCCTCCGGCTCCATGCCGCCGCCCGGGGTGATCCAGTACGGGTCCTGGCCGGGCTTGGTCCGCTTGATGACGATCATGTCGAACTCGGCGTGCGGGCCGGGGTCGCCGTGGCTGTCGAGCAGGATGGCGCGAGCGGTGCGCTTGACCACTGGACGTTCGGTCATAGGGGACATCTGCCGCGTACGGCGGTGGCCGAAACCCCTCGGCACGGACGCATCGCCACGGCCCGGCAGTACGCAGCGGTCACTCGGGCGCGCGGGCAGGGCCGGCGTTCCGGCCGCGTCGGCCCGGCGCGGTGGGCGCGGGCGGGAACGCTGTGGCGGGACCGTGGACGAGTGGTCGGTTCCGTCGGTGTTCCCGTCGGTGCGATTGGCCTCTGACGAGGTGTCAACTAACCTGTTCCGTACGGCTCAAGCCCGGAGGGGGGAGGCTTGAGCCGTGCCCCCGCGCGCCGCGTCGTCCAGTGCCGCGAGGACGTCCGCGACCAGGTCCTCGGCGTCCTCGGCGCCCACCGAGAAGCGGATGAAGCCTTCCGGGACGGCGTCGCCGCCCCAGCGGGCCCGGCGTTCGGCCGTGGAGCGCACGCCCCCGAAGCTCGTCGCCTCGTCGACCAGCCGCAGCGCGGACAGGAAGCGCTGCGCGTGCTCCCGGCCGGGCAGCACGAAGGAGACCACACAGCCGTAGCGGCCCGCGCGCATCTGCCGGACGGCCACGGGATGCGCGGGATCGCCGGCCAGGCCCGGGTACCGCAGGCCCGTGACCTCGGGCCGCTCGCGCAGCGCGGCGGCCAGGGCACGCGCGGTGGCGGCCTGCCGGTCCACGCGCAGCTGCAGCGTGGCGAGGGAACGGTGCGCCAGCCACGCCTCCATGGGGCCGGGGATCGCACCGGTCAGCCTGCGCCAGGAGCGGACGCCCGCGTCGAGCCCGGCGTCCAGCGTGGCGACGTACCCCAGCAGCAGGTCGCCGTGGCCGGTGAGCGCCTTGGTGCCGCTGGCGACGGAGAAGTCCGCGCCCAGCTCCAGGGGGCGCTGGCCGAGCGGGGTGGCGAGGGTGTTGTCGACGGCGACGAGCGCGCCCACGCGGTGCGCGGCCTCGGCCAGCCGGCGGATGTCGCACACGTCGAGGCCGGGATTGCAGGGGGATTCGAGCCACAGCAGCCGTACGCGCTCGTCCAGCAGGGCGAGTTGGGCGTCGCCGCGGGTCGGGGCGGTGCGCACGCCGACGCCGAAGCCCGCGAGGAGTTCGCGCAGCGCGGGCAGCAGTTGGTAGCCGTCGGAAGGAAGGACGGCCGCGTCGCCGGGACGCAGCAGGCTCAGGGCGACGGCGCAGACGGCTGCCATGCCGGAGGGGAAGGAGACGGCCCGCGCGGTGCGGCCGGCGCCGTCCGGGGTCTCCAGCTCGCCCAGGGCCGACTCCAGCGCGGTCCAGGTCGGATTGGCCTCACGGCCGTAGGTGTACGGGCCGTCGGCCTCGCCGGGCAGCCAGTAGTGGGCGGCGAAGGCCGGGCCGGGAAGCGCCGGTTCGCCTGGCCGGGGCTCCGGGAGCCCCGCGCGGACGGCCCGGGTGCCGTCGCCTGCCGTGCTCAATGTCGTCCCTCTCCCGGGCGGTTGGGCCGCTTCCGGGGCGGGGGCCCGGGGCGGCGGCCCCGCCGTCAGTCCTTGTCGTCCGGCAGGATCATGTGCATCGCCCACGCGACGATCGAGATGATCACGCCGCCGACCAGGGCGCTCCAGAACCCCTGCACATGGAAGGCGAGTCCCAGCCTGCCCGCGATCCACGAAGTGAGCAACAGCATCAACGCGTTGATCACCAGGGTGATCAGGCCGAGGGTGAGGATGAACAGCGGGATCGACAGGAACTTCACGATCGGCTTGACCACGAAGTTCACCACGCCGAAGACGAGCGCGACCAGAACCAGCGTGACCGCCTTGCGCGTCGTGTTCTCGCCGGACAGCGTGATGCCCTTGAGCAGCCAGATCGCGACGGCCAGGGCCGCCGCGTTGGCAATCGTCTTGACTACGAAATTCTTCATGGTGAGATCGTTGCAGACCGGCTCGTCCCGCGCGGATCCGTGCGGGCGGCCGACAGCCGGCCCACAGCGAACGGCCGGTGGGCGGCTCCCGAGGACGAGAACGAGGCACCACGGAGGGTGGCGGGCGATGAAGGCTTTCCGGCTGGACGAGCTGGAGGCGGAGCGGGCGGCGAACGAGGGGGCGTATCTGCAGTTCCTGCGCGAGCGGCACATGTCCGTGGGGCTGTACGCGTTGAACGCCGGGGACACCGACCCGCAGCGGCCGCACACCCAGGACGAGGTGTACATGGTGATGAGCGGGCGCGGAGCGATCACCGTGGGCACGGAGACGACGCAGGTCGCGCGGGGGAGCGTGGTGTACGTGCCCGCCGGGGTCGACCACCGCTTCCACCACATCAGTGAGGATCTGCGGGTTCTGGTCGTCTTCTCTCCGCCGGAGAGCTGAGGCCGGGGCCGGCTTTCCCGTAGGGGGCGGCTCAGGGGGCTGTGGGGGGTGCGGAGCCCCCGCCGCGGCCCCGGCCGCCCTAGCATCGAAAACGCGAGACCGGAGCAGTCGGGCTTCCGGTCCCACGAAGCGGAAAGCAGGGACGGACACATGGCCGAGAAGGGGATTTTCGCGGGGCTGCCCTGGTGGGTGAAGTGGATCGCCGTGCCGGTCCTCGTCCTCGCGGTGTTCGGCAGCCTGATCATGAGCGTGCTCGGATTCGTGATAGCGCTCGTCTTCAAGGCCCTGCTGCTGGTGGCCCTCATCGCGGGTCTGATCTTCGTCGTCAAGCGGTTCACGGGCTCGTCCTCGTCACGCGGCGGCTGGTAGCGGTCCGCGGCCGCGGCCGCCCCGGCGTCGAAAACGCCCGTCCGGGTACGGGCTCGTGTGCTCCGCACACGAGTGCCCCCGGGCGGGCGGGGCAGGGCAATGCCGGATGCGGATATCCGGCAGACGTTCGGGGACGCGACGCTTGCCGAATCAATTTGTCGACCAATATCGCCGCCAAGCGGGTCCGGTGCCCGCGACTTTCGCGAATTCTCTGTCCGGAATCACGCGTAACGACTCCGCCCCGTAGTCGAGTCGCTACGCTCCAGAGTCGTAGAGCTCGTAAGCTCACCCTCGATCTCTATCGGTATCTGAAGAATCACCCCTTGTGACCCCCGGGCACTGTCCGGCGTTGGACCTGAAAGGTCATAAGGGACAAATCCCGGACAAGGCGACGAAATACGGGGCATTGGGCGATGCGTGAAACGGTTCAGGCAGAAGTGATCATGACCTTCCTCGTCTCCGAGGAGCTGTCCTTCCGGATCCCGGTGGGTCTGGACTACGACAGCAGTGATCCGTACGCGGTGAAGTTCACCTTCCACCTCCCCGGGGACGCCCCCGTGACCTGGGCGTTCGCACGGGAGTTGCTGCTCGACGGGCTCAGCCAGCCCTCCGGCGAGGGCGATGTGCACATCGCCCCGGCCTCCGCTGGGCAGTTCTCCGACGTCTTCATCCGGCTGCAAGTCGGCGCTGAGGGCGCTCTGTTCCGCGCCGGGGCGGCCCCGCTGGTGGCCTTCCTCGACCGGACCGACCGCATCGTCCCCCTGGGCGAGGAGCGCACGGTCGCGGACTTCGACTACGAGCTCGCCGCCGAGCTCGACAACATCCTCGCGGGCAACCCCGAGGGGCAGAACGCGGGTTAGCGGGCCGGGCTCCCTCCGCCGTCCGTGGCGCGTGCTCCCTCCGTGCCGCCGGCGCCGTCCCCGCCGGGTCCGCCCGTCCTGCCGCCGCTGCCGCTGTGCTCGCGCACGGCGTCGGTGACGTCCGCCGCGCCCTCGGCGCCTCCCTCGGCGGCTGTCCCTTCCGGGGCGTCCGCAGGCCCCTCCCCGGGCCGGACCGGGATGCGCTGCGAGCGCGGGGCCGCTCCGGCAGCCGCGCCCTGCGGCGACCCCGTGCCCCCGCGACCGGCGAGGCCCGTACCGCCCTCGCCCGTACCGACCTTGCCGGCGCCGCCATGGCCCGTACCGTCACGGCCCGTACCGTCACGACCTGTGCCGTCCGTACCGCCGGGTCCCTCCGGCAGGCGGCCCTCGCCCGCGGCCAGCCCCGCGAGCAGCTGACGGGCCAGGCCCAGGCCCGTGCCGCCCATCGTCAGCGCCTTCGCGAACAGCTCGGACATCCCGTCCGCCCCGTTGAGCAGCACCATGTGGTCCACGTGGCCGAACGCCTCGGAGGCCGCCAGCACGATCTCCGGCCACTTTTCGGCCAGTTGTTGCGCGACGACCGCCTCCTGGTTCTCCGACAGCGCCGCCGCCCGCGCCCTGACGGCCTCCGCCCCCGCCAGACCGTGCGCCTTCGCGGCCGCTGCCGCCGCCAGCCCCTTGGCCTCCGCGGCCGCCGCCTCGGCCTCACCGGTCGCCCGCGTCGCCGCCGCCGCGGCCGCCCCGCGCGCCCGCGTGGCCTCCGCCTCGGCGCCCGCGGCCGTCTTCACCCGCGTCGCCTCCGCGGCCGCCGCCAGCTCCGTCTCCCGGGCCCGCGCCTGCGCCGCCGAGATCCGGGCGTCCCGCTCCGCCTCCGCCAGCGTGCGTGTCTCGTACGCCCGCGCGTCGGCGGGTTTGCGCACGTCCGCCTGCAACTGCTGCTCCCGCTGCCGGGCGGCGAGCTCGGCCACCTTCGTCTCCTGGACCACGACCTCCTGCCGGGCCGCCGCCTCCGCGAGCGGACCCGCCTGCCGCGCCTTGGCGGCCGCGCTGTCCCGCTGCGCCTGATAGCCGGCCCGCAGGATCTCGCTGTCCCGCTGCGCCTCCGCCATCCGGGCCGCGGCCTGCTGCTCGGCCTCGGTGGCCAGCCGGTCCGCCTCCGCCTGCGCGATCCGCGCGTCCCGCCGCACGGCCGCCGCATGCGGCGCGGAGAGATTCTTGATGTAGCCGGTCGGGTCCTGGATCTCGTGGATCTGGAGCGAGTCGATGATCAGGCCCAGCTTCTCCATCTCCGTGCCCGAGGCGGCCCGGGTCTCGCCCGTGAGCCGCTCCCGGTCACGGATCATGTCCTCCACCGTCAGCCCGCCGACGATCGAACGCAAGTGGCCCGCGAAGACGTTGTGCACCCGCTCACTCATGTGCTTCTGCTGGTCGAGGAAGCGGCGCGCGGCGTTCGCGATCGAGACGTAGTCGTCCCCCACCTTGAAGATGACCACGCCGTGCACCTTGAGCGGGATGCCCTGCTGGGTCACGCAATCCACGTTCAGATCCGCCTCGTTGAGGTCGAGCGAGAGCTTGCGCACCGCCTGCACGCCGGGCATCACCAGCGTGCCCCGGCCGGTGACGATCCGGAAGCCCATGCCCTCCTCCAGCCCCTCCGCGCGGTGCCGCGAACCGGAGATGACGAGCGCCTCGTTGGGCTCGGCGACCCGCCACATGAGCTTGAAGAGCGTGACCAGAATGACGACGGCGGCGAGAACGACCCCCGCCACGACACCGATGACCATGCGTACCGGCCCCCCTTACGGCCCCCGGCGGGGCCCCGAGTTCAGCAGTGTGCGCCCCGGGCGAGCGGGCGGAGAAGGGGTCGGGCGGTATCGGGAAGCCGCCTTCCGGGCCCGGCCGTCAGCCGTACGCCGCCATCACGTACACCGTGCGCGGCGGCTGGTACTCCACGACCGTCACCACCGTCCCCCGCTCGAAACGCTCGCCCGGCTCGGCCGCGTAGGCCAGGAACGCCTCGGCCCCGCCCCGCACCCGCAGGATCACCTCGCCGACCAGGCCCGGCCCCACCCTGCCCGTGACTCTCCCCTGCTCCCCCACCACTGTGTTTCTCCCTCCCACCCACCCGGCGTTTCTCCCTCCCACCCACCCGGCGTTTCTCCCTCCCACCCACCCGGCGATCTCCCCCTCCCCACGGGCTCACCCCGCCCGGCGGCGCCTGCCCCCGTGCCGCGCCCGCGACTGCGCGGGGACACCTCTCGCGCGTGCCGCGCCCTTCCCCTTGCCTTTCCCCTTCGCCGTCTTCCCCTTCTTCGCATTGTGCCGGTCGGCACTGACAACGAGCGCCGCCAGCGCGGTCGTCACCGGTACCGAGGCCACCAACCCGATGCTGCCCACCAGCGTGCGCACGATCTCCTCGGCGACGATCTCGCTCGTCGCCACCGTGCCCACGCCGCTGTCCGCGATCGAGAAGAGCAGCAGCAGCGGCAGGGCCGCCCCGGCGTAAGCCATCACCAAGGTGTTGACGACCGAGGCGATGTGGTCCCGCCCGATGCGCATCGCCGAGGCGTACAGTTTGCGCCAACTCGTGTGCGGGTCGGCGTCCTTCAGCTCCCACACCGCCGAGGTCTGCGTCACGGTCACGTCGTCGAGCACCCCCAGCGAACCGATGATGATCCCCGCGAGCAGCAGCCCACGGATCTCGATCTGCGGGAACAGGCCGTGCACCAGCCCCGTCTGGTCGTCGGTGTCACCCGTCAGATGCGCCCAGTCCGTGAACAGCGCGCCTAGCAGCCCGATGAGCAGCAGGGACACCGTCGTCCCCAGAACCGCCACGGACGTACGGGCGTTGAGGCCGTGACACAGGTACAGCGCGATCAGCATGATCGCGCTGCCGCCGACCACCGCGACCAGCAGCGGCGAGGACCCCTGCAGGATCGCGGGCAGGATGAACAGCGTCAGCACCCCGAAGCTGATCACCAGCGCGACGAGCGCGAAGACCCCGCGCAGCCGCCCGATCGCCACGACCGCCAGCGCGAACACCCCGGCCAGCAGCGCCATCGGCAGCTTCCGGTCCACGTCCGTGACGGAGTACTGCAGATTCTCCGGCGCCTTCGGCGCGTACGCGAGCACCACCCGCTGCCCCACGGAGTACCGGCGCGAGGCCCCCGGCTGCACGAGCTCGGTGAAGACGCGGCCCTCGTCCTTGCCCGAAGTGACCTCGATGTCCGTCTTCTCACAGGGGCCTTGGGGAGTCCCGCCGCCCGGCCGGCCCCGCGGGGACCGCTGCCCGGACCCGCCGCCCGGCTGCCCGCAGTCGGTCTCCTGGATCCGCACCACGCGCCCCGACTCCCGCTGCTGGTCCAGACCGAGACCCGAGTGCTCGTGCGGCGGCGTGCCGTCCGGCCACAGCACCACGAGTCCGGTGAACACCGCGGCGGCGAACGGGATCAGCACCGCCGCGATCACTTTCCGCAAGTGCGCCGAGACGGGCGCGGCCGGCCCGTGCCCGTGCGCATGGCCGTGGCCGTGCGCGTGCGCTCGGTCGCGCGCGTGGGGCGCGTGCTCTGTGGGGGTCACCGCTCGATCATCCCAAGCCCCCCTGTACCTCCGGGGGAGTCAGGCGCTAGCGTTGTGCCCACCTTTGCAATCGCGGGAGCTCGGAGCACCGGGCTGAGAGGACGCTGACCCCCGTACGGCAGGTCCGGCCGCCGCCGGACCGTCGCCTGCGGAACCGCCGCTGCGTCGACCGCCGAACCTGTTACCGGGTAATGCCGGCGTAGGGAGTCACTGGTCTCATGACCTCGCAGGAAGCACGCACGTCCACCGCCGGTCGACCGCTGGGCTGGCACAAGGACTACGTGACCGGCTCGCGGCCGGACCTCAGGGTCCCGGTGCGGCGAGTACACCTGACCAACGGCCGGGACGTGCGGCTGTACGACACGTCCGGCCCGTACACCGACCCCGCCGTCGAGACGGACGTACGGCGCGGTCTGCACCCGCTGCGCGAGAACTGGATCATCGGCCGTGGTGACACGGAGGAGTACGCCGGGCGTCCGCCGCGCCCGGAGGACGACGGGATCCGGCACACCTCGCCGCGCGGCGGGCTGCGCAACCTCGACGCGGTCTTCCCCGGCCGCTCCCGTCAGCCCCGCCGCGGGCGCGGCGGCGCCCCGGTGACCCAGCTCGCGTACGCGCGCCGCGGCGAGATCACCGAGGAGATGGAGTACGTCGCGCTCCGGGAGAACGTCTCCCCCGAGACCGTCCGCGAGGAGATCGCGGCCGGCCGCGCCGTACTGCCCGCCAACGTCAACCACCCGGAGACCGAGCCGATGATCATCGGCAAGCGGTTCCTGGTGAAGGTCAACGCCAATATCGGCAACTCCGCGGTGACGTCCTCCATCGAGGAGGAGGTCGAGAAGATGACCTGGGCGACCCGCTGGGGCGCCGACACGGTCATGGACCTGTCCACCGGCCGCAATATCCACACGACCCGCGAGTGGGTGCTGCGCAACTCCCCCGTGCCGATCGGCACCGTGCCGCTCTACCAGGCCCTGGAGAAGGTCGACGGCAAGGCCGAGGAACTCACCTGGGAGATCTACAAGGACACGGTCGTCGAGCAGGCCGAGCAGGGCGTCGACTACATGACCGTCCACGCGGGCGTGCTGCTGCGCTACGTCCCGCTCACCGCCCGCCGCAAGACCGGCATCGTCTCGCGCGGCGGCTCGATCATGGCGGCCTGGTGCCTCGCGCACCACAAGGAGTCGTTCCTGTACGAGAACTTCGAGGAGCTCTGCGAGATCCTCGCCGCCTACGACGTCACGTACTCGCTCGGCGACGGGCTGCGCCCCGGCTCCATCGCGGACGCCAACGACGAGGCCCAGTTCGCGGAGCTGAAGACCCTCGGCGAGCTGAACCGGATCGCGAAGCGGCACGACGTCCAGACCATGATCGAGGGCCCCGGGCACGTCCCGATGCACAAGATCAAGGAGAACGTCGAGCTCCAGCAGGAGATCTGCGAAGAGGCGCCCTTCTACACGCTCGGCCCGCTGACCACCGATGTCGCGCCCGGCTACGACCACATCACCTCGGGCATCGGCGCCGCGATGATCGCGTGGTGGGGCACGGCCATGCTCTGCTACGTCACGCCCAAGGAGCACCTGGGCCTGCCGGACCGCGACGACGTCAAGACCGGCGTGATCACCTACAAGATCGCGGCCCACGCGGCGGACCTCGCCAAGGGGCACCCGGGCGCGCAGGAGTGGGACGACGCCCTGTCCGACGCGCGCTTCGAGTTCCGCTGGGAGGACCAGTTCAACCTCGCGCTCGACCCGGACACCGCGCGCTCCTTCCACGACGAGACGCTGCCGGCGGAGCCCGCGAAGACCGCGCACTTCTGCTCCATGTGCGGGCCGAAGTTCTGTTCAATGAAGATCTCCCAGGACATCCGCCGCGCGCACGGCGACGGGCTCGCGGCCGTCGACGAGCTGGAGGCGGAGGCCGGAATGGCCCAGAAGTCCAAGGAGTTCGCCGCTTCCGGCCACCGCGTCTATCTGCCGCTCGCCGACTGACGCCGCCCCGTACGGGCCGGTTCCGCCCGTCCGCGCACGGCGATCGCGTGCGCGGGCGGGCAACCGCCTTGTTCCGGCCGTGACATGGGCGGCCGCCCGGGTCACTCCGGGTGGCTGTCCGGGCCTCCGTACTCGGGGCTGGTGTAGTCGGGGCTGGTGAAGCGGGGGCGCGTGCCCGGGGAGGACGTCTCCTCGCGGCTGGAGAAGCCGGGGCGCGAGTAGCCCAGGTTCGGGGCGCGGCCCGGGCCTTCGGGCCGTCTCGGCACGTACGCGCGCGGGGACGTGACCGCGGACTGCGCGACCGCCGCGCGCAGAAAGGGCAGCAGCCCGCGGTGGAGCAGCGCCTGCCGCCAGGCCTCGCGGGCCCGCTCGGCCTCCTCGCTGAGCAGCGGGCCGCGGGGGTCGCCCGAGGCGCCGCGGCCGTTGCGCAGGGCGGTGGCCAGCAGGCCCGTCATGGCGACGAACACGCCGACGGCGGTCAGCCCGGCGAACCACCAGCCCACCGTGATCATGGAGTCGGCGACGGAATCGTTCGAGTCGACCGCGCGCAGGGCGTAGCCGACGAGGAGGAAGAGCAGCGCGGCGATCCCGGCCAGGACCGGGGCGAGGACGGCGAGCACCGCGCCGGCGCCCGCACCGGGGTCGGCCTCCGGGCCGTCCGTGGCGTCGCCCTCCTCCTCGACGGCGGGGGCGGGTATGCCGTCGGGGTCGCGGTCGTCAGCGAACGTCACCGGCGCGCCGAGCGGTTGGGGGTGAGCGGCGGAGAACGCGCGCAGGGCGTCGCGTGCTTTGACGTAAGCGCTGTACTCCGCTGTCGCGGAGGCCGTGATGTCGGCCATGGCGTCCAGCGCCATGCCGCGCAGTTGTGCTGTCGTGAGCCGCTGCCCTGGCACAGCGGCCATTTCCGGATCGTGGTCCGCGGAACGCAACGCCTGGTCGAGGACCCGCTCGAATTCCGGGCGGTCCTCGGCCAGCAGGTGCGGAGCGCTGTTCATGTGCATCCCCCGATGCTCCGTAGAGCCGTGCGGCCGGCCATGCTGCCGGCAGTGGGCGGAAACGGAGGAGAGCCTGCTACGGACAACCGATGGTAGAGCGGTACCGGCACGGGGTGACAGCGGGTTTCCCGAATTACCCCGAGGCGGTGGAACTCCCTCCTGTCCGAACGCTTACCCGCTGAACCCTCAGTCACCCAGAGGGAGTTGCACCACCAGCAGTTTTCCGGCCATGGTGACGCCGCCGTCCATCGCCAGCGCCAGCCCGTCCGCGTACAGATGCGGGCCCTCCACCAGCGGGGCGCCGTCCTCGCCGTCCGCGTCCTCGGCGCCCACCTCGCCCAGGAGGTAGGGGATGGGGCTGTGGCCGTGCACGAGGCGGGCGCCCCCGTAGGTCTCCAGCAGCTCCCGCGCGGCCGGCGGGCCCGCCTCCTCGTCGCGGAAGGCGAACCGCTTGGTGAACTTGCGGAACAGCTCCCAGCACTCGTCCGGGTCGTTGCGCTGCAGGGCCTCGGTCACCGCGTCGTTGACGGCCTCGATGGAGTCGCCGAACTCCAGGTACGCGGTGGTGTCCGAGTGCACCAGCAGATGGCCGTCCTCCAGTGCCACCGCGTCGAGGCGCGACATCCACTGCAGATGGTGGTCCTCCAGGCGCTCCATGTCGGTGCGCTGCCCGCCGTTGAGCAGCCAGGCGGCCTGGAAGGAGGCCGTGCCGGCCCCGGAGTTGACCGGGGTGTCCCCGAACCGCTTGGCGCCGATGAGCAGCAGCTCGTGGTTGCCCATGAGGGCCTTGCAGTAGCCGCCGGCGGCCGCGGCCTCGGCGGACAGCCGCATCACGAGATCGATCACGCCGACGCCGTCCGGGCCGCGGTCGGTGAAGTCGCCGAGGAACCACAGCCGGGTGTTGCCCGCCGCCCAGCTGCCGTTCGCGTCGATGAGCCCCGCGTCGAACAGCGCCCGGCACAGCTCGTCGAGATAGCCGTGCACGTCGCCGACCACGTACAGCGGGCCGGGGCCGGGCATCGGGGCGTGCGCCTGCGGGTCGGGCAGCGGGGTCAGCTCGACCGTCGGCACGTCCTCGGGGACCATCCGGCCGACGACCGGCAGGTCGTGGGCGGTCGGGGTGTAGCCGTCCGGTACGTCGAGGGGCGGCGGCACGGGCGGGGCGGACTGCCCGTACGGCGGCATGGGGGGAGGCGCGGCGTATCCGGGGAAGGGCGGGATCTCCGCCGTGTGCCGTGCCGCGGGTCCCTGACCGGCCCCCTGAGTCATCGACCCCTCCACCATCGCGCCGCCGTGCACCCTGTGGACCCTGCCTGGTCGATGGCGGTCCGTGGTGTCGTGCGCCCATCATAGGAATGACCGTCGCGGCTTGTGACGCACCAGGGGCCGCGAATCGGGGCGGGAAGGCGCGTACGACGGTTATTTCTCCCCAATTGAGTCATTCGCCCTGCGGGTGTCCGCGCTCCTCGCGCCCCGCCCCTGGCCTGATCACGGCGGGACCGGCGGGGCCCGCGCGCAGCCCGCGCAAAAGCCTTCCGACCGGGGAGGGACCCCGCCTCGCGCCCCCTTGACGCGGGTCACTCAAAGGGCGGGCCCGGGCGTCGGCCCTGCCGGGGCCGGGCGGGTCAGCCGTCGCCGACGGGGCCGCGCGGCGCGCTGATCGTGGGGCGCGGCGGGCGCCGCCGCGAGGAGGTGCGCACGAGCAGTTCGGTCGGTATCACCTGCTCGACCGGGCGGCCGGTGTCGAGTCCCTCGATGGCGTCGATGAGGAGCTGGACGACCGCGGTGCCGATGCGGCGGGGCTTGAGGGAGAGCGTGGTGATGGGCGGCTCGGTGGTGGCGTAGACCGTGGATTCGCTGCAGCACACGAGCAACAGGTCGTCGGGCACGCGCAGGCCGTAGCGGCGGGCGGCCGCGAGCAGATCGGTGCCGTTGGGGTCGAACAGCCCGTAGACCGCGTCGGGGCGGTCCGGGCGGGCGAGCAGCCGGTCGGCGGCCACGGCGCCGGCGCAGGGGTCGTGCGCGGGGTACTTCTCGTAGACCGGGTCCTGGCCGACCCGCTCGCACCAGTGCAGATAGGCGTGGGTGGACAGCCGGGTGTAGGTGTCCGTGGTGGTGCCGGTGAGCAGCCCGATGCGGCGGGCGCCGGCCTCGGCGAGGTGGTCGAGGATGCCGAGGACGGCGGCCTCGTGGTCGTTGTCGACCCAGGCCGTCACGGGCAGGGAGCCGGCGGGGCGGCCGTCGGAGACGACGGGGATGCCCTGGCGGATCAGGTCGGAGACCACGGTGTCGTGGTCGGAGGGGTCGATGACCACGGTGCCGTCGAGCGCGACGTTGGACCACACGTCGTGGCGCGAGGTCGCCGGGAGGATGACCAGGGCGTAGCCGCGGGCCAGCGCGGCGGAGGTGGCGGCCCGGGCCATCTCGGCGAAGTACGCGAACTCGGTGAAGGTGAAAGGTTCATCCCCGTACGTGGTCACGGTCAGGCCGATGAGTCCCGACTTGCCGGTACGGAGGGTGCGGGCCGCGGCGGAGGGCCGGTAGCCCAGCCGGTCGGCGACCTCGCGGACATGGCGGCGGGTCGCGTCCGGTAGCCGGCCCTTGCCGTTGAGCGCGTCGGAGACGGTCGTGATCGACACCCCGGCCGCGGCGGCCACATCACGGATGCCCGCCCGTCCCAGCCGACGGCCGGTCTGCCGGCTCACCTGATGCTTCCCTGCTGCTGTCATGGCGAGCCGATAGTAGGGCTCGGGTCGTCCGTCGGCAGGCCTCCCACGAGGGCTGTTGACAGGCACGTTTCTGCAAGCACAAAGCCGGTCAATGACCTTGGAAATGCAGAGAGTTGAGGGGAGCGGA
This sequence comes from Streptomyces gamaensis, assembly GCF_042656465.1. Lineage (NCBI taxonomy): Bacteria > Bacillati > Actinomycetota > Actinomycetes > Kitasatosporales > Streptomycetaceae > Streptomyces > Streptomyces gamaensis. The sequence continues at coordinate 321,921 of NZ_JBHSPB010000003.1, forward strand.
CGGGGCCGCTCGGCCTCCGGTATGTCTACGCCGTACAGCCGCTCCAGATCGTGAAGATGCCCCAACTCACCTTCACGGGCGACGCGCGCCAGGGCGTCCGCCACCGGCGCGTGGCACTTCCGGGAGCGCTCCCCCGGCTCTGGACGCCGCCCCGGGCAATCCTCTTAAGGTGTGCAGTATTGCTGTATTGCCTGTCCACTGTCTGCATTGCCTGTCTGCATTGCCTGTCCACTGTCCGTGTGCGACGGCCCCGGCGCCGCGCGTGCCCGGCCAGGCCGAGGAGGACCCGCGGTGACCGAGAAGACCCCCAGGCTGCGCGCCGCCCTGGAGCGCGTGCCGACCTACAAGCCGGGCAAGCCCGCGGCGGCCGGCGGGCCGGCCGCGTTCAAGCTGTCCTCCAACGAGAACCCCTATCCGCCGCTGCCGGGCGTGCTGGAGACGGCGGTCGCCGCCGCCGCCTCGCTCAACCGCTACCCCGACCTGGCCTGCACGGACCTGATGGCCGAGCTCGCGGACCACTTCTCCGTGCCGCTCGCGCACCTGGCCACGGGCACCGGCTCGGTGGGCGTGGCCCAGCAGCTGGTGCAGTCGACGGCGGGTCCTGGTGACGAAGTCCTCTACGCCTGGCGGTCCTTCGAGGCGTACCCGATCATCACCCGGATCGCCGGGGCCACCCCCGTCGAGGTCCCGCTGACCGGGGGCGCGGTGCACGACCTGGACGCGATGCTCGCCGCGATCACCGACCGGACCCGGCTGATCTTCGTCTGCAACCCCAACAACCCCACCGGCACCGTGGTGCGCCGGGCCGAGCTGGAGTCCTTCCTGGACCGGGCGCCCGCCGAGGTGCTGGTCGTACTCGACGAGGCCTACATCGAGTTCATCCGCGACGCGGACGTGCCCAACGGGCTGGAGCTGTACCGGGACCGGCCCAACGTCTGTGTGCTGCGCACCTTCTCCAAGGCGTACGGGCTCGCGGGGCTGCGGGTCGGCTTCGCGGTCGCACACGAACCGGTCGCCGCGGCGCTGCGCAAGACGGCCGTCCCCTTCGGTGTGAGCCATATCGCGCAGGAGGCGGCGATCGCCTCGCTGCGCAGCGAGGAGGCGCTGCGGGAGCGCGTGGAGGCGCTGGTCGGGGAGCGGGCCCGGGTGGCCGACGCCCTCACCGGTCAGGGCTGGACGCTGCCCGAGTCGCAGGCCAACTTCCTGTGGCTGCCGCTGGGGGAGCGCACGCTGGACTTCGCGGCGGCCTGCGAGCGCGCGGGCGTCGTGGTACGGCCCTTCGCCGGCGAGGGCGTACGCGTGACGATCGGCGAGGCCGAGGCGAACGACATTCTGGTGCGGGTGGCGGGGGAGTTCCGCAAGGAACTGTAGCCGCGGGTGCGCGGGGGCGCGGGGCGCGATGCGGTGTGCGGGTGCGGGTGCGCCCGGTGCGCCCGGTGCGCCTCAGGCGCGTGCAGGTGCCGGTGCTGGCGCGCCCGGGGCGCGTGGGTGGTTCGGGCCCGTACCTGCCGCCGCCGGGCGGCGCCGGTGATGCCGCGCACAGGTGACGGATCCGGACCGGTGCGCCCGAAGTGCGTGGGTGGGGCGCGGCGGTCCGGGCCCGTTCCCGCCGCTGTCGGGTGGCTGCCGGTGCCGGTGCGCCCAGGGCGCGTGGTGCGCATAGGTGGGGCGGGGCCGGGGCAGTTCGGGTCCGTTCCTGCCGCCGGGTGGCTGCCGGTGCGTCCGGTGCGCGTGGGCAGTCCGGTCCGTTCCCGCCGCCGGGCGGCGTCGGTGGTGCCGCGTACAGGTGACGGATCCGGAGTGATCCGTCGTCCCGGTCCGTAAGGGGGCGCAGGGCCCCGGGGGAGGGGCGTACGGCCCCTTCCGGGGCGGGCTCCCGGGCGTTCTGGACGGCCGGCCCCCGTTCCGGTTCCCGTGTGCTCTGATCACCGCCTCCGGCGGTACCGCAGGTCAGTGCCCTCTTCCCCGTCGTCTCCCGGCCGTGGGGGCCGCTCCGTGCGAGCGGCCCCCACGGCTTTCGTATGTCCCGGCATGGGTCGCGGCCGCCCGCGGATTGGCCGGAGTGCGTCGGTCCGCGGCCGGGGGACCCCCCTTGATGATCGCGAAAACTTGTGCGTCATAATGCCTTGTGAATGTGAACGCGTTCACAAGCGCGCCCGGTCTGCCCTGCTTGCGTGGGGCAAACGGGATATAACGCCGGTGTGTCCCGCCGGTGACGCAAGAGGCAAGGAGAGATCGCCGTGACCCTCGCTATGGCGCCGGAGACCCTCGCGCGCTGGCAATTCGGCATCACCACCGTCTACCACTTTCTCTTCGTCCCGCTGACGATCAGCCTGGCGGCGCTGACCGCCGGCCTGCAGACCGCCTGGGTCCGCACGGGCAAGGCGAAGTACTTCCACGCCACGAAGTTCTGGGGGAAGCTCTTCCTCATCAACATCGCGATGGGCGTGGTCACCGGCATCGTCCAGGAGTTCCAGTTCGGCATGAACTGGTCGGACTACTCCCGGTTCGTCGGCGACATCTTCGGGGCGCCGCTCGCGATGGAGGCGCTGCTGGCGTTCTTCTTCGAGTCCACCTTCATCGGACTGTGGATCTTCGGCTGGGACAAGCTGCCGAAGAAGCTGCACTGCGCCTGCATCTGGATCGTCGCGGTCGGCACGGTCCTCTCCTCGTACTTCATCCTGGCCGCCAACTCCTGGATGCAGCACCCGGTCGGCTACGCCATCGACCAGGCCACCGGCAAGGCGCGGCTCACCGACATCTGGGCCGTGCTGACCCAGAACACCACGCTCGTCGTCGTCTTCCACACGCTGACCGCCGCCTTCCTCACCGGCGCGGCCTTCATGGTCGGCATCGCCTCCTTCCACCTGTGGCGCGCCAAGCGCAGGCAACTGCGCGGCGAGGAGCTGGGGGAGAAGCAGAAGTCGCAGATCGGCGCGATGCGTACCTCGCTGCGCCTCGGTCTGGTCGTCGCGGTGATCGCGGGTCTGGGCACGGCGATCAGCGGCGACAGCCTCGGCAAGGTCATGTTCGAGCAGCAGCCCATGAAGATGGCCGCCGCCGAGGCCCTGTGGGACACCCAGGCGCCGGCGCCGTTCTCGGTCTTCGCCGTCGGCGATGTCAACAAGGGCCACAACAGCGTGGAGATCGAGATCCCGGGGATACTCTCCTTCCTCGCCCACAACAACTTCAGCGAGGCCGTCCCCGGGATCAACGACGTCGCCGCGCAGGAGGCCGCGCGCTACGGCGGCAAGCCCGAGGACTACATCCCCAGCATCTTCATGACCTTCTGGGGCTTCCGCCTCATGATCGGCTTCGGGATGACCTCGTTCGTCGCCGGACTGATCGGACTGTGGACCACGCGCAGGAAGCTGTGGCTCGCGCCCGCCTTCCGCACCGGGGAGAACGAGGTGCCGCGCCTGATGCTGACGCGGACCCGGGAGATGGGCCCGCTGCTGACCCGCTGGTCCTGGCGCATCGGCATCCTCACCATGGGCTTCCCGCTCATCGCCAACTCCTTCGGCTGGATCTTCACGGAGATGGGCCGCCAGCCCTGGGCCGTCTTCGGGCTGATGAAGACGTCCAACGCGGTATCCCCGGGCGTCAGTCAGGGCGAGGTCCTCACCTCCATGGCCGTCTTCACGGCGCTGTACGGAGCGCTCGCCGTGGTCGAGGTCAAGCTGCTGGCCAAGTACGCCAAGGCCGGGCCCGACACCGACGAGGAACCGCCCACGAAGGACCCGCGGCTGCGGCTGCCCTCGGGCGGCCCCGACGAGGCCGCTGCCGAGGACGCCGACAAGCCGATGACCTTCGCGTACTGACGCGGCGGCCACGCGCGGAACGGAGAACACCCCATGCCCCTCCACGACTTCTGGTTCCTGCTGATCGCTTTCCTGTGGGTCGGCTACTTCTTCCTTGAGGGCTTCGACTTCGGCATCGGAGTCCTGACCAAGCTGCTCGCCCGGGACCGCACCGAACGCCGGGTGCTGATCAACACGATCGGCCCGGTCTGGGACGGCAACGAGGTGTGGCTGCTGACCGCCGGCGGCGCGACCTTCGCGGCCTTCCCCGACTGGTACGCCACGCTCTTCAGCGGCTTCTATCTGCCGCTGCTGGCGATCCTGGTCTGTCTGATCCTGCGCGGCGTCGCCTTCGAGTACCGCCACAAGCGCGACGGGGAGCGCTGGCAGCGCAACTGGGAGCACGTGATCTTCTGGGGGTCGCTGCTGCCCGCCTTCCTGTGGGGAGTCGCCTTCGCCAACATCGTGCGCGGGGTGCCGATCGGCCCGGACAAGAACGTCACCGGGAACGTCCTCGACCTGCTGAACCCCTACGCGCTGCTGGGCGGTCTGGTCACGCTCGTGCTGTTCACCTTCCACGGCGCGGTGTTCGCCGCGCTCAAGACCACCGGGGACATCCGGCACCGGGCCCGCGCGCAGGCCACGTGGCTGGGCATCGCCTCCGCCGTCCTGGCCCTCGCCTTCCTCGTCTGGACCCAGGTCCGGCACGGTGACGGCGCGAGCCTGGCCGCGACCGTGATCGCCGTGGTCGCGCTGCTCGCCGCGCTGGTCATGAACCGGGCCGGACGCGAGGGCTGGGCGTTCGCCCTGTCCGGGGTGACGATCGCGGCCGCGTTCGCGGCGGCCTTCCTCGCGCTCTTCCCGAACGTCATGCCCTCCACGAGCGACCCGTCCTGGAGCCTGACCGTGGCCGGGGCCGCCTCCAGCCCCTACACGCTGAAGATCATGACGTGGATCGCGGTGCCCGCCGCGCCGCTGGTGATCGCCTACCAGGCCTGGACGTACTGGGTGTTCCGCAAGCGGATCGGCACCCAGCACATCCCGGCCGCCCACTGACGGCAGGCAGCGCCATGAAGCCCGTCGACCCCCGTCTGCTGCGGCACGCCGCCGCGACCCGTTTCTTCCTGGTCGCCTCCGTCGTGCTGGGGCTGACGGGGGCCGGCCTCGTCATCGCCCAGGCGATGCTGATCGCCGAGACCGTCACCGGGGCCTTCCAGCACGGGCGTACGGCCGGTGAACTGGCCGGGCCGCTGGCCCTGCTGGCGGCGCTGGCCGTGGGCCGGGCCGCCGTCTCCTGGCTCACCGAGCTGGCCGCGCACCGCGCGAGCGCGGCCGTGAAGTCGCAGCTGCGCACCCGGCTCCTCGCGCACGCGACCCGGCTCGGACCCCAGTGGCTGGACGGACGGCGCACCGGCGAGCTGACCACGCTCGCCACGCGCGGGATCGACGCGCTCGACGACTACTTCGCCCGCTATCTGCCCCAGTTGGGCCTCGCGGCCGTCGTGCCCGTCGCCGTCCTCGCCCGTATCGTCACCGCCGACTGGCTCTCGGCGCTCGTCATCGTCCTCACGCTGCCGCTCATCCCCCTGTTCATGGTCCTCATCGGCTGGGCCACCCAGTCCCGCACGGACCGGCAGTGGCGGCTGCTGACCCGGCTGTCCGGGCATTTCCTCGACGTCGTCGCCGGGCTGCCCACGCTCAAGGTCTTCGGGCGGGCCAAGGCGCAGGCCGAGTCGATCCGCGCGATCACCGCCGACTACCGGCGGGCCACCCTGCGGACGCTGCGGCTGGCCTTCCTGTCCTCCTTCGCGCTGGAGCTCCTCGCGACGCTCTCCGTCGCGCTGGTCGCGGTCGGCATCGGCATGCGGCTCGTGCACGGCGAACTCGACCTGGCCACCGGGCTGATGGTGCTCGTCCTCGCACCGGAGGCGTATCTGCCGCTGCGGCAGGTGGGCGCCCAGTACCACGCGGCGGCGGAGGGGCTCGCGGCCGCCGACGAGGTCTTCGCCGTGCTGGAGACGGAGCCGGCCGCCGCCGGCACGCTTGCCGCCCCCGACGCCCGCCGTGCGGAGCTGACCGTCGACCGGCTCGTGGTGCGCCACCCGGGCCGGGACGAACCCGCCCTGCCCGAGACCTCGTTCGCGGTGCGCCCCGGGGAGACGGTCGCGATCGTGGGACCCAGCGGGGCCGGGAAGACCACACTGCTGAACGCGCTGCTCGGCTTCGCGCGCCCCACGGGCGGGCGGGTGCTCGTCGGCGGTACGGACCTGTCATCGCTCTCCCCCGGAAGCTGGCGGGACCAGATCGCCTGGATCCCGCAACGGCCACGTCTCTTCGCCGGGACCGTCGCCGAGAACGTCCGGCTGGCACGGCCCGGGGCCACGGACGCGCAGGTGCGCGAGGCGCTGCGCGCGGCCGGGGCGCTCGGCTTCGTCTCCATGCTGCCGCAGGGCACTGACACCCGCCTCGGCGAGGACGGCGCGGGGCTCTCCGCCGGGCAGCGCCAACGCCTCGCGCTCGCCCGGGCGTTCCTCGCCGACCGGCCCGTGCTGCTCATGGACGAGCCGACCGCGAACCTCGACGGCGAGACGGAGGCGGCCGTCGTCGAGGCCGTGCGCGAGCTGGCGAAGGGGCGCACGGTCGTCCTCGTCGTGCACCGCCCGGCGCTGCTGGCGGTCGCGGACCGGGTGGTCCGGCTGCCGGGCGCGCCCGCGTCGGTACGGCCCGTACCGTCCGTACTGCCTGCACCGTCTGCACCGTCTGCACTGCTCGTACCGGCTGTCCCGCCCGTACCCGCCGCGCCGCCCGTGCCCGACGGCCAGGACCGGACCGTCCCGGAGGAGGGGCAACCGGCCGCCCCCGCAGGCGCGTTGGCGTGGGTACGCGCCCTCGGCGCCCCCTCCCGGGGGCGGTTCGCGCTCGCGCTGCTGCTCGGAAGTCTCGCGCTCGCCAGTGCCGTCGGGCTGATGGCCGTCTCCGGCTGGCTGATCTCGCGGGCCTCGCAGCAGCCTCCCGTGCTGTACCTGATGGTCGCCGTGACCGCGACCCGCGCGTTCGGCATCGGACGCGCCGTCTTCCGCTACGCCGAGCGCCTGGTCTCCCACGACGCCGTGCTGCGCGCCCTGGCCGGGCTGCGGGTCGCTGTCCACCGGCGGCTGGAGCGGCTGGCGCCCGCCGGACTGCGGGACGTGCGCCGGGGCGATCTGCTCTCCCGGCTCGTGGCGGACGTCGACGCGCTCCAGGACTACTTCCTGCGCTGGCTGCTGCCGCTCGGCTCGGCCCTGGTGGTCGGTGCCGCCTCCGTGGGGTTCACCGCCTGGCTGCTGCCGGAGGCGGGCGCGCTGCTCGCGCTCGGGCTGCTGCTCGCCGGAGCGGGCGTGCCCGTGCTGGCCGTCGCCGTCGCGCGGCGCGCCGAGCGGCGACTGGCCCCGGCGCGGGGCGAGTTGGCGGCCGGGGTCGTCGATCTGCTGGCGGGCACCGCCGAGTTGACGGTCGCGGGGGCGCTGCCGGGGCGGCTCGCGGAGGTACGGCGCGCGGACGGGGCGCTCACCCGCATCTGCCGGCGCGCGGCGACGGCGACGGCGCTCGGCGCGGGGCTGTCCGCCCTGGCATGCGGGCTGACCGTGGCCGGCGCGGCCTGGGCCGGGGTGGTGGCGGTGCACGAGGGCCGGCTGCCCGGCCTGTGGCTCGCGGTGGTCGTCCTGACGCCGCTCGCCGCGTTCGAGGCGGTGGCCGGGCTGCCGCTCGCGGCGCAGTACCGGCAGCGGGTACGCCGCTCCGCGGAGCGCGTGCGCGAGGTGACGGACGCGCCCGAGCCCGTACGGGACGGCACGGAGCCGGCCCCGGGGACGCCGTTCCCGCTGCGCGTGAGCGGACTGACCGCACGCTACCCGGGTGCGTCCCGGCCGGCCCTGGAGGACTTCGCCCTGGAGCTGACGCCGGGCCGCCGGGTGGCGGTCGTCGGGCAGTCCGGGGCGGGCAAGACGACCCTCGCGCACGTACTGCTGCGCTTCCTGGACGCCGAGTCCGGTACGTACACCCTGGCGGGCCGGGACGCGGCGGCCATGGCCGGGGACGGCGTACGGCGGCTGGTGGGGCTGTGCGCGCAGGACGCCCACATCTTCGACAGCTCGCTGCGCGAGAACCTGCGGCTCGCCTCCCCGGGCGCCCCGGACGACCGGCTGCGCGAGGCCCTGCGGTCCGCGCGGCTGCTGGAGTGGGTGGACGGCCTGCCGCAGGGCCTGGACACGCTCGTCGGCGAGCACGGGGCGCGGCTGTCGGGCGGCCAGCGGCAGCGGCTCGCCCTCGCCCGCGCGCTGCTCGCGGACTTCCCCGTACTGGTGCTGGACGAACCGGCCGAGCATCTCGACCTGCCGACCGCCGACGCGCTGACCGCCGATCTGCTGGCGGCCACCGAGGGCCGTACGACCGTGCTGATCACGCACCGGATGGCCGGGCTGGAGGCGGCCGACGAGGTGGTCGTGCTGGAGGACGGGCGCACGGTGCAGCGGGGCCCGTACGCGCGGCTGGCGGCGGAGGACGGGCCGCTGCGGGCGATGCTGGAACGGGAACGGCGCGCGGACGCGGTGCGGCAGGAGCTGCCCGTGTGAGCCGCCGACCGAGTCCGCGGCCGTTCATGCGGGACGGGCGGCTTTCCCTGACAATGCGACTTTCCCTGACAAAGGGTGCTTACTAGGCTCTGGGTATGGCAGCGACGGCAGAACCCTCCGAACCGCGCGGTCCCATGGACCCGCTGGCGATCGCCACCGAGGCGACCCGCAGCCTGCGCGGCATGTCCACGGAGCTCACCGCGCGCGTGCCGCAACTGCTGGAGGCCATGCGCTCGGTCGGCACCGGCCTGGAACTGCACTCCACGCTCGACCGGATCGCCGAGACGGCGGCCGAGCTCGCCAACGCCCGCTACGCGGCCATCGGCGTCGTCGACTCCACCGGCGAGGGACTGGCCGACTTCATCACCTACGGCGTCACCGAGGAGCAGCACCGGCGCATCGGTGCCCTGCCCGACGGCCAGCGGGGGCTGCTGGGCGCGCTCATCCACACCCCGGAGCCGGTCATGCTCGCCGACCTGGCCTCCGACCCGCGCTCGGCGGGCTTCCCGCCGGGACACCCGCCGATGCGCAGCTTCCTGGGTGTCCCCATCCGGGTGGAGGGCGAGATCTTCGGCAACCTCTACCTGACCGAGAAGCGCGGCGGCGGCGAGTTCAGCATCGCGGACCTGCACATGGTCAAGATCCTGGCCACCGAGGCGGGTATCGCGATCGGCAACGCGCGCCTGTACGAGGAGGGTCGTCAGCGCATGCGCTGGATCGACGGTTCGGTGGCCGTGACGACGGCCCTGCTGTCCGGCAGCGACGCCGAGGACGCGCTGTCCGTCGTCGCCGAACAGGCCCGCAGGCTCGCCGACTCGGCCGCCGGGATCGTGCTGCTGCCCGACGGGGAGGGCGGACTGGAGATGGTCGCGGTCGCCGCCGACGACCCCGCCGGTCTCCTGGGCACGGTGATACCCCCGGACAGTCCCGTCGTCGGCCAACTGCTCGCCGGTGACCCGGTGTTCACCGACGACTCGGCCACCGACCCGCGCATGACCACCGAGGTGCGGCACCGCTTCGGCCCCAGCATGCTGCTGCCGCTCAAGAGCGGCGACCGGGTGCTCGGTACGCTCGCCACGCCACGCGCGCGTGGAGCACGCAGATTCACCGACGCGGAACGCACGTTGGGCGCCCAGTTCGCCGCGCAGGCCGCTCTCGCGCTCGTCCTGGCCGAGGCGCAGCGCGACCGCGAACGGCTCGCGGTCTACGAGGACCGGGACCGCATCGCCCGCGATCTGCACGACCTGGTCATCCAACGGCTGTTCGCCACCGGGCTGATGCTGGAGAGCGCGCAGCGCAACGCCGTCGTGCCCGACGTGCAGGACAAGGTCGGCCAGGCCGTGGACGAACTGGACGTGACCATCCAGGAGATCCGCACCGCCATCTTCGCGCTGCAGCAGGGGCCCGCGGAGGCACCGGCCGGACTGCGCACGAGGGTCCTGCGGGAGCTGGGCACGGCCGCCGTCCCGCTCGGTTTCCAGCCGTCGGCGAGCTTCCTCGGGCCGGTCGACGCGAAGGTCGGCGAACTCACCGGCAAGAACCTCATCGCCGCGCTGCGCGAGGCGCTCTCCAACGCCTTCCGGCACGCGCAGGCCACCCGGATCGAGGTCGTCGTCGACGCGACGGCCACCCTGCCCGACGGCCGGCCCGCCGTCCGGCTGACCGTCGCCGACGACGGGGTGGGCATTCCGCAGGGCGGCCGCCGCAGCGGGCTGCGCAACCTCGCCAAGAGGGCGGAGTCCCTGGGTGGTTCGAGCTCGTACGGGCCGGGGCTCGGCGCCGACGGGCGCGGTACGCGCGTGGTGTGGGAGGCACCGCTGTAGGGGCCCGTCGCGCACGGCCGGCTGCCCGGTTCGGCCGTACCTGTTCCACCGAACGGACCGTCACGGGGCGCGTACCGGCGCGACGCGCGACACGATCACGTTCATGCGAGGCCCGTACCGTCCGCGGCGCGGACGCGACCGGCCGGTCCGGACCGGCCGTGTGCTGCTGTGCGCGCTGTGCCTGGCGGGCTCGCTGCCGCTCGGCTCCGGGCTGTCCGTGGCCCGGAGCCCGGGCCGGGCCGCCTGGGCCGGTTCCGACGTGCTGCGGCTCGCGGAGGAGGCCGTACGGGCCCGGGAGGGCTACGAGCGGGCCGCGGACGCGGCGCGGGCGCACCGGGAGCGGACCGAGGAGGTCACCCGCGCGCTGCGCGGCCGCCGCATCGTCCTGTCGGCGCTGCGCGAGGACGCCGGGGCCGCCGCCCGCGCCCAGTACCGCACCGACGGCTTCACCGCGTCCGGCAGCGGCGACGTCTCCGACGATCCGCTCGCGCTGCTCACGCTGCAGGAGGGGGACGTCCGCCGCCGGGCGCGGCTGGCGCGGGAGCTGGAGGAGGAGGGCCGTACGGCCCGCGGCCTGGACGCGCAGGAAGCGGCCCTGAACGCCGCCCAGCGGGTGCTCGACGACGACCGGGAACGGCTGCGCCGCCAGGAGCACACCGTCCGTGAGCGCCTCGCGGAGGCCCGCGGCCGGCTCGACGTCCGGGCGCAGGCCGCCCTCGACAGCGGGCGCTGCGAACCGGTGGGCCTGCCGGACCTGCCCGAGGGGCTCGCGGTGCGGCAGGAGGGCGTCGCGGAGGACCGGGAGTGGGTGCGGCCGGTGGAGTCCTACCGGCTCTCGGCGGGCTTCGGCGGCACCGGAGCGGACTGGGCGGGCTCGCACACCGGTCAGGACTTCGCGGTGCCCACCGGCACGCCTGTGCGCGCGGTCGGGGCGGGGACGGTGGTCTCCGTCGGCTGCGGCGGTGCCTTCGGCATCAGCCTTGTCGTGGAGCACGAGGGCGGCTGGTACTCCCAGTACGCGCATCTGGCCGCCCTGTTGGCGTCCCCGGGGCAGCAGGTGCGTACCGGCCAGTGGATCGGTCTGTCCGGCACCACCGGCAACTCCACCGGCCCGCATCTGCACTTCGAGATCCGTACGTCGCCGGAGTTCGGCTCTGCTGTCGATCCGGTGGAGTGGCTGGGCGCGCGTGGAGTGCAACTGTAGCGGCGGTGCCGGAGTCGGAGAGCAGGGTCAGAGTGTGCCGTCGCGCAGGATGCGTTCGACGACCTCGGCGACGCCGTCCTCGTCGTTGGCGGCCGTGCGGTGCGTGGTGGCGGCCAGGACGTCGGGGTGCGCGTTGGCCATCGCGTAGGAGGTCCCGGCCCAGCCGAGCATCTCCAGGTCGTTGGGCATGTCCCCGAACGCGACGACCTCCCGCGGAGCTATCCCGCGTGCCGCGCAGCACCGGGCCAGCGTGCTGGCCTTGCTGACGCCGACGCCGCTGATCTCCAGCAGGGCGGTCGAGCTGGAGTGGGTGAACGAACCGTGCTCGCCGGCCACCGAGCGGGCCAGCTCCAGGAACGCGTCCGGAGCGAGCTCCGGGTGGTGGGCGAGCAGCTTGAGGATCGGCGCGGCGCGGCCGCCGTCCTCGGCGAGCAGCGTCTCCGCGGGGGCCATGACCGCGTCCGGGGCGAGGTTGTACGGCGGGTACTGCGGCTCGTACTGGAAGCACGTGGTGCGCTCGACCGCGAACGACGCGTCGGGGGCGGCGGCGCGTACCGCGCGCACGATCGCGAGCGCGGCGGCCCGCTCCAGCGGCCGTACCTCCACGCAGCGGCCGCCGTCGTGCAGATCGACGACCGCCGCGCCGTTGGCGCAGATCGCCAGCCCGTGGCCGTGCACGTGGTCGCTGACGACGTCCATCCAGCGGGCCGGGCGGCCGGTGACGAAGAAGACCTCGATACCGGCCTCCTCGGCCGCGGCCAGGGCCGCGAGGGTGCGCGCGGAGACCGTCTTGTCCTCGCGCAGCAGGGTGCCGTCGAGGTCGGTGGCGATCAGCCGGGGTACGGCCGGGCCCCGGCGGCCGGCCGGGGTCTTCGACTGCTCGGTAGCTGAGGTCACCGTTCCATTCTCGACCACGACCACCGCTTGTCGGTCAGATGTTCGCCATGTTCTCCTCTGCCCGGCCCTGGCCCCGGGCCCGGCCGGGTCCAGGACCGGGGCCCGTCCCGGTCAGTGCCCCAGCTGGGCGAGGGCCTCGGTGGCGATGCGCTCGAAGACCTTCTCGTCGGCGGCGAAGTCCGAGTCCGGGATCGGCGCGTGGATCACGATCTCGGTGAATCCGAGCGCGAAGTGCCGGCCCGCGAAGTCGACGAAGGCGTCGAGGGACTCCAGCGGCCGGCCCCGGTCCGGGGTGAAACCCGTGAGCAGGATCTTGCCGATACCGGCGACGTCCCGGCCGATCGTCTCGCAGGCGGCGCCCAGCCGCTCCAGCTGGCCGCGCAGCGCCTGGCGGGACTGCTCGGGCGTGCCTGTCTCGAAGAGTTTCGGGTCGCCGGTGGTCACCCAGGCCTGCCCGTACCGCGCGGCCAGCGCGAGGCCGCGCGGGCCGGTCGCGGCGACCGCGAAGGGGAGACGGGGCCGCTGGACGCAGCCGGGGATGTTGCGGGCCCCGTCCGCCGCGTAGTGCTCGCCCTCGTGGCTGACGGCGTCCTCGGTCAGCAGCCGGTCGAGCAGCGGGACGAACTCCCCGAAACGGTCGGCCCGTTCGCGCGGGGTCCACGGCTGCTGACCCAGGACGGTGGCGTCGAAGCCGTTGCCGCCCGCGCCGATGCCGAGGGTGATCCGCCCGCCGGAGACGTCGTCCAGCGTGATCAGGTCCTTGGCGAGGGTCACCGGGTGCCGGAAGTTCGGCGAGGTGACCAGGGTGCCCAGGCGCAGCCGGTCGGTGGCCGCCGCGGCGGCGGTCAGGGTGGGGACCGAGCCGAACCACGGGCCGTCGCGGAAACTGCGCCAGGACAGGTGGTCGTAGGTGTAGGCCGTGTGGAAACCGAGCTCCTGCGCCCGTATCCACTGGTCGCGGCCGCCCTCGTGCCAACGGCGGACCGGCAGGACGACGGTGCTCAGACGATGGGAGGAGAACATGCCCCCGAGCCTACGGCGGGCTTTTCTTTACTCCGCGAACAGGTGGTCCGAGGGAGAATCGGGGACAGAGGCAAGCACACCGGGGGGCAGGCCCCCCGCTTCAGCCTTGGAGGTTCCCCATGCAGCGCACCCGATACGCGCCGGACCGGGGGCTGACCGCCCGCATGGTGACCACGATGTTCTTCATCGGGCTGCTCTACGTGGTCTTCGTCGGCGTGCTGCTGGCGGTCCTGCGCGGGGCCTGGCCGCTGATCGTGCTGCTGGCGGGCGGCCTGTTCGTCGCGCAGTTCTGGTTCAGCGACCGGATCGCCGCCTACAGCATGGGGGCCCGCGAGGTCACCCCGCAGGAGGCGCCCGAGCTGCACGGTGCCGTCGACCGGCTGTGCGCGCTCGCGGACATGCCCAAGCCGCGCGTGGCGATCGCCGACAGCGACGTGCCCAACGCCTTCGCCACCGGGCGCAACCAGAAGAGCGCCCTGGTGTGTGCCACGACCGGCCTGTTGCGCCGGCTGGAGCCGGAGGAACTGGAGGGCGTCCTCGCCCACGAGCTCTCGCACGTCGCGCACCGCGATGTCGCGGTGATGACCATCGCCTCGTTCCTGGGCGTCCTGGCCGGGCTCATCACCCGCGTCGGGCTGTGGGGCGGTTTCCGCAGGGTGGGCGGCCGCGACAGCAACACCGCCATCCTGGTCGTGCTGATCCCGCTGATCAGCGCCGTCGTCTACGCGATCAGCTTCCTGCTGACCCGGATGCTCTCCCGCTACCGCGAGCTGTCCGCCGACCGCGCCGGCGCCCTGCTGACGGGCCGCCCCTCGGCGCTGGCCTCCGCCCTGACGAAGGTCACCGGCCAGATGGCGCGCATCCCGACGCGCGACCTGCGGCAGGCGGAACCGTTCAACGCCTTCTTCTTCGCGCCGGCCTTCTCCAAGGAGAGCTTCAGCCGGCTGCTGTCCTCCCACCCGACGCTGGAGCAGCGGCTGGACCAGCTCGGCCGGATCTCGGCCCAGCTCGGGCGCGCCGCCTGAAGCCCGCTTGAAGCTTGCCTGGAGTTCCCCGCAGCCCGACAAGGAGTTCTCGCCCGTGGGTTTTCTCGACGTCATCCTGGGCCGCAGCAAGCCCGTCCGCCCCGATCTCGACCAGCTCTTCGCCCTGCCGTCCGCGGCGGTCACCCTCCAGGCGGGAGCCGGGTTCGTCCCGACCGGCCTGGGCTCGGTGTGCTTCGCGAGCGTGGAGGGCGGCGCCTTCCGGCAGATCCAGCAGGACGTACGGGCGCTGCTGGACGCCGATGCCACGCGCGGCGCGGAGGCGGGCGGCGAGCCCGTGGAGTTCAGCCAGGACCCCTACGGCTACACCTGGCTCCTCGCGCGCCGGCCCGCCGACGACGAGGGAACGGCCGCGCTCGTCAACGACCTGCACGCGGTCAACACCCTGTTGCAGGAAGGGGGGTTCGGGCCGCAGCTGCTCTGCTCCCTGATGGGGTTCCGCGACGCCGCGCAGCGCTCGCTGGCCCTCGTCTACCTCTACAAGCGCGGTACGTTCTACCCGTTCGCCCCGCTGCCGGGCGCCCGCGAGAAGCGCGACAACGCCCTGGAGCTCCAGACGAAGGCCCTGCTCGCCGACGATCTGCGGGTCGAGGAGGACCTGGCGCGGTGGTTCCCGGTGTGGGGAGCGCCCGGGCTGTGAGGGCGGGGGCCTGAGCTGGGGCCTGAGGGCCGGGGCTGTGAGAGCCGGGGCCTGAGGGCCGGGGCCTGAGAGACGGGGCCGCGCTCAGTCCGTGCTCTCGCCGCCGCTGCCGTCGGCGCTCTTGCCGTCGCTGCCGCCGGCCTTGCGCGTGCCGGCTTCCTGAGCGGCCCAGCGTGCCCATTCCTCGCGGGCGGCGGTCATGCGCAGCCCGTACTCCAGGGCGATGTGGCCGTTGACGGACAGGGGGTCGTCCCCCCAGGCGATCGTCTCCTCCAGCTCCTTGAACGCCCTGTGCTGCTCCGCGGCGCTCTCGGCCTCGCCCATGAGATAGGCGACGGCCTCGGCCCGGGTGAGGTGGTTGAGGAAGAAGACCCGCAGCAGGGCGTCGGACCGGCGCGGCGGCTCGGGCCTGCTCCCGGTGAGCCAGCGGCGCAGCTCGGCGCGGCCCTCGTCGGTGATCGTGTACTCCTTGCGGCCGCGCGGGCCCTCGGCGGAGACCCGCAGCAGACCTGCCGCGGTGAGCTTGCCCAGCTCGCCGTAGACCTGGCTCTGGGTGGCCGGCCAGGCGTTGGCCAGCGAGGTCTCGAAGCCCTTCATGAGGTCGTAGCCGCTGGCGGGCCCGTTGGCCAGCAGTCCCAGCATCGCGTGTCGCAGGCTCATGGAACCCACTCTACCTTCCACTCTTGACACGTCGACGGAGGACCTTCTAGTTTTGACGTGTCGACGGTGGAAGGTGGGGTCGGCGCCGGGTCCGCGCGGGGGTGGGGGCTGTCGCGTCAGGGGCGGGGTGCGCGTCCGTCCCGGGGTCCGGCACGGGGGTCCGGGCTCCGGGACGGACGGCGGTGCGGGGTCGGCGCACCGTCGGGGCGAGGGTGGGGGCGAAGGGCGGTGAGGGGCGGGTCACTCGCGGGGGGCGGTGGCCAGGGTGTGGGCGGTGGCCAGGGCGTCCATGGACCGGGCCTGCACCTCTCGCTCGGCGGCGGCCGCCACGAAGGCGGCGGCGTGCTCCTCCCCGACCAGCGCGCTGACCGCCCGCACGGTGCGGGCGGGCAACCGGAGCTCCAGGAGCTCGGGTTCGGGAGCCGGGCCCGGCGGCGTGGGGGAGCCGGTGCCCTCGGCCTCCGGGGCCGGGGGTGGGGCCGTGGGCGCGTACGGAGCGGTGCCGGGCCCTCCGGTCCCGCCCGGCTCCCCGAAGCTGTCCGGTTCCCGGAAACTGTCCGGGAAGCTCGCCGGCTCGCCCGGAATTCCGGGCCCCGCGGGTGCCCAGGGATCCTCCGGCTCCGGGAGGGCCCCCGGCGCGGTGAGCTCCCCCAGCTCTCCGGATTCCGCGAACTCGCCCAGGTGATGGCGCAGATAGCTCGTGGCGAGGTCGCGCATCGCGCGGGCGAGTTCGGCGTCGACGGTCTGCTGGGCCAGGGGGCGCAGCCGGCGGACCAGGGCGGCCGCCTCGGCCGCCTCCTCGTCGGACGGCGGATGGTCGAAGTACCGGTGGAAGAAGTGCTCGGAGGTGAACTCCAGGAAACTCGCGGCGATCTGCTCGACATGGGTGCGCAGCTCCCGCAGATGCCCGGAGATGGCGAGCAACGGCACCCCGGCGGCGTGCAGTTCGGCCGCCGCGGCCAGCTCGCGCGGGCTCGGGACGAGGAAGGTCTCGGGGGCGCCGGGCAGCCGGAGGAGGACCCCGAGCCGCACCGCGTCCTCGACGGCCGCGTCGTCGGGGCCGCCGAAGCGGCCGTCGAGCTCGGCGCGGGTCAGCCGGCCGGGACGCTCGTCGCTCCACGGCCGGTCGACCTCGGCGACGAGCCCGAGAATGCCGTCGAGCCCCCGGCCCGTGTCCCACGCCTCCAGCAACTCCTTGATGCTGGCCAGGGTGTAGCCGCGGTCGAGGAGGGCGGAGATCCGGCGCAGCCGCGCCAGATGGACCTCCCCGTAGAGGTTCGCCCGGCCGCGCCGCTCCGGCTTGGGCAGCAGCCCGCGGTCCTGGTAGGCGCGGATCGTGCGGACCGTGGTGCCGCTGCGCTGGGCCAGGTCCTCGATGCGGTACGCCCCGGCGGGGCCCACGGGCCGCACACCGCGCACCCCGGTGGCGGCGTTGGCGGCGGAGCGGCGGGGCTCGGGAGGACCGGGCTGTGCGGGCAAGGGGAGATGGCTCCTTCGGCGGACTGCAAGTACCTGCGAACCGTACGGACTTGCGACCTGCGGGGACCTGCGAACTGCGGGGACCTACGAGGCGGCGCGGCGGGAGACGGCCCCCGCCGCGGCCCGTGCCGCCGGCGAGGCCGCCAGATAGTCGACGGCCCTGCGCAAAGACCCTTCCTGCGAAGGATGATACGAGCGCCTCAGGTAGCGCGGAACGGCCGCTCCCAGCTCCCGCCAGCTCGGCAACAGCCCCTTGGCCACCGCCTTGTTGTGGTGGGGGATCGTGTAGCGCAGCCGTCCGACGAGCCGGGGGTCGTTGCGGATGAGATACCGCGTGCCCCAGCCCCACAGATGGAACAGCACGGGCGCGGTGACAGCCATGCCGAGCACCCGGCGGGCGTAGCGGCCCCGCCCCGTGCCGCCGCAGTGCTCGTACATGTCGAAGGCCACGGAGCGGTGCTCGACCTCCTCCGCGCCGTGCCAGCGCAGCAGATCCAGCATCACCGGGTCGGAATCGGCCCGCTCCAGCTCCTCCGCCCGCAGCACCCAGTCACCGAGCACCGCCGTGAACTGCTCGGTCGCGGCGATCACCGACAGCCGGAAGCGCAGCCACTCCTCCTCCCGGACGGGCAGGCCGAACGGCGGCCGCTCGCCGAGCAGGACGTCGAAGAGGAAGTCCACGTGCCGGGTGTACGGGCCGGTGTCCAGGCCCTGTTCGGCGAGGTGGCCCAGCACGTACGCGTGCTGCACGCTGTGCGTGGCCTCCTGCCCCATGAAGCCCTTGACGTCCTTGAGGAGCTCGGGGTCCCGCACCCACGGCAGGGCCTCCTTGAACACCTTGACGAACCACCGCTCCCCGGCGGGCAGCAGCAGGTGCAGCACATTGATGACGTGCGTCGCCGTCGGCTCGCCCGGTATCCAGTGCAGCGGCGTGCCGCTCCAGTCGAAGGCGACCCGCCGAGGCGCTATCGGGTGACCGTGGTCGGGGGCCTGATCCACCTGTGCCGACATGTGAACTCTCCCTACTGCAGCCGTGGTTCGATCCGTCCGAGCGCGCGCTGCACCCGGGGTGCGAAACGCGACAGGGCCCGCAGGACGTGCGCCTCGGGCGTCACCGGCACGACCGCCCGGTTCTCCAGCACGGCCCGCAGAATCGCGTCCGCGACCTTCTCCGGCGGGTAGTTGCGCCGCGCGTACGCCCGGCTCGCGCCCGCCCGGTGGCGCTCCTGCTCCTCCTCGGGGACGCCCACGAAGCGCGTGGACCGGGTGATGCCGGTGTCGACGATGCCCGGGCAGACCGCCGTCACGCCGATGCCCCGCCCCGCCAGCTCCGCCCGCAGGCACTCGCTGAGCATCAGCACCGCCGCCTTCGACGTGCTGTACGCCGGGAGCGCGCGGGAGGGCGCGAAGGCCGCCGCCGACGCGGTGTTGACGATGTGGCCGCCCTGCCCGCGCCCGGCCATCTGCCGGCCGAAGACGCGACAGCCGTGGATGACGCCCCACAGATTGACGTCGAGGACCCTGCGCCAGTCCTCGGCGGGGGTGTCCAGGAACGAACCGGCCACCGCCACACCGGCGTTGTTGACCAGCACGTCCACCACGCCGTACTCCTGGGCGACCTGCTCGGCCAGCTTCTCCATGGCCTGCTCGTCCGCGACGTCGACGCACTCGGCCCACGCCTGCGGGGCGCCGGTCAGCCGCGCCATCTCCGCCGTACGGGCCGCCCCCTCCGCGTCCCGGTCGACCGCGACGACGCGCGCCCCCGCCTCCGCGAAGGCGAACACCGTCGCCCGCCCGATACCGCTCGCCGCACCCGTCACCAGCACCAACTGCCCGCCGAACCGCTGCGCGTACGGCCCGGCCGGCGTCGTGCCGGCGGGCGCCGCACCCCCGCGCGCGGCCCGCGCCGCACCGCCCGCGCCCGCCCCGTCCTCGCGTGCCGTCTCCTGATCGGTGACGAACTCGGCGATCCAGGCCGCCAGTCGGTCCGGACGCGTCCGCGGGACCCAGTGGCCGGCGGCCACGGTGCGCCGCCGCAGCGACGGCGCCCACCGCTCCAGTCCGTCGTAGAGCCGCTGTGAGAGATACGGGTCACCGGTCGGGACGATCAGCTGGACCGGCACGTGCGCGTACGCGTCGGGACGCGGCCGGCGCACCCGCGCCCGGACGTTGTCCCGGTACAGCCACAGGCCGTGCGCGGCGTCCCTCGGCAGCGAGGCCGTCGGATAGCCGCCGGCGGGCAGCTTCTCGACGCGCTCCAGCATGCCCGGCCAGCGCCTGCCCAGCGGACCGCGCCACAGCGCCTCCGGCAGCCGCGGGGTGTGCATCGCGTACACGTACCAGGAGCGGGCGCCCTGGCCGAGGAGCTGCGCCGACCGCCGGGGAGTGGGCCGCGCCACGCGCTCGGCGATCCAGTGCCCCAGGTGGTCCAGCGCCGGCCCGGAGATGGAGGTGAACGAGGCGATCCGCCCCTCCGTGCGCCGCACCGTGGCGAACTCCCAGCCCTGCACCGACCCCCAGTCGTGCCCGACCAGGTGCACCGGCGCGCCGGGGCTCACCGCGTCCGCGACCGCCAGGAAGTCGTCGGTGAGCTTCTCCAGCGTGAAACCCCCGCGCAGCGGCTTCGGCGCCGTGGACGCCCCGCAGCCGCGCACGTCGTAGAGCACCACGTGGAAGCGGTCCCGCAGCCGTCCGGCGACCCGGGCCCAGACCTCCTTGCTGTCCGGATAGCCGTGCAGCAGCACGACCGTGGGCCGTGCGGCGTCCCCGAGCTCCACGACGCACAGCTCGACCCCGCCGCAGACCACCCGGCGCTCCCGCGCCCCGTCCAGACCCTCGATGCCGGCGTTCACGCGGCACTCCCCTCCTGCCCGCGCCGCACATGCGGCAGATCGTCGTCCAGCCAGAACGCGCTCTCCTGCGGATCCCGGGAGTCGGTGACCACCAGGATCTCCTCGAACTTCGCGCCCGTACCCCTGAAGCCCAGGTGCGGCTCCACCGCCCATATCCCCGGGTGCGGCGGATGGTCCGAGACCCGGTACGGGCTCCACAGCGGCGACCAGCCCTCCCGGTGCCCGCGCACCGCGTCCGACGCGAGCCCCCTGAGCGCCCGGGTCCCGAACCCGAACACCGTCGGCGAGAAACGGCGCCGCTCCACGCGGCCCACCGTGTGCGCGATCACCCCGAAGGGATAGGCGCGGTGCCGGTTCGTATAACCCTGGCGGGCCATGAGCCGGTCCACGTCCTCGTAGATCTCCCGCAGCGGGCGCCGCTCGCGCACCTCGCGCAGCACCAGCTCCCGGTGCGCGAGCAGATCCGCCATCATCCGGTCGTGCAGGGGATCGGGGCCCAGACAGCCGGAGTAGCCGATGTCGGCCGCGAAGCCGCGGTGGACCGGCGCCATGTCCAGCACGAACGGCATGCCCGGCGCCAGCCGCCGCTCCGTGGGGAAGAACTGCAGCGGCACCCGGAAACCGGCGAACGCCGTCCGGTCCCCGAACCAGGCGAACGGCAGATGGAACCAGTCCCGCACGCCGCGCTCGCGCAGCCACTCCCGCTGCATCCGCGCCGCTTCCCGCTCGGTCACGCCCGGCCGCAGCTGTGCCGCCACCGCCTCCGCGCACGCGTACGCCAGCCGCTGCGCCGCGCGGAAACCGTCGAGCTCCGCCGGGCCCGGCCCCGCCCCGCCCGTCCGCCGGCCGCGCGCCCGGTCCGCCACGGTCCCCGCCGTGCCTCCCGTCATGCCATGCACCGTGCCACCCGCCCGTCCTGTGCCGGTCGGACCGCGGACACTCGACGACGCGGCGGCGCGGCCGCGCGGCAGGCAACCGCGCGGCGCACGAGGCGTCCCAAGTCCCGCAAGCCGCAGGTAAGTTGACATCGACGAATGTGACAGTGGCCGCAGGCCGCGTCAAGGGGCCCGGCAGCGGCCCTGTGGAAAAACGGTCCGGCACCCCACGCGCCCCGTCCTCCCTTCGGCCGGTCCCCCCTACGGGAGAGTCAGACCCGAGGACGACCCGGAAGCAGCCGTCTGGTCTGACGTTCTCCGTGACCGGCGCCACTACCGTCGAGAGCGTGACTGTGATCGCTACCGAGAGCCTCAGCAAGCGGTACCCCCGGGTGACCGCGCTCGACCGGCTGTCCGTCGACGTCCCACCGGGCGTGACGGGCCTGGTGGGCGCCAACGGCGCGGGCAAGTCCACGCTGATCAAGATCCTGCTCGGGCTGTCCCCGGCCACCGAGGGCCGCGCCAGCGTGCTCGGACTCGACGTCGCGACCGAGGGCCCCGCCATCCGCGAGCGCGTCGGCTACATGCCCGAGCACGACTGCCTGCCGCCCGACGTCTCGGCCACCGAGTTCGTCGTCCACATGGCGCGCATGTCCGGCCTGCCGCCGACGGCCGCGCGCGAGCGCACCGCCGACACCCTGCGCCACGTGGGCCTGTACGAGGAGCGCTACCGCCCCATGGGCGGCTACTCGACCGGCATGAAGCAGCGCGTCAAGCTGGCCCAGGCCCTCGTCCACGACCCGAAGCTGGTGCTGCTCGACGAGCCCACCAACGGCCTGGACCCCGTGGGCCGCGACGAGATGCTCGGTCTGATCCGGCGCGTCCACACCGACTTCGGGATCTCGGTCCTGGTCACCTCGCACCTGCTCGGTGAGCTGGAGCGCACCTGCGACCAGGTCGTCGTCATCGACGGCGGCAGGCTCCTGCGGTTCTCCGCCACGGACGAGTTCACGCAGGCCACGGGCTCCCTCGCGGTGGAGGTCACCGACACCGACGCGTGCCCGGACGGCACCGCCGCCCTGCACGCGGCCCTCACCCGCGAGGGCCTGGCCGTCCAGCCCGCCGGACACGCGGCCGACGGCTCGCCCGTCCCCGGGCGCGTCCTGCTCGTCGACGTCGCCGACGAGAGCACGTACGACACCGTCCGCGACGCCGTCGCCGGCCTCGGCCTCGGCCTGGTGCGCATGGAGGCCCGCCGCCACCGCATCGCCGAGGTCTTCCACGACGGGCCGGAGCAGCGGCCCGCCGGCCGGGAAGCGGACCGGAGCGAACGGCAGCAGCGAGACCAGAACGGAGGCGCCCCCGATGCCGCCTGAGACCACCGCGGCCCCCGCGGCCACCGCCCCGGATGTCATCCACAACATCGGCTACCGGAACTACACCGGAGCCCGCCTGGGCCGCGGCTACGTCCGCCGCTCGCTGTACGCGCAGAGCCTGCGCGGCGCCTACGGGCTGGGCCGGTCCGCGAAGTCCAAGGTGCTGCCGATGCTCCTGTTCGCGGTCATGTGCCTGCCCGCCGCCATCATGGTGGCCGTCTCCGTCGCCACGCACATGAACCGGCTGCCGGTCGAGTACACGCGCTACGCCATCATCATGCAGGCCGTCACCGGCCTGTTCCTGGCCGCGCAGGCCCCCCAGTCCGTCTCGCGCGACCTGCGCTTCAAGACGGTCCCGCTGTACTTCTCGCGCCCCATGGAACGCGTCGACTACGTGGTGGCCAAGTACGCCGCCATGGCCTCGGCCCTGTTCGTCCTCACCGCCGTGCCCCTGCTGATCCTCTACGCGGGTGCCCTGCTCGCCAAGATGGACTTCGCCGCCCAGACGACGGGCTTCGCACAAGGACTCCTCTCCGTGGCACTCCTCTCGATCCTCTTCGCCGGCCTCGGCCTGGTCGTCGCCGCCCTCACCCCGCGCCGGGGCTTCGGCGTCGCCGCCGTCATCGCCGTCCTGACCATCTCCTACGGCGCGGTCTCCACCGTCCAGAGCATCGCCAGTGTCCAGGGCAGCGACGACGCGTCGGTGTGGCTGGGCCTGTTCTCGCCGATCACCCTGATCGACGGCGTGCAGACGGCCTTCCTGTCCGCCACCTCCGCCTTCCCCGGCGGCCACGGCCCGGGCACCGGCGCGGGCGTGCTGTACCTTCTCGTCGTCCTCGCGCTGATCGCAGGTTCGTACGGGCTGCTGATGCGCCGCTACCGAAAGGCCGGCCTGTGACATCCCTTCACATCGACAACGTTTCCCGCTGGTTCGGCAACGTGGTCGCCGTCAACGACGTCTCCATGAAGGTCGGCCCCGGTATCACCGGCCTGCTCGGCCCCAACGGCGCCGGGAAGTCCACCCTCATCAACATGATGGGCGGCTTCCTCGCCCCCTCCACCGGCACCGTCACCCTCGACGGGGAGACGATCTGGCGCAACGAGAACGTCTACCGTCGCATCGGCCTGGTCCCCGAGCGGGAGGCGATGTACGACTTCCTCACCGGCCGCGAGTTCGTCCGCGCGAACGCCGAACTGCACGGCCTGGGCGCCAAGGAGGCCGCGCGTGCGCTCGCCACGGTCGAGATGGAGTACGCGCAGGACCGCCGCATCGGCACGTACAGCAAGGGCATGCGGCAGCGCGTGAAAATGGCCTCCGCGCTCGTCCACGACCCCGCCGTGCTGCTGCTCGACGAGCCGTTCAACGGCATGGACCCGCGCCAGCGCATGCAACTGATGGACCTGCTGCGCGGGATGGGCGCCGAGGGCCGCACCGTGCTGTTCTCCTCCCACATCCTGGAGGAGGTCGAGCAGCTCGCCTCCCACATCGAGGTCGTCGTCGCCGGACGGCACGCCGCCTCCGGCGACTTCCGCAAGATCCGCCGGCTGATGACGGACCGCCCGCACCGCTACGTCGTGCGCTCCAGCGACGACCGGGCCCTGGCCGCCGCCCTGATCGCCGACCCGTCCACCTCCGGCATCGAAGTGGACGTCCAGGAAGGCGCGTTGCGCATCCAGGCCGTCGACTTCCTCCGCTTCACCGAACTGCTGCCGCGCGTCGCCCGCGAGCACGGCATCCGGCTGCTGGCGGTCTCGCCGTCCGACGAGTCGCTGGAATCGGTCTTCTCCTACCTCGTCGCGGCCTGAAAGGAGCCACGGAGCGCCATGTCCGCAGCCCTGTACCACCCCACTGTCGCGCGCCTGACCTACCGCGGTCTCCTCGGCCGCCGCCGCGCCTTCGTCCTGTTCGCCCTGCCCGTGCTGCTGATCGTCATCTCGGCGGTCGTCCGCGTGCTGGCCGGGGCCGACGACCAGACCGCCGCCAATCTGCTGGGCGGGTTCGCGCTCGCCACCATGGTCCCGATCATCGGGGTCGTCGCCGGGACCGGCGCGATCGGCCCGGAGATCGACGACGGCTCGGTGGTCTACCTGCTGTCCAAGCCCGTCAAACGGCCCACCATCATCGTCACCAAGCTCGTCGTCGCCATCGGTGTCACCGTCGCCTTCTCGGCCGTGCCCACCCTGATCGCCGGCTTCGTCCTCAATGGCAACAGCCAGAACATCGCCGTCGCCTACGCGGTCGCGGCGGCCGTCGCCTCCGTCGCCTACAGCGCGATCTTCCTGCTGCTCGGCACGGTCACCCGGCACGCCGTGATCGCCGGACTGGTCTACGCGCTGGTGTGGGAGTCGCTCTTCGGCAGCCTCGTGCCCGGCGCGCGCACCCTGAGCGTCCAGCAGTGGGCGCTCGCGCTCGCCGAGCGGATCGGCGCCGAGGGCGTCGTCAGCGCGGAGGTCGGCCTGCCGCTGGCGCTCGTCCTGCTCGTCGCCGTCACGGCCGCCGCGACCTGGTACGCGGGCCGCAGGCTGCGCGCGCTCACGCTCGCCGGCGAGGAGTGACCTCCAGCCGGTGCGCCGACAGCGCCCGGGCGATGGCCACCTGCTCGGGCGCCAGCGTGACTCCCTCGCCCTGTGGGGCGTCCTCTATGTCCCACAGGGCGTTCTGCAGCACCCTGCCGAGCGTCCAGCGGGCCGCCCGCGCCCGGTCCAGGGCGAGGACCTCGGTCATCACGTCGAAGCGGCGCAGCACGGCCCCTGTCACGTCGCCGGTCGCCGTCACGTCCTCCCAGCGGTCGTGCAGCGCGGGCAGCAGCTCGAAACCGGGGTCGCCCACGAGCGGCTTGGGGTCGATGGCCAGCCACGGCTCGCGGCCCGAACCGGGCAGCGGGGCCAGCACGTTCTCGTAGTGCAGGTCCCAGTGCAGCAGCTGCTTCCCCGGCTCGCCCGCCACCTCCCGTACGGCCGCGGCGCACGAGCGCCCCAGCGCGCGCTCGTCCGCGTCGGCCAGAGCCGGCAGTGCCCCCGGCGCCTCGTCCAGCATCGCGGCGGCGACGTCGCCCAGCGGGCGCAGCCCGTCCGGCGCGGGCGCCCGTACGAGCCGCGCCAGCAGCTCCGCGAGCGTCCGCACGGCCGTGATGTCGTCCGGCACGGACAGCAGCGAGCGGCGGGGGTCCAGCCGCTCCAGCAGCATCGTGCCGGTCGCGGTGTCGTGGTCGAGCAGGACGACCGCTCCGTCGCCGTCCCAGGCGCGCAGCGCGGCCGGCTCGCCGACGCTCTCGTCGGTCACCGGCTGCAGCTTCAGCGCCGCCGGGCTGCCGTCGACGCGCCGTACGGGCAGGACGAGCGCGACCATCCCGTGCGCGGGCGGACCGTCCTGCCGCAGCCCCCAGCGGTCGAGGAAGGCGTGGGCCAGGTCCGGCAGGGCCGCGATCCACGCCCGGCCCGCCTCCCCGTCGAACGTGTCGTGGAAGCGGGCCAGTTCGGCGGGGACGGTGATGCGGGAGGGGAAGTGCACGGCGGCTGGTCTCCTCATCAGGGGTGCGGTGCCCCGTGGGGCACCCTCGTCACCCCAACGTCTCAGATCCGCCGATCGCGCCCGGCTCCCAGCCCGAGAACGACCAGGGCCGCGCACGCGACGAGCAGCAGTGCCACCGGCAGTGTCCAGCCGCCGGTCGCCTGGTGCACCGCGCCGATCGCGAACGGACCGACCGAGGCGAGCAGATAGCCCCAGGTCTGCGCCATGCCCGAGAGCCGGGCGGCGGTGTGGGCGTCGCGCGAGCGCAGCACCATCAGCGTCAGGGCGAGCCCGAGCAGGCCGCCCTGCGCGACGCCCGTCATCGTGGCCCAGACCCAGGCGCCCGCGACGGGCGCGGCGAGGAGCCCGGTCACGCCGCCCGCCATGAGGGCGACCACCGCGACGGCCAGGGTGCGCTGGTCGCGCATCCGCCCGGCGAGCATCGGCACGACGAACGAACCCACCATCTGGATCAGCGTGTAGAAGGCGTAGACGAGGCCCGCCTCGCTCTTGCTCATGCCGTTGTCGGTGAAGACCGTGGGCATCCACGCGATGCACACATAGGCGATCAGCGACTGGGTGCCCATCAGGAGCGTCACCTGCCAGGCCAGCGGCGAACGCAGCAGGCTCGGCCCGTCCCCGGCCGCGTGCCTGGGCGTACCTGCCGCCTGGCCGTGCGCCGTGCCGCGCCGGGCGAGCACCGCCTGCGGGACCCACACGGCCGCCGCCACGGCCGCCAGGACCGCCCAGGAGGCGAGGGAGCCCCGCCAGCCGCCGAGGGACTCCTCCAGCGGCACCGAGGCGGCCGCGGAGAGCGTGGCGCCGAGGATGAGGGTGGTCGAGTACAGCGCGGTCATGCTCGCGGCCCGGTCCGGGAAGTCCCGCTTGACCAGGCCCGGCATCAGCACGTTGAGCAGGGCTATGCCGGTGCCGACGAGCGCGCAGCCGACGAACAGCGCGGCGAGGGGTGGCGCGACGCGCAGCAGGATGCCGCCGCCGAGCAGGACGAGCGCGGCGCACAGCGCGGCCTCGGTGCCCCAGCGCCGGGCGAGCCGGGGCGCGAGCAGCGAGCCCAGGCCCATGAACGCGAGCGGGATGGTGGTCACCAGGCTGCTCACGGCCGGCGCCAGGTGGAAGTGGTCGCTGATCTCGCCGATCAGCGGGGAGACGCCGGAGAGGGCCGCGCGCATGTTGAGCGAGGCCAGGACGATGCCGAGGATCAGCAGCGCGGGATGCGCCCGCAGCCGGCGGCGCGCGGCGGCGACGGCCGGTGCCGGGGTCAGATCCTCTTCCGCGTCGATGAGGCGCGCGGCCTTCAGAGCGCTGTCGGGCAGGGCGTTGTCGGATATGTCGGCTGCGGAGGGCCTCGATTCGGACATGGGTGCCTTTCGGAAGGGGTGTGGGGGGTGTGCGGACGGACGGGTGCGCGGGGCGGGCGCCCGCGGCTCAGCCCTCGGAGAGCAGGGACTCGACGGCCGCTTTGGGGCGTTCGAGCAGCGCGCGGGCGGCCCGCGCGGCGGCCTCGGGGTCACCGGAGGCGATGGCGTCCATGAGCGCGTGGTGGTCGCCGTGCACGATGCGCGGCATGTCCCGGTCGCCGAGCGCGGTGACCAGCGCCTCGTGCACGGAGCTGGAGAACCAGCTGTACGTCGCCGTCAGCGCGCTGTTGTGCGCGGCCTCGACGACGGCCCGGTGGAAGGCGACGTCGTGGTCGGCGTACAGCTCCAGGCTCCCGGAGTCGGGCTGGCCCTCGGGGTCCTCGAAGGCCGTCTGCGCCCGCAGGGCCGCCCGCATCCGCTCCACGTCGGCCGGCTCGTGCCGTACGGCCGCCAGGCGCGCCGCCTCGACCTCCAGGGCGATCCGCAGCTCCAGGACGTCGCGCACCCCGGCGCGCTGCACGCCCCGCATGATCTCGCCGGGGTCGGCGGTGGAGACGACGAACGTCCCCTCGCCCTGGCGCGAGCGCAGCATCCCGGCGTGCACGAGCACGCGCACGGCCTCACGGACCGTGTTGCGGCCGACCTGGAGCTGCTCGGCCAGCGCGTGCTCGGTGGGGATGCGCGAGCCGACCTGCCACTCCCCGGCGGCGACCTGCGCGCGCAACTGATCCACGACGGTGTCCACGAGGGACTGCCGTCCCGCTGCCCGCAGTGCCATCTCCGGTGCTCCTCGGCTCGTTCCGGTGGTCCGGTACCGGCGCGGTCGTACGGGCCCGCGCCGACGCCCGCGTCCGTCGCGGAGTACGCGATTGACCCGGTTGCCCAGTCATCCTACAACTTCCCCGGGACGCTTCCCGGAGCACGGTCCTGTGCCGCCCGCTACGGTCGGAGCATGAAGCACGAGGGCCCCGGCGGAACCGGCCGGTTCCCGGCCGCCGCCGCGCGCTCCTGGGCGATGGCCTGCTCCCGCACCGGCGCGTGGATCCGCTCGGCTCCCGGCACGCACATCTGGCTGCTCATCATCGGGGTCACCAGCCTCGTGATCGCCTCGGCCAGCCACGGCCTGGAGACCTTCCTGCTGCACCGCACCAGCAGCAATATCCACGAGCTGAACAAGCACCCGCTGCAGTCCCTGCTGATCAGCGGCTTCTGGATCGAGAACCCCTCGTCGTTCCTGCTGTACGCGCTGTTCTTCGAGCTGTTCCACGCCAACGTGGAGCGCTGGATCGGCACGTGGCGCTGGCTGTTCACCGTGGGCGTCGCGCACGTCGCGGCGACCCTCGTCAGCCAGGAGGTCGTGCTGCTGTCGATCCAGGACCACTCACTGCCGCGCTCGATGAAACACGTCGTCGACATCGGCGTCTCGTACGGGCTCGCGGCGTCCGCCGGGCTGCTGGCCTACCGGGTGCCGCGTCCCTGGCGGTGGGGGTATCTGACGGGGCTGGTGCTCTTCTTCGCGGTCCCGCTGCTGACGGGCGGCACGTTCACCGACGTCGGGCACGCGATCGCGGTGACCGTCGGCCTGCTGTGCTGGCCGCTGACCCAGGGCAGGGCGCCGTGGGACGTCTCGCGCGCGACGGCCGCCGTCCGGCGGCTCAGCCGAAGAGTCGCTCCAGGACGAGGGCGATCCCGTCCTCCTCGTTCGACGCGGTGATCTCGTCGGCCACCGCCTTCAGCTCCTCGTGCGCGTCGCCCATGGCCACGCCGTGCGCCGCCCACGCGAACATCGGGACGTCGTTGGGCATGTCGCCGAAGGCGATGGTGTCCGCCGCCGTCGCCCCGAGCCGGCGCGCGGCCAGGGAGAGCCCGGTCGCCTTGCTCAGCCCCAGCGGCAGCAGTTCGACGATGCCGGGACCGGCCATCGTCACCCCCACCAGATCGCCCACGACGGCCCGCGCCGCCTCCGCCAGGCTGTCGTCGTCCAGCTCCGGGTGCTGCAGATAGAGCTTGTTCAGGGGCTCGGCCCACAGCTCGGCCCGGTCGGTGAACGGCACGACCGGCAGCGGGCCCTCCTGGAGCCCGTAGCCCGGCTCGGCCAGCACCTCGCCGTCCACGCCGTCGCGGCTCGCGGCCAGGAACAGCGGCCCGACCTCCGCCTCGATCTTGGCGAGCGCGACAGCGGCGAGCTGCCGGTCCAGCGTCACCGACGTCAGCAGCCGGTGCTCGCCCGCGTGGTAGACCTGCGCGCCCTGCCCGCACACTGCAAGCCCTTGATAGTTCAGTGCCTGAAGGATGTGGCGGGTCCAGGGCACGGCCCGGCCGGTGACGACGATGTGCGCGGCACCCGCCTCCGTGGCCCGCAGGAGTGCGGCACGGGTGCGCTCCGAGACGGTTTCGTCGGAGCGCAGCAGCGTGCCGTCGAGGTCGGTGGCGATCAGGCGGTACGGCAGTGTGCTCACGACGCTCCTTCTCGTTCTCCCCAGTGCTTCCAGCAGCCCGGGCGTGCGTGCCCCGACTCCGCCCCGCGCGGCGCGGAGGTGCCGCCGTGACGGCACGGCGGCACCTCGGACGAGCGGTGGTGCCTACTTGGCGACGGGCTCCAGGACCTCGCGGCCGCCCAGGTACGGACGCAGCACCTCGGGGACGCGGACGGAGCCGTCGGCCTGCTGGTGGTTCTCCAGCAGTGCCACGATCGTGCGCGGCACCGCGCACAGCGTGCCGTTGAGGGTGGCCAGCGGGCGGACGTTCTTGCCGTCGCGGCAGCGGACGGACAGCCGGCGCGCCTGGAACTCGTTGCAGTTCGAGGTGGAGGTCAGCTCGCGGTACTTGCCCTGGGTGGGGATCCACGCCTCGCAGTCGAACTTCCGCGAGGCGGAGGAGCCGAGGTCACCGGTGGCGACGTCGATCACCTGGAAGGGCAGCTCCAGGCTGGTCAGCCACTGCTTCTCCCACTCCAGCAGCCGCGCGTGCTCGGCCTCGGCGTCCTCCGGCGTGGTGAAGGAGAACATCTCGACCTTGTCGAACTGGTGGACCCGGAAGATGCCCCGGGTGTCCTTGCCGTAGGAACCCGCCTCGCGGCGGAAGCACGGCGAGAAGCCCGCGTAGCGCAGCGGCAGCCGGTCGGCTTCGAGGATCTCGTCCATGTGGTAGGCGCCGAGCGGTACTTCGGAGGTGCCCACCAGATAGAAGTCGTCCTTCTCCAGGTGGTAGACGTCCTGCGCGGCCTGGCCGAGGAAGCCCGTGCCCTCCATGGCGCGCGGCTTGACCAGCGCGGGGGTGAGCATCGGCGTGAAGCCGGCGGCGGTGGCCTGCGCGATGGCGGCGTTGACGAGGGCGAGCTCCAGCAGCGCGCCGACGCCCGTCAGGTAGTAGAAGCGCGAGCCGGAGACCTTGGCGGCGCGCTCGACGTCGATGGCGCCGAGCGTCTGGCCGAGCTCCAGGTGGTCCTTGGGGGTGAAGCCCTCGGCCGCGAAGTCGCGGGGGGTGCCGACGGTCTCCAGGACGACGAAGTCGTCCTCGCCGCCGCGTGGGACGTCGGGGTGGACCAGATTGCCGATCCGCAGCAGCAGGCGCTGCGTCTCGGCCGCGGCCTCGTCCTGCTCGGCGTCGGCGGCCTTGACGGCGGCGGCCAGTTCGCCGGTCTTCCTCAGCAGCTCGGCCTTCTCCTCGCCGGCGGCCTTGGGGATGAGCTTGCCGAGTGCCTTCTGCTCGGCACGCAGTTCGTCGAAGCGCAGACTGGACGACCTGCGCCGCTCGTCGGCGGAGAGCAGCGCGTCGACGAGGCCGACGTCCTCTCCTCGGGCGCGCTGGGACGCGCGGACACGGTCGGGGTCCTCACGGAGCAGGCGAAGGTCAATCACCCCTCCAGGCTACCTTCGCGGTACGCGATCACTCGACGCGATATTCCATTTTCCGGTGATTTGCCCGTTTTTAGAGGCGGCGGAAAAGGCGGGCGAATGACGTGCGGCCGGAGACTCGGCGGAATCCCCGCGCATTTGACGGAAAAGGGCTCCGGGGTGTGGGGTCGCGATGATCCTCCGTGTGTGCGGCCGGAGTTGAATCCGGGGGTCCGGTTGTTGTCCACAGGAATCGACCATTCCGCTTTTTGTCCACAGGCTGTGCGCGAAAACTGTGGACGCCGGAATCGGGCGCCCCGCCCCGGCTTGTCCTTCGAGAGAGTTTTCAGCGGCCAAACCTCGCGCAGCCACTCATTCGGGTGATATTCCCGTGGTCCCGCCGGTGGTTCGGCGGTATTACTCCGAGGTAGGGGCGGGTGAGGCGCCCCCCTGCGCGCCCGGGCGCTGTGGATGACTGCCGTATGGCTACAGCGATTTGTCGACCCGTGACCGATTCGCGAGCCCCTGCCCGTCGACTCGCTCTGTCGACTTGTCCCCAGATCGAGAACATCCTGTGGATAACTCTGTGGACGGACTGTGGGGGACGGACCGCGTGGACGGACCGGGGACGGACCGCCGGGGAACAGACCGGGGACGGACCGCGCCGGGGCAGGCCCCGCGAGACGGTCTCGGCTCAGGCCCGGCCGTCCAGACAGCGCGCCAGCCAGTCCGCGGCCGCCGCGTAGTCGCTGTCGGAGGTGCCCGGCCTCGGCTGCGCACCCTGCCGGCCGCCCTCCGTACCGGCGCGCGGGTACGAGCCGAGGAACCGCACCTTCGGGCAGATCCGCTTCAGCCCCATCAGCGTCTCGCCCACCCTGCGGTCGGTGATGTGCCCCTCGCAGTCGATGGAGAAGCAGTAGCGTCCCATGCCCTCACCCGTCGGCCGCGACTCGATCCACGTCAGGTTCACCCCGCGCGCCGAGAACTCCTGCAGCAGCTCCATCAGCGCGCCCGGATGGTCGTCGCGCAGCCACACCACCAGGGACGTGCGGTCGTTGCCGGTACGCGCCGACGGCCGCGCCGGGCGGCCGGCCAGCACGAAGCGGGTCTCCGCGTTCCGCGCGTCGTGGATGTCGGTGACCAGCGGCTCCAGCCCGTACGTCGCCGCCGCGAACTCCCCGGCGAACGCGGCGTCGTAGCGCCCCTCCTGCACCAGGCGCGCCCCGTCCGCGTTCGACGCCGCCGACTCCCACTGCGCCTCCGGGAGGTGGGCCGCGAGCCACTTGCGGACCTGCGGCTGCGCGACGGGGTGCCCGGTGACCGTCTTGACGTCCGACAGCTTCGTACCGGGGCGCACCAGCAGCGCGAAGGCGATGCGCAGCACCACCTCGCGGTAGACCATCAGCGGTTCCCCGGTGGCGAGTTCGTCGAGGGTCGCGGTGACGCCGCCCTCCACGGAGTTCTCGATGGGCACGAGCGCCGCCGCGGCCTTGCCGGCCCGTACCGCGTCCAGCGCGGCCTGTACCGACACCATGGGCACCAGTTCACGCGTCGCCGCCTCCGGCAGCGTCCGCAGCGCGGCCTCGGTGAAGGTGCCCTCGGGACCCAGGTACGTATAGCTGCTGGCGGACATCACGTGGGCTCCTCGCGATCGCTTGGGGCTCGTCACGATACCCAGTCCCGACAGCGTCCCGGCGCGCCCCCGGCCCGCCGGGACGCGCCCCCGGTCAGCCCTCCAGCAGCCGCTGGCCCACGTACTCGCCGGGCGCGCAGCCGCCCGGGACCGCGTACAGGCCGCTCGACTCGTGCCGCAGGAAACGCGAGAGGCCGTCGCCACGGTCCAGCTTGCGCTGCACCGGGACGAAGCCCTTGGCCGGGTCCGCCTGCCACGCGACGAACAGCAGCCCCGCGTCCGGCGCCCCGTCGTCCAGGAAGCCGTCGTGGTACGAGAAGGCCCGCCGCAGCATCGCCGCGCCCCGGTTGGACTCCGGCGCCGCCACCCGGATGTGCGCGTCACCCGGGATCGCGATCGAACCGTCCGCAGCGAACTTGTTCAGGTCCACCGGCGTCGTCTCCGTACCGCCCGACAGCGGCGCCCCGTCCGACTTGCGGCGGCCGATCACGCGTTCCTGGCGCTCCAGGGACAGGTTGTCCCAGCTGTCGAGCAGCATCCGGATGCGCCGGACGACCGCGTAGGAGCCGCCCGCCATCCAGGAGTCCGCGCCCTCGCGGGCGTCGGGCACCCAGATCCGCTCGGCGAAGGTGCTGTCCGTCGGCTTGGGGTTGTTCGTGCCGTCGATCTGGCCCATCAGATTGCGGGCGGTGCGCGGCCGGTCGGTGGCGCCCGGCGTCCGGTTGAAGCCGTTCATCTGCCAGCGCAGCCGTGCCGTGTCCGAGGCCTGCTTCTGCAGCAGCCGCAGCGCGTGGAAGGCGACGAGCGCGTCGTCCGCGCCGATCTGCACCCACACGTCACCCTCGCCGCGCCGGGCGTCGAGCGCGTCACCGGTGAAGGCCGGCAGGGGCTCCAGCGCGGCGGGCCGCCGGTCGGCGAGCCCGGTCCGGTCGAAGAAGGTGCGGCCGAAGCCGAAGGTGACGGTCAGCGCGCACGGCCCCGCGTCCAGGGCGATGCCCGTGTCGTCACCCTGCGGCACCCGGCCCGCCATGAGGTCCGCCGCCGTCCGCGACCAGCGCCGCATCAGCGCCGCCGCGGCCTTGCGGTCCGCGCCCGGGGCGAGGTCGAAGGCGAGCAGGTGGCCGTGGGCCTGCGCGGGTTCGGCGATCCCGGCCTGGTGTCTGCCGTGGAAGGGGACGGAGGCGGCCCCGACCCCGGACAGCGGCGCCGGCCGCTCGCCCACGGCGTCGGCCGCGAACGCGCCTCCCGCGGCGCCCACGACCAGCCCGGCCGCGCCCGCGGCCCCTGCGGTGCCGAGCAGCCGGCGGCGGGTGACCCCGGGCGCCGGAGCGGTGCTGTTCTCCGGTTTGGCGTTCTTCGCGGCCCTGCCGGGCCGGCTGTCGTCGACGGGCTTGCGGGCCTTGGCGCCCCGCGCGGGCCCGGCGGCGCCCTTGGCGGCCTTCGCCGTCTTGTCGGCCAGTTCCTTCTTGTCGGCCAGTTCCTTGTGTTCAGCCATCAGTTGATCTTCACGTTCCCGAGCTCCGTGATCTGGTCGATGTCGGAGGTCCGTACGGTCAGGGTGAGCTGCCAGTCGCCGGCCATGGGCAGCTGGAAGCCGTCGGCCCGCCAGTGGCCCGTGCCCAGGCGGCCGAGGGGGGCGCGGAGCGGGCCGACGCCCTTCTGTTTCTGTGTGAACGCCACGTCCAGCTGGGCGACGTCGACGGGCTGCCCGTCGGGGCCGGTCACGGTGACGTCGACGGTGTTGCCGCCCGTACGCGCCGGGTCGACGCGCACGAGGGCGGTGCCCCGCCCGTTCGCGCCCCCGGTGTCGTAGGGGACGCGCGCCTCGGCCGGGCCCGTCGCGGCGGGTGCCGGGGCACGGCTGCCGGCGGCCGCCGCCTGCTCGGTCACGGCGCGCCCCGGCTGGGTGCCGGTGAGCACGGTGGTGACGGCGAGCAGGACGACGGCGACGGCGGTCTCGGCGAGCACCGAGCGCCGCAGACCGGCGCGCTCCGGATCCGCCTCCCGTTGCCGCCTGGCCTTCGCCTTGGCGAACGCGGCCTGCTGCCGGGCCAGTTGCGCGGCCCGCTCCGGGTCCTCGGCACGCGCCGGCGCGGAACCGCCCGATGCGGCACGGGAGTTCTTCCCGGCCGTGGCCCTCGGTCTGGCACCACGCGGCTCCGGGCCGTCCGTGAGCCGTCCCGTCCAGCGCCGGGACACGGCGGCGACCGCGACCAGCACGCCCACCAGACCCGCCTTGACGAGCAGCAGACGCCCGTAGTCCGTG
This sequence comes from Streptomyces gamaensis, assembly GCF_042656465.1. Classification (NCBI taxonomy): domain Bacteria; kingdom Bacillati; phylum Actinomycetota; class Actinomycetes; order Kitasatosporales; family Streptomycetaceae; genus Streptomyces; species Streptomyces gamaensis. The sequence continues at coordinate 356,828 of NZ_JBHSPB010000003.1, forward strand.
CCGGTCAGCGCGTCCCACGAGCCGACCTGCCGCCAGGACTGGTAGAGCCCGCTCGTCACCAGGACGCACACCGAACCGAACGCCAGCCGCGAGAAACGCCGCACTGCCGCACCGCGGACCGGCTCGCTGCCGCGCAACACGGCCAGCAGCGCGGCCAGTCCGCCCAGCCACACCGCGACGCCCAGCAGATGCAGGATGTCGACCGGCATCGCGAGCCACGGCTGCACCCCGGCCGAGGCGTGCTCGGCCAGCGCCCACGTCGCCGCCAGCCCGACCGCCACGAAGGCGCCGCCGGCCGCGAGCCCGTAGGCCGTCTCACGGCGCCCGCCGAACGCGCGCCCGTCCGTACGGCCCTCCCCGGCGTACGTGCCGAAGAGCACCGCCAGGAAGACCGCCGCCGCGCTGAGCAGCAGCAGCCGGGACAGCAGCGCGGCCCCCGGTTTCGTCGACAGGGCGTCGCCGAGCAGCGACAGGTCGAGGACGGATCCCGGCCCCCTGCCGCTCGCGTACGCGCCCCGCAGCAGCGTCAGCGCCGCCGTCGAGACGAACAGCGCGACCCAGCCGGTGACCGCGACCCGCTGCACGGGCCGCCCCGAGCGGCACAGCCCCGCGAAGACACAGCCGCCGACCAGCAGGACGAATCCGGCGTACGCCCCGTACCGCCCGGCCCCGTAGAGCACGTCGACGACCGGGTCCACCGTGTGGGCCGCGGCCGTCACCGTCGTGCGCGACGGCGCTCCGACGGAGAAGGTGAAGGCCCCGGCCACCGGGTGGCTGTCCGCCGACACCGCCTGCCACGCCACCGTGTACGTGCCGTCGGCGAGCGCAGGACGCAGGTCCACGGCGGCCGTGGCGGCCTTGCCGTCGACGTGCGCCGGCCTGCTCGCGTCGACGCGCGCGCCCCGCGGGTCGAGGACCCGCACCGAGTCGGCGCCGAGCAGCACCCCCTCGGAGAAGCCGAGCGTGACCCGCGCGGGCGCGGTGGGCACCACCGACCCCTCGGCGGGGTCGGTCGAGGTCAGCGCGGCGTGCGCCGAGGCGGGCGCCGCGCCGGGCCCGAGCGCGCACAGCAGTGCCGCGAGCAGGGTGCCCAGCAGCGGCAGCGCGCGCCGGACGGCGGGCGGCCGGGGGGTGGCCGGGGTCCTCATCGCGTCCGTCAGCCCTTGCCGGGCCGGTAGGTCGCGGTCTCCACCGGCACCTTGACCTTGATCGGGCCGGACTCCGCGAAGTGCAGCGTGAACTCGATCCTCTCGCCCACCTTCGGCTTGTGGTCGAGCTTGCCGAGCATCAGGTGGTTGCCGCCGCGCGCCAGCGACAGCTCGCCCTTGGCGGGCACGTCCAGCTTCGCCGCGTGCTTCATCTGCGAGCCCTCGGTGGTGTGCATGGTCACGTCGTCCGAGAGCGTGCTGGTGACGGAGGTCAGCTGGTCGGCCTTGCCGCCGTCGTTGCGGACGGTCAGATAGGCGGCGGCCATGTCGTCCATCGCGGGCTGCGGCAGATAGGCGCCGCTGACGGACAGTTCGGGCTTGTCGGAGCCCAGGGCGTCCTTCTCCCACTGGCAGCCGGTGAGGGCCAGCAGCCCTCCGGCGAGGACGAGCGGCAGGGCGGCGGCGGTGGTGGCGGTGGTCTTGCGCATCACGGGTTCTCCCCTTCGACGATCTTCGGGAGATCCTTGGCGTACTGGTCCTTGGTGGTCTCGGCGGTGTAGACCCAGTGGGCACCGTCGTCCTTGGGCGAGAAGGCGACGACCTCGGCGCCGTGGCTGACGGTCACGGAACCGTCCTTCTCCTTCTTCGGCTTCTCGACGAATATGCCGAGCGAGGTGGCCGCGGCCTGGATCGTGTCGAAGTCGCCGGTGAGGCCGACGATGTCCTGGCCGCCCTGGGCGTCGAGCCAGGCGCGCGTCCGCTCGGGGGTGTCGCGCTCGGGGTCGGTCGTCACGAAGACGATGCGCAGCTTCTCCTGCTCGGCCTTGGGCAGCTGCTTGGCGGCGGCGGCCATGTCGGCGACCACGGTCGAGCAGACGTCGGGGCAGTAGGTGTAGCCGAAGTACAGCAGGACCGGGTGGCCCTTGGTCTCGTTGAGGAGCTCGTACTTCTTGCCGGAGGTGTCCTTCAGGACGAGGTCCGGCTTCGGCTTGGGGGTGTCCAGGGTGATCGCGGCCTTCTTCGGCGAGGCCGAGACGTCGGCCAGGGGTTTGTCGCCGCTGTCGGCGGAACCGCCGCCGCAGGCGCTCAGTGTGAGCGCGGCGGCCGCGGCCAGGGCCACGCCGAGGGTTTTCGTGCGCATGGAGCTCTTTCTCCGGATGTCGGTCAGGGAAGCGTCGGTCGTCGGTCAGGGAAGCGGGGCAGCGTGAAGGGCACGCGTGCCGGGGTACGGCAGGCCGCCCCGCGGTCGTCCGTCTTGGGTTGTCCGTCCGGGGCCGTCCGCCGGAAGTTGTCCGCCGGAAGGCGTCCGCCGGAAGTTGTCCGTCGGAGGGCGTCCGTCGGGCGCGGGACGTCAGCCGGCCGAGCGGCGGCGTCCGGCGAACACGCCGAAGGCGACACCCGCGACACCGACGACGATGCCGGCGATACCGAGGGCGCGGGCCGTGGTGTCGGTGCTGTCCTCGCTCTTCGCGGCGGCGGCCGCGGCCTTGTCCGCCCCGTTCGCCTTGTCCGCCTTGTCCACGGCCGCGTCCTGCTTCTTGTCGGCCGTGGTGCCCTTGGCGACGAGCTTGAGGACCGGCGCCGGGTGCTCGGGCTCCTCGCCGCCCGGCTTGGACGGGTCGATCCAGCGCACCACGTCGTCGTCGGAGTACGTCTGCAGTGCCTTGAAGACCAACTCGTCGGCATCCGTCGGCAGTTGTCCGACCGACAGCGGGAACTGCTGGAACTGGCCCGGATCGATCTTGCCGCCGCTCCAGGTGACCTTGCTGACGGCCTCGTCGACCGTCTCGCCGTGCAGCTGCACCGGCTTGTCGAGCCTGGTCTTCTCGACCTTGATGTCCCAGCCGGGCACCGGCTGCGGCATCACCGAGGTGAGCGGGTGCTTCGGGTCGAGGGTGAGCTCCAGCTTCACCGTCGAGGCGTTGTTCTTCTCGTTCGGCACCTTCAGGGCGATGGTGCTGTAGCCGCCCTTCTCGGCGGTGCCGGGCTGCACGCTGACGTGCGCGAAGGCGGGTCCGGCGAGGAGCAGGACGCCGCCGGCGGCGAGGCCGCCGATGACAGGGAGACGGCGGAGACGGCGCAGGCGGGTGTGCTCGGTGCCCGGCCGTGGGCGGGTGGCGGTCATGGGGACACTCCAGTGGAGGGGCTCGGGGAGGGGCGGCACGCGTGCGGCTGGGCGCGCGGCCGCCCTCCCGCCGGCACGGTGGGGACCGAGGGGTCCCGTGTGCCGCAGGAGTGCTGTTCCGCGCTGTCAGGCCGCGAGGGCGCAGCGCGGCGGGCCCCGCCGGATCACGCTGTGCTGGAGTGCCGGTTCCGCCACGGGCCGCTCGTCGTCGGTGTCCGCCCGGGGGAGGAGGGCCGCCCGTCCGCCGTCGGTGCGGCCGTACAGGGCCGCCGCGAGCACGAGCGCGGCACGCAGCGACCGTACGAGCGTCACCTCCGCGACTCCGCGCGCCGACCGCGCGGACAGGGCCACCGCGCGCCACAGCGCGGCCTCGCCCCGGCGCAGCAGCCAGCCCACGGCCAGCGCAGCGAGCACGTGCCCGAGCAGCATCGGCAGGGTGGGCAGCAGCGCCGCGGCGAGCGCGGAGCCGTCGGCGGGCGAGGCGGTCGGCGGGGTCGGCGGTGCGAACTGCAGGGGGTGCACGGCCGGGTCGAACCCCGCGTCGGTGATCACGCGGCGGGCCTCGGCGGCGGACGCCGGGTGCGGCTGGTTGCAGATCAGCCGGGCGGCGAAACCGATCAGCCGGCTGTCGGAGGCCGGGGGCTCCGGCGTCCGCCCGGAGCCGAGCTGACCGAGCCCGAAGAGGGTGTGCAGGGCCAGCTGTCCGGCGGCCAGGACGGCCGCGATGCCCGTCAGGGAGCGCTCCCGCCCCGCCAGCGGGAGAACCGCCAGCAGGACGGCGGCGAAGCCCGCGGCCAGCGTCCACAGCGGCACGCTCGCGCAGGAGGCCAGCACATGCCCGCCCGCGGACAGCAGAACGCAGGCCGCGGCGAACACCGCGGCCCGCAGCAGTCGCAGATCGGCGCCGGCGCGCGCGACGGGACGGTTCATGGCTGCGCCATCATCCCACCGCGCTTACGGCTTCCCTACAGCAGGGGGCGCCCGGCTTCCTCAGCGCGGGGGCGCACCGGCGCGCGGTGGCTCGTACGCATACACCGATGCACCACTTCGGCGCGTCGTCCGAATGAGCGGTCTCACACCCGGCGCAGGCTTACGGCGGATCACCGGTGGCTATAGGTACCGGTAGGTCGAGCCGCCGGGAGGCTGAGCATGAGCATGTGGTGGTCACTCCATCTGCGGCGCGAGGCCGCGAGCGTCCCGCTCGCCCGACGACTGCTGATCGGCACGATGGAGACGGCCGGCGTCGACCCCGACATCTCCTACGACCTGTCGCTGGCGCTCAGCGAGGCCTGTGCGAACGCGGTGGAGCACGGCGGCGACTCCTCCACCGGCTATCTGGTCACGGCCTTCATCGACGGCGACACCTGCCGCATCGAGGTCACCGACTCCGGCCCGGGCTTCCCCGAACAGCCCCGGCACCGCGATCCGGAACCGCAGCAGCCGGCCCCTGCCCATGACGAACACGGCAGGGGCCTCTTTCTTATCGAGTCCCTCACCGACCGGGTCCACGTCCGCAACCGCCCGGGCCGGCAGGGCGCGGTGGTCAGCTTCGACAAGGTCCTCAAGTGGCGGGAGGACGCCGCGCTGCTGCGGGCGTCGTGAGGCGGGGGCCGCCTCTCACGCGTCGGCGGGCCGCCGGCTCCCGGGGAAGACCAGGGTCCTGGTGCCCCAGAAGCGGAACAGGGTCGCCAGGGCCATGCCGACCAGGCTGCCCGCGACCAGATCGGCCCGCGTGCTGTGGAAGCCGAGCACGAACCGGGAGAAGCCCAGGCAGGCCAGCTGGATCAGGGCCCCGCCGATGTTCACCACGAGGAACAGCAGGGTCTCGCGCCCGATCCGGCCCCGGTCCGCGGCACCGGCCCGGTCCTGGTAGGTCCACCAGCGGTTGCCCAGATAGGCCACCACGATCGAGGCGGCCAGGGAGATCACCTTGGCCGCGATCGCGTCGACGCCCATCCGCTCCCGCAGCAGCAGGAAGAGCAGCACGTCGGTGGCGTACCCGATGCCGCCGACCACCCCGAACTTGAGCAGCTCCGGCAGCAGCCCGCCCAGCCGCCCGCGTACCGGCGGGGCGGCCGGACCGGTCGACCGGTCCCCGGTGCTCACAGACCGGCCACCGATACGCCGTAGACGATCACCCACAGCAGACCGGTGCCGAGCAGTGCGCGGTCCTTGAGGACGACGTCCTCGGGCGCGCCCGCCGTCCCCCGGTCGGCGAACAGCGCGTACCGCAGGACCCCGAAGACGAACGGGATGATCGACAGCTGGCGCCACAGACCGGGGTCCTCGCCCTGGTGGCCCAGGGCCCACAGGCAGTAGGCCAGCACCGTGATGCTCGCCGACGCCTGCCAGACGAACCGCAGGTAGCCGGTGGTGTACTGGGCGAGCAGCTTGCGGGACTCGGCGGCCTGGTCGCCCATGAGCACGAGTTCGGAGTACCGCTTGGCGCCCACCATGAACAGCGAGCCGAAGCCGGTGGTGATCAGGAACCACTGGGACAGCGGGATGTCCGCCGCGATACCGCCGATCATCGAGCGCAGGACGAAGCCCGAGGTGACGACGGCCAGGTCGGCCACGAGAACGTGCTTGAGACGGGTGCAGTACAGCACCTGGACGACCAGGTAGGACGCGAGCACGACGGCGGTGCCGACGTTGCACAGCAGCAGCGCCCCGGCCAGCGAGCCGAGAGCGAGCAGCGCGCCGACCGCGTAGGCGACCGGGAGCGGGACGATGCCCGCCGCGATCGGCCGGTTGCGCTTGACCGGGTGGGCGCGGTCGGCCTCCACGTCCAGGGCGTCGTTGAGGAAGTAGATGCTGGAGGCGGCCGCGCAGAACAGCAGGAAGACGATGCCGCTCTGCCGCAGCACGTCGACGTCGCTCAGCGCCCCGGCCGCCCCCGGCGCGGCGAGGACGAGGACGTTCTTGACCCACTGCCGGGGCCGGGCGTTGCGCAGCAGCCCGCCGGGCAGCGCGCCGAGCCGGAACCCGGCCGGGGAGGCGGCGTCCTTCGCGGTCCCGGCGGCCTGGGCGGCCTCGGTGGTCTTCGCGGAGGGGGCCGGGGCGTCCACGGTGTCGGTGGCGTCAGCCATCGGTGCGTCCTCCAGCGGATATCCAGCGTCGGCCGGCACGCGCCACGGCGGCGCCCATGGCCGCGCCGCCGACGACGTCGCTCGGGTAGTGGACGCCGACGACGAGGCGCGAGAAGCACATCGCCGCGGCGGCCGTGCGCAGCGCGGGGGCGGGCAGCATCGAGCCGAAGGCGACCGCGGCCGCGGCCGAGGAGGCGGCGTGCGAGCTGGGGAAGCTGTGCTTGCCCGCGGTCTTCACCAGCGGCTCAAGACCGGGGCCGTGCGGGCGGGGACGCCGGACGACCCGCTTGACGGCCATGCTGGTCAGGTGGGCACCGGCGACGACGCCGGTCGCCCGCAGCCACTGCCCGCGGCGCTCGCGGTCGACAGCGGCGCCCGCCAGCCCGATGGCCAGCCAGCCGGCGGCGTGCTCGCCGCACCAGGACAGGGCACGGCTCGCCGTGACGGACCGCTCGTCGGCGAAGCGTCCGCGTACGGCGAGCGAAATCCGCCGGTCGGCTTTCGCGACGGCTGAACGCAGGTCTGACATGGGTCGGCGTCCTCTCAGGTCAAGTGGGTGCGGAGCGGCTCAACGGGGGGGGTGCGTACCGCCGGTGCGGCGGGCTCGGGCACCCGGCTACGGAGCCATGGAGAACTGAAGGGGGATCCAGCAGGCGTACCAGCCCGAGGCCACGCCCAGGGTGAGCAGCACGGCGATCCGGGTGGAGAGTCTGGCTCTGGCGAGCGCGCAGGCGACGGGGATCAGCAGCGGGAAGACCGGCATCAGGTAGCGCGGGATCGTTCCGGCCCAGTGGTGCACGCTCACCACCAGGACCAGCGAGGCCAGGGCGTAGGCGGCCAGGGCCAGCGGCAGGCGTTCGCGCAGCATGAGGAGGACCAGGGCGGGGAGCGCGAGCAGGCACAGCGCGGTGACGATCCTCGGCAGCTCCACCTGGCCGCCGGCGGTGAGCGCGCCGGTGAGCGTCTGCCAGGTGGTCTTTCCGCCGTCGAAGGTCTCGCCCCAGTTGTTCTTCTGGATGACGAAGTAGGTGTCGACGCGGCCGTAGCGGACCGCGAGGTAGCCCAGGTAGGACAGCAGGCCCAGCGGCGCGAGCACGATCGCGGCCACCGGCCGCCATCCGTCGGTGCGCTTGTACAGCGCCCACAGCGCGGCGAGACCGACCGCGCCGATGACCGAACCCGCGGTCGGCCTGCTCAGCCCGCACACGACGCACAGCACTCCGGCCGTCACCCAGCGGTGCCGCAGCGCCGCGTAGAGCGTCCAGGCCGCCAGCGCGACGAAGAGGGACTCCGTGTAGACGAGCTGCTGGACGACGGCGGTCGGCAGGAGCGCCAGCAGCCCGGCGAGCACGACACCGGTGCGCGCGTCCCGCAGATGCGAGCCGATCTTGAACAGGCCCCAGGCCGCCGCGAAGGACGCCACCGTGGAGATCAGCGCGCCCGCCAGGGTCACGCTGATGCCCGTGAGCGCGAGCCAGCGCATCAGCATCGGGTACAGCGGGAAGAACGCCTGGGTGACCTCGGTCTCCGGCAGGTCGCCCCGGAAGAGGTGGAGCTCCTTCGGGTACCCGTTCAGGGCGATGTCCCGGTAGAACGCGGAGTCCCAGGTGATGCCGATGTTGTGCCACGGGTCCGCGCCGGCCCGCCCGGCCAGCCACCAGTAGACGAGCAGGCTGATCAGCCGCAGACCCGCGTACAGGCCCAGCGCCGGCGCGGCGGCCCGCAGGTGCGTCGCGAACCGGCCCGGGCGGTGTGCCGGGGCCCGGCCGCCGTCGGCGCGCGAACGGACGCGGGGCTGGTCTGCCACTGAAGTCACGGAGCTGTCCTGAGGTCGTCGGATGGGGCGCGGGTCCCGGAGGCCCGGGCACTGGACCCAGGGAGCTTCCCGGCTGATCGTTCGACGGCCGTTCCAGGTCGTTCCACCCAGGACAGGCCACCAGCGAAAAAATTTACTATATCTGTATTTTCGGGTTCGAGTCTCACGCCTGTGTCTTTAGTAACTCCGGCACCGTTCGACGCTTCTGTGCCGCCCCCCGCAACACGACGGCCCGGCCCGCTTCGTACGCGGGCCGGGCCGTCGTTGCCGGAAGCGGCCGTTCTCGAAAGGTGTCAGCCCTTGAGGCGGGCCATCCACGTCTCCACGTCCGCCGCAGTGCGCGGCAGCGCGGCGGACAGGTTCCGGTTGCCGTCCTCGGTGACGAGGATGTCGTCCTCGATACGGACGCCGATGCCCCGGTACTCCTCGGGCACCGCCAGGTCGTCGGCCTGGAAGTACAGGCCGGGCTCGACGGTGAGCACCATGCCGGGCTCCAGCACGCCGTCCACGTACGTCTCCGTACGGGCCACCGCGCAGTCGTGGACGTCCAGGCCGAGCATGTGCCCCGTGCCGTGCAGGGTCCAGCGGCGCTGCAGACCCAGCTCCAGCACGCGCTCGACCGGGCCCTCGACCAGGCCCCACTCGACGAGCTTCTCCGCGAGCACGCGCTGCGCGGCGTCGTGGAAGTCGCGGTACTTCGCGCCCGGCCGGACGGCCGCGATGCCCGCCTCCTGGGCCTCGTACACCGCGTCGTAGATGCGGCGCTGGAGCGGCGAGTACGTGCCGTTGACCGGCAGTGTGCGCGTGACGTCAGCGGTGTACAGGGAGTGCGTCTCCACTCCGGCGTCGAGCAGCAGCAGTTCGCCGGAGCGGACCGGGCCGTCGTTGCGCACCCAGTGCAGGGTGGTGGCGTGCGGGCCGGCGGCGCAGATCGAGCCGTAGCCGATGTCGTTGCCCTCGACGCGGGCGCGCAGGAAGAACGTGCCCTCGATGTAGCGCTCCGAGGTGGCCTCGGCCTTGTCGAGGACCTTCACGACGTCCTCGAAGCCGCGCACCGTGGAGTCCACGGCCTTCTGCAGCTCACCGATCTCGAAGGCGTCCTTCACGAGCCGCTGCTCGCTGATGAAGATCCGCAGTTCCTCGTCGCGCTCGGCGGTGACCTTGTCGGTCAGGGCCGCCTCGACGCCGGCGTCGTGCCCGCGCACCACGCGCACCGGGCCGGTGGCCTCGCGCAGGGCGGCGGTGAGCTTGCGGACGTCCTTCGCGGGCAGGCCGAGCAGCTGCTCGGCCTCGCCGAGGCTGTTCCGGCGGCCGACCCACAGCTCGCCCTGGCCGTCGAGCCAGAACTCGCCGTTCTCCCGGTCGGAGCGCGGCAGCAGGTAGAGGGTGGCCTCGTGGCCGCCGTCCACCGGCTCCAGGACCAGCACGCCGTCCTGGGTCTGGTCGCCCGTGAGGTACACGTACTCGGTGGACGCGCGGAAGCTGTACTCGGTGTCGTTCGAGCGCGTCCTGAGGTTGCCCGCAGGGATCACCAGGCGCTCGCCGGGGAAGCGCGCGGAGAGCTCGGCACGGCGCCTCGCCGTGTGCGGGGCCTGCTCGACGGGCCGCAGATCGCGCAGCTCGGTGTCGGCCCAGCCCGACTTCATGTTCTCGGCAAGCTCGTCGGAGACGGCCGGATAGAGGCCGTTCTTCCGCTGCTTGATCGGCTCGTCGCCTTCGGGGTTCTCGGGCGCGGGCTGCTCGGTCACTGCTCTCCTCCTCGGACGGGGACGGGCCTCTCCTCCTCGGACAGGGCCGGTTTCCATCGTATGTGCGACGGAAAACGAGGGAAGGGGCCGTGCGGACGGACCCCCCGCCGCAGGCAGGGCGGCGGCTCACTCGAAGCGGGCGGCGAGCAGCACGAGATCCTCCCCGTCCGCGCCGTCCTCGGGCACCACGGTCCGCAGGACGTGCTCGGCGACCGCCCGAGGGTCCCCGCGCGCCGCGGACGGCACGCCCAGCGCCGCCGCGTGCAGCAGCGCGAAGGCGCGGTCCATCGGCTCACCGGTCGCGCGCAGCAGCCCGTCGCCGTAGAGCAGGAGCGTCTCCCCGGCCGCCGGTTCGATCTCCACGCTGGGCGCCTCCCAGCAGGAGAGCATGCCCAGCGGCGCGGACAGCGAGGTCTCCACGTACTCGGTACGGCGCTCGCCGACGATCAGCGGCGGGCAGTGCCCGGCGCCGGCGAGGACGACCTTCGCGCTCTGCCGCCGCCCGCCGGTGACCTGCGGCACACCGGCGGGCTCGCAGTAGGCGAACAGCGCGGTGGCGGCGCGGCCGGGGTCGGTCAGCCGCAGCAGCAGCTCCAGGTCGGACAGGACGGCGACCGGGTCCTCGCCCTCCATGACGGCGTACGCGCGCAGGCAGGCCCGCAGCCGGACCGCCGCGGCGAGCGCCGCCGGGCCCGAGCCGCCGGCCCCGCCGACCGCGAGCCCCAGCGCGCCCTCGGGCAGCGGCAGCGCGTCGTACCAGCCGGCGCCCCCGGACGGGGCGGGCCGGTGGCGGACGGCCAGCCGCACCCCGGGGACCGACGGCAGCCGGCCGGGCAGCAGCTCGGTGCGCAGAGCGGCCAAGCCCTCGCGGGCAGCGGCCAGTTCGAGGTGGCGGGCGAGGTGCTCGGTGGCGAAGTCGCGGTAGAGGCCCACGAGATGGCGCTGGCGCTCGGTGGGCGCGGCGGGCTCGTCGTAGAACCACACGACGGCGCCGAGGCGGCCCGCGGCGGCGGTCTCCAGCGGCAGGACGTAGCCGGCGCCGCAGCCGAGCCGGGCCGCGGCCTCGCGGTGCCGGGGGCCGAGGGCCTCGTCGGCCGCGAGGTCGGGGTGGGCGCGGCCGGCCCGCGAGCCGGCGGGGGGCAGCAGGCCGAACAGCCGCTCACGGCCGGGGTCTTGACCGGGCCCGTACGGGACGGTCTCCATGATCCCGAGGTCGGCCCGGGCGAGGCCGAGGGCGGCGGTCGTGGCACGGCCGCCCCCGGCGGACGGGCGCAGGGTGGCGAGACCCCGGCGGGCGCCGACGAGTTGCGCCCCGGCGCGCAGCACTTCATGCAGTGCCGCGTCGAGCGCCGTGGTGCGCGCGAGTCGCTCGGTCAGCTCCTGGAGCGTGGTGAGGTCGAAGATCCAGCTCGCGAGACGGTCCTGGACCAGGGCACCGGCGGCGGGCAGTGGAGGGGCGGCGGCGGAGGCCGTGGGGGAGGCCGCGGGGGAGGGGGGAGCGCCGGCGGGGCCGGACGGGGCGGCGGCGGACGCGGGGGGTTCGGGGGCCGAAGTCTGCGACCCGGGGGGGACCGGAGGATCGATTCCGGCCACTTTCGGCAGGTGGGGGGTGGTCATGGCCCGCTACCCGGACGGGGCCGCGCGGCGGCGGGCGGGGCGGCGCTGCCGAGGGGGCCGGGCGGCCCCGCGCCGGGCCCTCTTGACCGGTCGCCTGGCCTGTGGTTTTTCGTCAATAGCACCGCAAACCCCCTGTCGTGTTGCGCGCTATCCGTGCTCCACATGTACACGCCCGGACAAGGGGATGTCCAGCATCGGACCAGTGGGAATGGTGGTGTCTGTGGGGTTTCAAATTTGGCCGGAAAATGGTCCCGCGCCCATGGTTTTGCGGTCGACTGACGTCGCTCGACAGCGCGTCATGTCCACCGTGGTGGGTACGTACTTGGCAGAAGAGCAGGGGCAGTTGAGGGTTCACCGGAACCTGGCGGCGGGCCCGGGCGTCTCAACCGGCAACGGGCACGCCCCTGACCGGGGACGGGAGCAGCACGCCGGAAGCGGTGCGAAGCGCCAGGTGCGCGCCACCCCGCGCCAGGTTTCCCGCTCGGCCCGTGGCGTGATGCGCTGCGTTGTACGTGCAGTGATTTTTGATCCACGTGGTGTGCCGGTCCCGCGAACGCCACGGCGTGTTGAGCGGTACGCCGCGCCGGGCCCGTAGTGGCATGGAGCCCGGGCGGCGCGCGCTGCGCCGTGCGGTGCACGCGGAGTGGCTCAGCGCGGAGTGCAAGTGCAGTTACCGGTGCGGTGCCCAGCAGTTCACGTGGTTCGGACGAAGTGCTGTGCAGTGCCCGTGCGGTGTCCAGGAGAAGAGCGCGTGCCCTCAAGGGCACGCCGCGACCACGACCCCTGCCCCCGGGCGGGGGAAGACGACCTACGGCGTTCACGGAAAGGAACGAGCGCTCATGCGCGAGATCCTCGGAAGGCGACGCAAGCTCTCGCTCAGGCGAGGCGAACGGCCCGCAGTGCTCACCGCGGCCCTGGTGTGTGCCACGGAGTGGCGGTGGCCCGTGCTCCCGGGCGTCGGGCTACGGCCGCGCGGCCGCGCGGGCGGGGCGCGCGGGTGCGGCTGCCAGCACGCCGACTGCGCGGCCCCCGGCGCGCACCCCTTCGACCCGGGGCTGCTGGCGGCGACCACGGACGCCCGGATGGTGCGCTGGTGGTGGACCAACCGGCCCGACGCGCCGGTCCTGCTCGCCACGGGCGGGCGCGCGCCGTGCGCGGTGAGCCTGCCGGCGGTGGCGGGCGCGCGCGCCCTCGTGGCACTCGACCGGGCGGGGGTGCGCCTGGGCCCCGTGGTGGCCACGCCCGAGCGCTGGACGCTGCTCGTCGCCCCGTACTCCCTGGAGGTGCTCGGCGAACTGCTGCACCGTCAGGACTGGGTGCCCGGCTCGCTGCGCTTCCACGGCGAGGGCGGCTACGTGGCCCTGCCGCCGTCCCCGACGGGCGCGGGACGCGTGCGCTGGGAGCGCGCGCCGCGCGCGTACGGCGGAGCGCCGCGGCGGAGCGCCGCGGTGTCCGCGCTGCGCGGCGCCCGTACGGGCGTGGTGCCGCGGCCGTGGCTGCCGGACATCTCGACCGTGGTCGACGTCCTCGTCGAGGAGACCGCGGGCACCCCGGGAGGCGGCAGCAGGCTCACGCACTGACACGGCCGGCGCGGCCGGGGCGACGGCCGGTACGGACACGGCAGTTGGGGCAGCCGGTACGGGCGGTACGGGCCGGCACGACCTTGAGCGCCGGGGTCCCGTGCGGGGCCTGCCGCCAGGTGACCGGTACGGCACGGGAGAGCGCGTACGGACGGGAGACGCACGCGCTCTCACTCGTAAGGGTGTAAGCGGTTCCGGGATCTGCGGGAAACCACGGCGCCGCCGCCCCAAGAGCCCTGGCCCGACCGCTATGTTCGGGTGCTGGGCCTGTCGTCGGATGCCGAGCCCGGCGCCGCCCCCGGTCCTGAAAGGGGCGTGCGGAAGCCGCCGACCGATGACCGACGACGCCGCGCGACACCGGACGAGGGACCGAGCCGGGCGGCGCCGAGGGGCATCGGGCGGCGCCGGGAGCGCCGGGAACGTGACAAGCGACGCGTCGGCGGCGGCAACGCCGCCGGGAGTGCCGCGCGTTCGCGGAGGTTCGCCGGGCAGCCCCCGTGATTCCAGCGTCCACGGCTAGTGCACGAGTTGCAGGTGGTCTCCATGGAGCGTGCGCCCGGCGCGCCCGCAGTGCCCAGCGCGTCCCGCGTGAGCGACGCGCCCCCGCAGAGCGCGGAGGCGCCCGGCGCGGCCAATCTCCGGATGGTCGCGCTGGCCAGTGCCGTGGCCCTGGCCGTCATCATGCCCCTGGCGGCCGCCACCGCCGGACCGGCCGGACCCCGCCACCCGCAGCGCGACCCCGGCGGGGTCCGCGAGGGCGGCCACCGGCCCGCGGAGCAGCCGGCCCGGCAGCGGGGCGCGGCGCGGGACGCCCCCGCGGACGTGCGCCCCGACGCCGGGCGCGGGCCGCTCGCCGCCCTCGGCGTCCCGGCCCCGGGCGCGCAGCTCCACGACTCCGCGCGGTGCGGGCCCGAACTCACCTCCCCCGAGGGCGTGGAGGCGCAGACGTGCGTGCTGGAGGAGGGCCGGGACACCTGGGCGCGCACGTACTTCCGCAACGCCACAGGCGGCCCGCTGACGGCCGTACTGACCCTCATGGGCCCCGACGGCCGGACCGTCCAGGTGCGCTGCCGTACGGGCGTCTCGGACGACCCGGACGAGTGCGAGACGCCGCGCTCCGCGTCGGCGCGCGGGCCGGAGCCGTACGAGGCGGTGACGGAGGTCGCCTCGGAGGAGGGGAAGCTGCTGCTCCGCTCCGGCAGCAACTCGCCCGAGGAGCAGAAGGGTTGACCCGGCGGACAGGGCGCCGGGGAAGGGCCCCGGAAGAGGGCATGGAAACGCCCGGTCGCTGGCGACGGGGGATGCACCAGCGACCGGGCTCCTAGAACGGTAACAAGAGATCGGCGGTTCGCAAATTCGATCGCGGATTTCCGGACGTCGATTTCCGGCCCGACAGCGGGAGTTGTGACCGGAGTCACGCGAATGACGGCCCCGAGGGGCCCGGCCGGGCCGCGGATTCAACCACTCCGGTCCGCCGGGCCGACGCGGGCGGCCGGCGGGGGCCGACCGCCCGCGGAACATCAGTTCAGAGTGACCTGGCGGCTGGTGAGCCCGCCGCGGGCACGCCGCTCCTCCGCCGTCAGCGGCGCGTCCTGCGCGAGCGCCGCCGCCAGCTGCTCCGCGAACGCCGCCGCCGGCTTCTCCACGTCCTGCGCGCGCATCGAGCGCGGCAGGTCCCACACCGGCACGGTCAGCCCGTGCGCCCGGAACGAGCCGACGAGCCGGGTGCCCTCGCCGAGCGAGGCCGCCCCCGCGACGTACAGCCGGGCCAGGGCGTCCAGCAGCTTCTCCTCGGGGTGCGTCATGACCCAGCGCAGGTGGTTCTTCTCCGGGGTCTCGCACCAGTACGCGGCCCCGACACCGGACAGCCGCTCGGTGGGGATCGCGGCGGCGTTGGCCCGGTCCAGGGAGGCGGCGACCTCGGCCGACGCGTTCTCGGCGTTCTCCACCCAGAACTCGAAGCCCTGGTGCACGACCGGCGTGAACGGCGCGGCCGGATCCAGCAGGTCCTGCAGGCGCGGACCGTCCGCGGCGGCGCGCCCGGCCGCCACCGGGGTGCCCGGCTCCGCCCGGAGCGCGCGCAGCAGCGTGTCCGCGAGGTCACGGCTGAGGTCGCCGGTCGCGGTGTCGTTCTGCAGGCCCAGCAGCACGGCGCCGTTGTCGCGGCGCAGGGCCGGCCAGGCCATCGGGAGCACGGTGGCCAGCGTCACCGACGGCACGCCCTCGGGCAGCCCGTCCTTGAGGGTCAGCTCCACGGTCGCCGCGGGCACCAGCTCGCGCAGCGCGACCCAGTCGGCCTCACCGGGCAGCCCCTCGAACGGCCGCTGGACGAGCTCGGTCCCGGCGTGCGCGGCCGCGCGGCCGTGACACGCCTTGTAGCGCCGGCCCGACCCGCAGGGGCAGGGTTCCCGGGCGCCCACCACGGGGATCGCGCCGTCGGCGGCGGGCGGCGTGGCGGCCTTGGTCTGGGGGCGGCGCTTCTTGGCCATGGCGTGCGTGTCTCCCGATCGATGCGTTGGACGCGCGGCGCGGCGCCCGAACGTGCCGCTCACGGCCGCACACGGGCCGGCGCACCGCGTCCGTCTCGGGTGCCCCGGGGGCACCTTCTTTTGACGGCGCGAGCCTAGCGCCCACCGCCACGGGCGGACCGGGCACGCGCTGACGAGCGGGGGAGCCGGGTGGGCGGTTCGGGGGTGGGGCCGGGCCGGCGGGGCGTCAGCCGGTGCCGGGGCGGGGGCGGTCGGCGCTGGAGGCGGAGGGACACCGGAGGCACAGACGTCGGCACGGACAGGCGTCGGCACGGACAGGCGCCGGCGTGGACCGGGATGCGCGAGTGCCGCGCGTGGGCCGCTCGGCCGTGTGGCCGGAAAGCGCTGCGCGGGAACGGCGGGAGGCCCGGCCGGATCGCGGTGGGCCGTGGTGCGCGTGCCCCGGGGGTGCGGTGGCCGCGTCGTGAGGGCTCCGGGGCCGGTGGCCCGGAGAAACCCGGGTGTGCTGTGCCGGTCGTCCCGGCGGAGCCGGCGGTGTCGGGCCGGTGGTGGGGTGCCGCGTCCGCCGCGCTCTCGCGCGGACCACGGGGCCCACCGGCCGTACGGCAACGGTGCTGCCGTAGGCGAGCGCGTCGCCGCGCTCCTGGATGTCGCGCGCTTCTACGCGCGTCGAGCCGGTGTCACGCCGGTTCGTCGATATCGCTGAACAACGGCTCCGGGGCGAGCTCAACGCGCGTAGCGAAACTGCTGCGCACCGAGAGCGCGGCCCATACGGTCACCTCACCGCCGGAGGCGTCCCGTACCCCCCAGTCCTGGGAGAGCGCGCTGATGATGTTCAGTCCGCGGCCGCCGCGTGCGGTCACCGACGGTGTGGCCGGAAGTGGCCGGGTCGGCCCGCCCCCGTCCGTGACCTCGACCGTGAGCCGGCCGTGCTGGTCCACTCGCCAGGCGGCGCGTATGCCCCCGTCCCCCCCCTCTGTGCGTCCCCCGTTCTCCGCGCTCAGCGGGCGCCCGTGCCGGTACGCGTTGCTGAGCAGCTCCGAAAGAATCAGTACGGCGTCGTCGATGACCGAATCCGGTACCCCCCTGATGCGCAGATCCTCGCGCATCCGGTGTCTTGCCCGGCCCACTCCGGTCGGGCCATGGGGTACGGCCATGATCGACGACGTGGGCACCTCCTGTGCCACCACCAACGCCACCCCCGAGACCTCCTTTGCCCCACGTCAGGGGATGGATGCCCCAATGGACTGGACCGGAAACCGGCCACTCGCGCACCGACGGGGGCACTCACTCCCGTCGAACACGTACCGAACGCGCCGGTGCACTCCCTGTAATGGGCTGTCAGGGGCCCCGTGTGCCGGGGGTGACCACCGGGCCGACGGCGGAGGCCCCTACGGGCGCCCGAGCTGGGCGAGCACCTGCTTGGGCCGGTTGGTGATGACCGCGTCCACCCCGGTGCGGGCACACAGTTCCACGTCGTCGGCCCGGTCCACGGTCCACACGTGCACCTGGTTCCCGGCGCGGTGCAGCCGGGCCACGTAGCCCGGGTCCTTGCGGAGGATGCGGATGGACGGCCCCGCGATGCGCACGCCCGCCGGCAGCCGCCCGTCACGGTAGATCGGGGGCACGAACTGCATCAGGTAGACGGTGGGCAGGGCGGGCGCGGCGGCGTGCACGCGGTGCAGCGAACGGGCGGAGAAGCTCATCACCCGCACCGGCGACGGCTCTTGGGCGCGCGGACCGGAGCCGGTGAAGGCGAAGCGGTCCAGCAGGGCGATCAGCCGCTCCTCGACCCGCCCCGCCCAGCGGGTCGGATGCTTGGTCTCGACGGCCAGCTCGACGCGCCGCCCCGCGTCCGCGACCAGCTCCAGCAGCCGCTCCAGGGTGAGCACCGAGGTGGCGTCGCGGTCGGGCTCCTCGGCCTCGGTGGCCTGCCCCTTCCACGAGCCGAAGTCCAGCGTCGCGAGGTCGGCGAGCTCCAGCGCGGAGACCGCGCCGCGGCCGTTGGAGGTCCGGTTGACCCGGCGGTCGTGCACACAGACCAGATGCCCGTCGGCGGTGAGCCGTACGTCGCACTCCAGCGCGTCCGCCCCGTCCTCGATCGCCTTGCGGTACGCGGCCAGGGTGTGCTCCGGAGCGTCCTCGGAGGCCCCGCGGTGGGCGACGACGTCGGGCCGACGGGGCCCGGGGCGGGCGCCCGGGGCCTGGTGCGCATAGGTCACCGCGTTATGGTGCCACCGGCCGGAGCGGTCCCGCACGCGACCCCCGCCGCCCCTGGTCCGGCCCGGCGCCGCCCTCTGACGGCCGTCGGGCGGGAAAGGACGGACACGACAGGCACGACAGGCACAGCCTCCGCTTACGGTGGTCTGACGTGTCATGGGAAAAGCTGGCGGTCGGCAAGGACATCGCGCGGGCACGGTCCCGGGTGTCCGGGGCCGGACGCCCCGGCCCGAGCAAGACTGATGTGCACCTGATGAGGAGAGAGCTGTGAGCACCGAGAACGAGGGCGCCGCCGTTCCGCCCGCCACGCCCCCGGCGCGTTCTCCGGAGCCGGCTCCGGGCGGGGCCGCGACCGGGCCGACGCAGGCCGGTCCGGCGGCGCCGTCGGACGGTCCGGAGCACGCTGCCGCGCCGACGGCCCCGACGGCTCCGACGGAGCGGGACGCCGCGCCCGCCCCGGCCGCCGACGGGACGCCGGCCTCCCCGGCTCCGCCGGCCGCCGCTGCGGCCCCCGCCGGCGGTACGGCACCCGAGCAGCCCGTACGCGCCGACGCCCCGCCGCAGCCCGCGCCCGTGCCGGCCGCCCCCGTGGCTCCTCCCGCGCACCCCGCTCCCCCGGTACCCCCCGCCCCGGTCCCCGGGCCGGAACAGGCCGCGCACACGGCGCAGTTCCCCTCGGCCCCGCCGCCGCAGCCCGCGTACGCGCAGGCCGGTGCCCCGGCCGCGGGCGCGCAGGGCGGCTGGTACAACGCGGCCGGCGCCCAGCACCCGCCGTACGGCGGCCCCGGCGGTCCGGCCGGCGGGCCGTGGGTCGTCGACGGCCCCGGCCCGTACGCCCCTCCGCGCAAGCGGGCCGGCGGGCTGGTGGCGGCCGTGCTCGTGGCCGCCCTCGTCGCCGGCGGCGTCGGCGGCGGCATCGGCTACTGGGCGGCGAACAGCCGCGACAGCGGCGGCTCGACCACCATCTCCTCCGTCGGCGACGCCAAGACAGGGAGCCGCACGCCCGGTTCCGTCGCGGACATCGCGAGCAAGGCGCTGCCCAGCGTCGTGACCATCGAGGCGCAGAGCGGCGGCGGCGACGGCGGTACGGGCACCGGCTTCGTCTACGACAAACAGGGTCACATCCTCACCAACAACCACGTCGTCGCCTCGGCCGCGCAGGGCGGCGGCAAGCTCACGGCGACGTTCTCCGACGGCAAGCAGTACGAGGCCGAGGTCGTCGGCCGGGCCAAGGGCTACGACGTCGCCGTCATCAAACTGAAGAACCCCGGCGACGCCCCGCTGAACCCGCTGCCGCTCGCCGACTCCGACAAGACGGCCGTCGGTGACGCCACCATCGCCATCGGCGCGCCCTTCGGCCTGTCCGGCACGGTCACCACGGGCATCGTCAGCGCCAAGAAACGACCGGTCGCCTCCAGCGACGGCGGCGGCCGGGGCAACGCCTCGTACATGAGCGCCCTGCAGACCGACGCCTCGATCAACCCCGGCAACTCCGGCGGCCCGCTGCTCAACGCGCAGGGCGCCGTCATCGGCATCAACTCCGCGATCCAGTCCGCGAACGCCGGTGGTTTCGGCCAGAGCCCGGCCGGCAGCATCGGCCTCGGCTTCGCGATCCCGATCAACCAGGCGAAGAAGGTCGCCGACCAGCTGATCAGGACGGGCAAGCCCGTCTACCCGGCGATCCTCGCCAACGTCGACCTGCGCGACAGCGGCTCCGGCGCCCGCGTCTCCCGGGACAGCGCGGACGGCAGCCCCGCCGTGACCCCGGGCGGCCCCGCCGACAAGGCCGGCCTCAAGCCCGGCGACGTCATCACCAAGCTCGACGACGTCGTCATCGACAGCGGCCCGACCCTGATCAGCGAGATCTGGACCCGCCAGCCCGGCGACAAGGTCAAGGTCACCTACACCCGCGACGGCAAGGAAGCCACGACAGAGGTCACCCTGGGCCAGCGCACGGGCGACAGCAGCTGACACCCCCTCAGCCGCTGCTGCTCCCGGGCACCCCTACGGGCCTGCCCGGACCGCCCTCCCCACCGCCCCCCGCCAGCCGCTAGGCTAGAGAGGCTCCGCCGCAGGTGGCGGATGCGGGGAGGCTTGCCCGAGCGGCCTAAGGGAACGGTCTTGAAAACCGTCGTGGCAGCGATGTCACCGAGGGTTCAAATCCCTCAGCCTCCGCGGGTCCTGCGTTGCCGCAGGTCAGAAGGGGTGCTCCGGAATCCGGGGCACCCCTTCTGTATTCGAACTGTCTCACGGTTTCCCGCCTGTGGACCGGCGCTGACCAGTGGCTGTCCCCCATACGTCCCCCAAGGCCAGGGAACGCAGTGCGACTACGTAGCGTCAGGTGGTCCTCGGACCGGTGGTGATGGGCTGGGCGGCTCAGGCCCCCCACCTGTTCTTCAAGGCCCGGATGAGATGCCAGAGCTGCCGTGGGGCCCGGTGATGAGGCCGGTACCGGGGCCGTCGAGGGCGGACAGCCTCAGGAAGAATCGTCGCCGGGATCGCGCAGTGCCTCGGCGATGAGCCGGTTCGCGTGGCCCTGGCGGCCGTTGAGGATCTTCGCGTAGACCCGGTAGAGGACGGCGAGGCTGTGGCCGGCCCGCCGGGCGACCTCCGGCGGTTCCACTCCGGCCTGGATCCACAACGAGATCCCTGCGTGGCGTGCCTTGTACGGCACGTCGGCGAGGGGTGTCGCCAACTCCTCCGGTGAGAGGACCGTCTCCCGGGCCGTCTGCCACAACTCGCAGTACTCCGTGGACCGGACCCGCCCGCCCCGGACGGCACGGAACAGCCGTCCGTCCGAGGCCAGGCCGTGGCGGCGGATGTGTTCGCGCAGCATCCATACGAGTTCGGGCGGGATCGGCACCGGACGGGTGGCCTTGCGGGCCCTGCGCTTCAATCCCCGCCTCTCGTACGGAAGACCGTCGTCCGTCCAGCCCGAGGCGACTTCGGGGCGGCTCTCCGCCAGGATGACCTCGCCCCACTCGTCCGCGTGCTCCTCGTCGGGCAGGGAGAGATCGGTGTCTTTCAGGGCCGCGACCTCACCGGGGCGCATCGCGGCGTAGTACATGCAGCCGAAGAACGCCTCCAGGTGCTCCCCCCGGGTGCCCTGGTCTCGTACGGCTTGGATGAGGGCCTTGGCCAACTTCGGGCCGGGGACGAAACGGAAGTCGACTTCCTCATCGGTGTCCGGGGGGCGCCAGTCGACACGCTTGAGTGGGTTGACGTCCAACTGCTCGCACTCGATCGCGTACTCGAAGGCGTTGTTGAGGATCATCCGCTTCCGTCTGGTCGTGTTCTCGGCCGCCGCATTGCCGTCGAGTCGGCGAGATATGGCGTCCAGGGCCCGACGGATGTTGGCCGGGCGCGCGGCTTCGGTCATGGGCAGGGAGTTCTCGGCGATCCAGGCGAGAGCGCGGGCGATCTCGGTCGGTGGTTCCTCTGCTTCCGCCCGCGGCACGTGGACGGACGCGCCGTTCTTGTCGGTGACCAGGACGAGCCGGAAGGCCCAGGCGTAGAGCGCGGTGCGGAGAGCACTTGGGGCGGGTCTGCCTGTGGCGCCGGGTCGTACGAGTGCCGGCGATGCGGTGGACAGGGCATCGGCGATGCTCGCCCGATGCTTGGCCGCTATGTGCGGCCACTTCATCACCGTGTAGGCCAGGGCATGTTGGTACCAGGTCACCGTGTTGAGGGCGCGCAGCTCGGATACGGGGACACCCTGTTCGGTGTCGAACTGCTCGCCATTTTGCAGAGCTGCTATCAACTGGGCTCGACGGCCGTCGGCTTGAGGCATGAGACGGAAGCTCGCGGAGTGTTTCCGACGGCCGACTCTCCAGCGGAGGCGGTAGGGCTGGGGTCGGTCCGGCCGGGTCTCCAGCGCGTAGATCCGAACGTTGAACGTCAGCAAGCGGGTGTCTCCTCATGGGCGTTGAGCCACTTGTCGACGTCGGAGCGGCGGAAGCGCAGGTGCCCATTGGGCAGCTTGATGCACTTGGGGGTCTGTCCGCGGGCACGCATGCGGTAGAAGGCAGCGCGGGACATGCTGAGTTCGTCGAGGACTTCGGCGAGCTTCAGGTGAGGTTCGCGGGCGCGGGGCACGGTGGTCATTCCCCCTCGGTGGCGGTCGGTATGGCGGTGGGCAGGTCGACGGTCAGGTAGACACGGACGAGGCGGCTCGGCGGCCGGTCCGGGTACGGGCGACTGATGTCGAGGACGTCCAGGGCCTCGGTGATGCAGTTGGCGGCGCGGCGGCATTCGTCTTCGGTGCCGTGGAGGCGGATGCGCATGGGTCAGCTCCCGAGCGTGGGGACGGGATCGCAGCAGGGGTGGGTGGTCTCGCCGGAGGCGATCAGGAAGTCGGCGAGCGGGGTGCTGCACGCGGCGCACATCTGCGGGGAGGGGGCGGCATCAGAGAGGTGCTGCATTTCAGCGTTCCCAGCGTCCCCAGCGTCCCCCCGTCGGTATCCCGGCAGGTCAGAGCCGGTGTCGTGGGGGGACGCTGCGCGGGGGCCAGCGTCCCCCTCAGCGTTCCCAGCGTCCCCCTGGCCAGGGAGGGGGGACGCTACGGGGCGTTCGCTAGCGTCCCCCCTGTTCGTGCAGGTCACAGGAGTTTTCGGGGCCTGGGGGGACGCTGGGGACGCTGTTTCGCACCTTCTCTCCGGTGACGCCGTGAGCTTGTAGAGGCGCTGCTTCTTCGGCTTGGGCCCGCGCTGGGAGTCGTCGACCTCGATGCCGATCGTGCGCAGCGCGGGAGCCAGGCGCTTGAGCTGGCCGCCGGCCCGGGTCGGGTCCTTGGGCCACTTCTTCGGCAGCTTCTCCGGTGTCTCGACAGCGTCGAGCAGCTGCGTTGCGGTGAGCGTCACCCCTTCGGGACCGGCCTTGTCGACGAGTTCGACGACGGCCTGGGCGAAGGGCTCTCCGTCGAGGACATCGGCGACCGCGTCGGCCGCCGTGGACTTGTACGAGTCGAGCGTGCTCCAGCCGGTGACGTGGTCGACGGCGGCCAGGACGCGGGCGAAGTCGGCCATGCGCGGTCGTTCGTCGAGTTCGACGTCGGGCAGGGCCTTGAGAACCTTGGCCAAGAGGTCGAAGAGGCTGGCGAGGATGGCCGGGTGGGCCTCGGCGTATGCCCGGTCGAGCTCCGCCTCCTCGCGGCGCTTGTGGTCGGGGATGAGCTGCAGCTCGATGGTCAGCAGCCGCTCGGCCAGGTCGCCGGCGAGCGCCCCGGCGTCGATCGTGGTCATCGCGAGCACGCGGCGGAACTCCAGGACCACGACGTCGTCATCGGTGTACAGCGCGCGGTCGACGATGCCGTCGCCGGTCACGGCCCGGCACAGGGCGTCCGACAGCCAGTCGGGGACGACAGAGATGTTGTCCAGGCAGATGGCCCAGGAGTTGAACGCCTGCACGGCCCAGGACTTCAGATCGCGCGGTGCGGTCCGCTTGGGCGCTCCGGAAGGGTCGACGATGCCGATGACCATGGCGGCACCCTTGGACTTGCCGGTGCCCTGCTCGCCGCGGAAGGCGAGGATCGGGTGCGGCAGGTCGGGGATGAACGCGGCGACGAGCCAGGCGGCCAGGAGGCGGAAGCCGTCGTCGGTGGTGTTCAGCAGCTCCCGGAGCCGGGCGAGGCCGTCCCCGTCGCGTACGGGCTCCGGCAGCGGCTTCATGGCGCCGGAGCGACGGAAGACGACGGGGGACGCGGGCAGGCGGTCCCAGCTGTCGGGGCCGATGGCCACGCACCGGCCGTCGGCGGTGCCCAGGTCGACGATGATGCGCTCGCCGTGCCGGGCGACGCGCAGTTGGGGTGTGCGGGGGTCTGCCATGGAAGCGACTCCTTCGAGAACAGTCATGGCGTCGGCCAGGGCCGACTGGGAGGGGACGGTGCCGCCGTTGGTGTCGGCGAAGACGCGGGCGAGCTGCGAGCGCAGGCCCGCCTTTCCGCGCAAGGGGAGGGCGATGTTCGGGCCGCCGGTGGTGATGCCGTAGGGGCGGCCGTCGTCGGACATGAACAGCTCGTAGCGCTCTCGTGCGAGAGCTGCGAGCTGGGTTGCCTGGGAGGGGCCTTTCTTGTCGGGGTCCACCCCGTTGTCCTTCAGGAGCTGACGGGCGAGTTCGGTCGTGCTGATGGTGCTGTCGTGCTGTGTGCTCACGCGTTGCTCCGGTGCGCGGTACGGGCGGCAGACGCGACGGTGGTACGGGCCTCGGCCTCGGGCAGACCGACGAGTACGGCGGCGTCGACGAGAGCGGCGGCGATGCCGTCGGCGTCCGGCCCGCCGGTCTCGTAGGCGCAGCAAGCGGCCCAGAACAGGCGGTCGTTACGACCCGTGCCGTTCTTCCCGTTGGGGGTGGAGTCCAGGACGAACCGCACCAGGGCGGTGGACCGGGAGCCGCTGGCCCCGACCGTGGACGGGCGCGGTGGTGTCGGCACGGACTCGTCCGGTACGAGGAGTTGCAGCAGCTTCTCGGGAACGGCGGCCGCGGGGAGATCCGGGGAGCCCGGGGCCAGGCTGTAGCGGCCGGCTGTGGTGAGGGAGCCGGGGCCGACGAGGTAACCGCCGGAGCCACGCACATCGATGCCCGGGCCGAGTCCTCGGCCGTCCCGGCCAACGGAGTTGGGTATGCGCACGCCGACGGGGCCGGAGTACCAGCGGTGCTGGCCGCCGCTGGGTGTCAGCACGGTGACGGTGTCGGGGAGGGTGAAGCCGTGGCGGTCCGCGAGGTCGGTGAGGGCGGTGATGCCGTCCTGGCCGTGCTTGACGTCGAGGTCGATGCCGATGAGGTGGTGCGGCGGCCGCCCGCAGGCTATGCCGTAGCCCGTTGCCCACGGAGCGGCGGCGAACAGGGCGCGGATGCCGTCCGGTTCGGTGGTGGCGTCGTGGACGCCGTGGCCGATCCGGCCGCACTCACCCCGGCAGCGGCGGGGGCGGGACTCGTCACGGTGAGGGGAACGTACTGCCGGGAGTTTGGTCCGGGTGAGGGGGAGAACTGAGAGTCCGCGGGATGCGGCCGCGAGGGCGTACGTGAATGCAGCGTGGCACGGAGAGTCCTCGCATTCCGTTGTGTGCGCTGTGGGCTGCATGGATTCCTGCTTTCTGGATTGCCTGAACGGCGAGGTGCCTCACCGCTATGTCGTTCTGTGTCCTTACGTACGTCCGGGCGCGACATCTGTTACGCCTCGCGGCAGTACGGGGAGGTGGCCATCACGTGGTGGGGAAGACGGGGTGTAACAAATTCGAGCGGCAGGCGTTCAGGTATGCCTGCGCGTGCGGGTAATCGTGCTCAATCGGACCAATTCGGTGCCTGATGCGTGCCGTTGAGTGGTCGCACGAGCGTGAGAACGATCACGTGCATGGTCTGTCGGAAGCGGGTGTCAGGGGTGTCAGGGCGGGGGTGTCAGACGCGTCTGACGGGGGTCGCGCGCACGTATGACCCGTGGTGGAGGGGTGCGGCGGTGTCAGGGGTGTCAGACGCGTCTGACGCGTCAGGGCCGTCAGGTCAAGCCGCTTCGTCGTCGCGGACGATGCGGTACTTGCCGGTATCGCTGGTCTCGGTGAGGCGGCCGGCGAGGACGAAGGCGGCGACCTGGCCGGAGACCCAGGAGCGGGCGCGGCCGTGGCGGTCGCAGTGCTCCATGAAGTCTTTCGGGCCGATGAGGGTGCGGCCTTCGGCTTCGAATTCGTCGAGGAGTTCTTCCATGGCCTGCCGGGCCTGGCTCGGTGAGATGGGTTCACGGGGCTTCTCCGGCCCCCGCTCGGCCAGCGGAACTACGCGGGAGACTTCGGGGAGTTCGTGTTCGGGGTCGATGCCGTCGATTTCTTCGTCGTACGGCTCGGCCGTGATGGCGTTGTCGCCCGGGGCGTCGTCGAATTCGTCGTCGGTGTGGTGGCTGTTCATGGTGTCCTCCGTGGCCGGTTGGGTGTCGGTGGTGCCGGGGAGGGGGTAGCGGGTGCGCTGGGTGAAGTGGGGGCCGGCCGCGCGGGTGGCGGCGTCGGCGGTGACGGGGTCGAGGGAGGCGCGGACGGGCGCGAAGGTCAGGACGGCCCAGTCGAGGTATTCCCGGGGGGTGAGGTAGGAGCGGGCGGGGGTGGCCCAGAAGGTCTCGGGGATGCCGTTGGCGACGAGGTAGGAGTAGCCCGGCTTCTTGTCCTTCCACAGGTGGGGGGCGGCGCCGGCGTCGAGGACGTCGTCGTCAAGGGCGAATCCGGCGTCGCGGTCGTTGCGGACGCCGAAGCACCAGGAGGAGCCGAGGGAGGCGCGGGTGTCGGTGGAGACCTGGGTGTGGGAGGCGCGCTGCAGGGAGACGACGAGGCTGATGCCGGCGGAGCGGGCTTCCTGGGCGATGCCGGTGAAGGCGTCCTCGTCGATCTCGCGGAGGGTCTTGGCGGCCTCCTCGAACCAGGCGATCAGGTAGGGCATGCCGGGTGAGCCGTCGGCCTGAGGCTCGGCACACTCCGGAACCCACTGCTTGTAGCCGTACTTGGCCAGCCATGCCGTACGTGCGGGGATGACGGCTTTGAGGGCGGCGATCATCGCCTCGGTGGACTGCAGGTCCAGGGCGGCCCAGCCGATCGCCGGGAGCAGGGGGCCGAGGATCTGTTCGGCCTTGGACGGGTCGGAGGCCCAGACGATGACGTCGCGGCGGGTGAGGATCTCGGCGAGTGCGGTGAGGCCGCTCTCCGATTTCCCGGAGCCGGTCATTCCCATGATGAGCAGGTGCATGGCGTTGCGGCCGGCCGTGGGGTCGCCAGGGAAGTACAGAACGCCGTCCGTGCCGTCTTCGTAGAGGGCGACGTGGACGGGGTCGGCGATGCTGCCGCCGGGGTGGGAGGGGCCGGGGTAGGGGACGGTGTTCTTGAGCAGGTCGAGGGGGACGACGGTGAGCTGGGCGCGGGAGGCGGAGTCGGGGTCGGGCAGGACGCGGATGGCGTTCTTGGGTACGTCGAGGGCGCTGGCGAGGAGCGGGGCGGCTTTGCTGACGTCTTCGGAGGTGAGTTCGCCGCGCGGGAGCTGCAGGTCGAAGGTGGCTTTGTTCGGGGCTACGTGGGTGCGGGTGATCTGGGTCTTGGCGAGGCCGACTTTCTCCAGCAGTCCGCCGTCGCTGCCGGTGGGGGTGGCGTCGGGGTTGCGGCGCATGATCTGGCGGATGTTCCAGGACAGGGCCAGGGCGGGGGCGCCGATGAAGTACAGGCCGCCCAGTGGTCCGGCGTTCGGGCCTGCGATGGCGGCGGCGGTGAACCAGCTGGATCCCGCGGCGACGGTGATGGCGGAGTGCAGGCGGCGTTGCTGGGTGGTGGTCTTGCCCGCCCACCAGGTCGCTCCGGTCAGGGCGACGGAGGCGAGGGTGAGGCCGGCGGTCGCGGCCGTGCTGCCCGCCCAGCAGGAGTGAGCGGGCAGCACGGCCAGGCCGGTGCCGGCCCCGGCGAGCCACGGGGGCAGGTGCGGCTTGACGCGGTGGAGCAGGTACTCGATGACGCCACCGCCGCCGGAGGCGGCGCGCAGCTGCTCTTCGTGGATCTGCTCGGTCGAGGGCTGGGCGGGGGGCACGGCCGTCGGCCTCCTTCACGTACGGGACTTGTGTGGGGGTGGGTCAGGTGGTGAAGTCGAAGCGCCGGTGCGAGGGGCGCCGCCGGGTGCGGTAGGGGGCGAGTTCGGGGTCGTACTCGCGCTGGAAGGCGGCGTAGGTGGCGGCCAGGTTCTTGGCGGTGTCCCGTGCGTCCTCGGCGGCCTTCTTCAGCCGCCTGGACACGCGCCGTGCGCGCATCCGCGCACCGAATGCCTGGCCCTCGGCGTCGGGGACTTCCTTGAGGACCGCGTGCAGCACCTCGGAGGCGGTGGCGAGTTCGAAGGACAGCTGCAGGAACAGGCCGCGGCCGGCTTCGCAGTAGTTGCGGATGTCGGCGTTGGAGAAGAACTCCGGGTCCGCCAGCGGGCTGTGCGTGCCCCGGTGGCGCTGGTGGCCGTTGCGGGAGAAACCCGCCCCGTTGCCGCTGCCCTGGCCGGTGTTCCGGTTGCCGCCACCGCTGCCGGGGCGTGAGCCGCCGAAGTGGAAGTGGTACTGGTTGCTGGTGTTGCGGTAGCGGGGGCCGCTCCGGGAGGAGCCGTTGGAGGTTCCGTTGCTGTTGGTCTTGTGCCAGTTGACCGTGTTGCCGGTCTTCCAGCCGGGCGCGGAGCCGGAGTTGCCGTTCATGCCGTTCGTGGGGGCCATCAGCTGTTCTCCTCCGGGGCCTGTTCAGCGGGGCGGGCGGCCGGGTGCAGCCGGTGGCGGGTGATGTGGGCGGCGAGGGCCAGGAGCAGCCAGAGCAGCGGCAGGGGTGCGGCTGTCGGGCCGAAGGCGACGGACGCGGTCGCGCACGTCCCGGCCGTCAGTGTCATGGCCACGAGCCCGTAGCGCCGGGTGCGGATGCCCGGTTCGCGTACGGGTGCCCACGCGAGCTGGACCAGGGCGGCGGCGGTGACCAGGGCGAGTGGGATCCACAGCCACGGGGCCAGGAGGTGCGCGACGGCCGTTGCGGTGAAGCAGGCCAGGGTGGCGGCAGTGGGCAGGAAGGCTCGGCGGCGGCGCCATGCTGCGTGGCCGATGGCGTAGGCGGCCCGCTGGCGCCAGGTGAGCTGTTCGGGGACGACCACCACAACAGGGGTGGGCTGCCGGCGCCAGGAGCGCGGCTGCTGGGGGATGCGGACGGTGGTATGCCTGCGGGACACAGTCACCTCTCCTTCCTGGCCAGGGCCGTTGCGGCGCGGGAGGTGCCGGGGCGGCCGGTACGGCGGCCGTTCGCGGTGGGGTGGACATCGACCGAGTGCGCGGTCTGCCAGCGCAGGCCCAGTTCCTTGGCCCGGTACATCGCTTCGTCCGCGCCCCGCAGCAGCTGCGGCAGACCGACACCGGGCCGGTGGACCGTGCGGCACAGGCCGACCGAGGCCCGCGGCCATACGAACTCGTCGCGGACGGCGACGACTTCGGCCAGCTGGGGCATGAGGCCGTCGGTCATGACCGTGGTCATGGGGGTGTCGGGGGCGAGGCGGATCACGGCGGCGAACTCGTCACCGCCGAGCCGGGCGGCGAACCCGCCGTAGTACTCGGCCCAGTCGGCCAGGCGCTCGCCGGTCGCGGCGAGCACGTCGTCGCCGGCGGCGTGCCCGTAGGTGTCGTTGACGGACTTGAAGTCGTCCAGGTCCAGCAGCACCACGACGGCGTGGGGGTGGCGGACAGCGCGGCGGGCGCGGACGGTGAACTCGTCGCGGCACATCAGCCCGGTCAGCGGGTCGGTGCGGGCGGTGCGCAGGCGGCGGGCCAGGTACAGGGCGTGGGCTGCCCAGCCGGCCAGCGGTGCGGCGATCGGCAGGGCCTGCACGAGGGCGGTCATCGGGCCTCGTCCTTCCGGGAGGTGTCGGCGGACGACAGGAGAGCGGCCGGACGGGTCTCGGCGCGGTGGGCCAGGTTGCGCAGCAGGGTGCTGATGCCGTGGGCGGCGGCGAGCGAGCCCGCTCCGACGGCGGTGAAGAGGTAGGGGCTGGGGTGGTCCTGCGGGGAGACGAAGACGTTGCTGCCCAGGGCGCCGTCGACGCCGATCAGCAGGATCAGGAAGCCGAAGGTGGACAGCAGGGTGTCCACGGCGGCAGCGGTGCCGCGTAAGACGCCGGTGGTGCGGGTGGACTGGGCGCGGATGGTCATGCGGCGGACTCCTCTGCGGAATCGGTGGTGGATTCGGTGGTGGATTCGGTGGTGCGGTGTTTGGTGAGGTCGACAGCGGGCGGGGTGCCGGGGAGCAGGGCCAGCGGGGCTGCCGGGGCCGGGAGTTGGGCGGCGGCGTCGCGGATGCGGCCTGCGCGGCCGGTGCCGATGCCGAAGGTCTTGATCAGCCAGGTCGCCGAGGCCTCGCCCTCCTCGGCGATGCGCTGCCGGGCTGCCGCGATCAGCTCCTCGTCAGTGCTGCCGGGCGGCAGGGCCTTGCGCTGCCCGGTGTCGGCGGGCGTGCGGCGGCGGGGCTGCCGGGGCTTCGACGTCCGGACCACGGCAGGGGGCGGGGGCGGGACGGTCGGCAGGGGTGCCGTCGTGTCGGCGGCGGAGGCCTGCTGCGCGGTGGCCGGACGGTCGTCGGCTGCGGGCTGCCGGGGCTCGGCGGACTCGCCGTGGGCGGGGGTGCCGCTGCCGGTGTCGGCGGGGGGCAGGCCGCGCAGGTGTGCCATGTGGACCAGCAGGCCGAGGACGACCGGCGGGATCGCGGAGACCGCCACGATCAGCGGCCAGGACACCGCGATCACCCCTGCCGCGGCAGCGTGGTCCACGGCGTTCCCGGCGACCGACAGGGCGATCCCGCCGATCGCGTTCGCCTTCGCCCACGTGCGGGCGGTGGTGTTGCGGGTGGCGCGGCCGAGCCAGATCCGTACGGCCGTCATCGCGTAGGCATCGACGGTCAGCGGCAGCAGCCACGACAGCCACGGCCACCAGCCCGTACGCAACGCCAGATCCTGCAGCGCGGCATAGGACGACGCGGCCGCCGCCAGCCCGACGGCACCCATGCCGGCCTCCGACAGCCAGTCCCGACGGACCGTCACCTCGGTGGCCGTGCGGGCGGTCATTGGACGGCCTCGGAGAGCGCGTGGACCGTGGTGGTGGCCACGGTGCTGACGGCCTTCTTGGTGCCCTCGGCGACACTGGTACCGGTCAGGAACAGGCCGATCAGCAGGCCGAGGAGCAGGGTCGACCAGCGGTGCCCGACCCACACGCACAGCGCGATCCCGACGACGATCAGCAGCAGGGTGACTGACACCGTGACCACCGGCGCGGACGCGGCGGCCAGCACAGTCGAGTGCATCAGCAGGGCCTCCGTCTCAGGAGAAGAGTGGAAAAGAAGGGGGAGATGAGGCCCGCCCGGCACGGGCTCGGCGGTCCGGTACGCCGGGCGGGCAGCAGGGGGCTACAGGTCGTTCTCGCGCTCGTAGCGGGCGATCACCAGGCCGATCAGCTCCGGCGTGGTCGCGAACCCGGCGTAGGTGCCGGCGGTGTCCCACACGTGCCAGCGGACGACGAGCTCACCGAAGCCGATCGCGCCGACGGCGAAGTAACGGCCGTAGCGGATGGCGGGGTCCATGACGGTGACGCCCTCGGGCAGCGGGAAGGCCATGAGTCAGCCCGCCTTTCGGGCCGTGTCGGTGTCGTCGTGGGGCCGGTCCGCGTCGATGACGGACCGCCACCAGTCCAGTTCTTCACCGCGATAGCCCGATCCGAGCCGGATCGGCATGTGCAGTCCCAGGAAGTGCTCGGCCGTGATGGTCACTGCTCCGTGCTCGCCGGGCAGCCGTACCGAGGCGGGTTGGTCGAGGATGCTCCACCGGTCCAGCAGCTCCGGGTTCAGCAGGACAGGGCCGGCTCCCGGGCCGGCCAGGTGCGTGCGCACGATCGCACGCCAGCAGAAGAGGTCGTTCTCCCACTCTTCGGTGTCGAGGTCGATGCTCTCGTGTGGTGAAGTGGCCCGTACCGTCGGTACTTCGTCGTCGTAACGGGCGGGGCGGGGGCCGATCGTCACCGTCTCGTGGAAGCCGGTGCGGTTGAGGAATTCGGCCAGCGTCCTGGCCTCGATGCCGTCGAGGAACACCGTCCACGGCTCGCAGGACTCGCAGGAGTTGTGCACCGTCACAGCGGCAACCGCGAGGGTGTAGCGGTCGCTGGCCACCGCGAACAGGCTCGTCCCGTCGTAGTCGAGCAACAGCCCGTCGAGGCGGAAGACGTCTGCGGTGTCCATGTGCGGCAGGACCCTGGTCACGGCCTGCCGCAAGCCCGCGGTCCGGAGGCCGGTCGGGGTGGTCATGGTGCGGCTCCTTCAGGAGAGCTGGGGGTGTGGGGGATGTACGGCCAGGCGGGCTCGACGTACGCGGTGGGGTCCTTGCGCCGCAGGTACGCCTGCAGGCTCGCCGCCTGCTCGGCGGCCCGGGTCACCTGCAGTTGGTGCAGGGGGTGCAGGTCCATGGCGCCGAGGCGGGGGTAGACGTGGCCCAGGCGCCAGGCCAGGCGTGCGGCCGCGAGCGCGTCGGCGGCCGCGCTGTGCGCGCCGTCGTGGCGGACCTGCCAGTGCGCGCAGACGTCCCGCAGCCTGCGGGAGCCGCGCCGGTAGGGCTGGACCTGCTTGTCGATGACCAGCGGGTCGATGACCGGGGCGAGTTCGCCGCGCGGCAGGCGCACGGCGAGCGGGACGAGGTCGTGCCGGCGGCACTCGCGGTCCAGCAGGGTCAGGTCGAAGCGGGCGTTGAAGACCACCAGCGGCACACCGTCCTGCAGCAGCGACTCCAGCATCTCGGTGATCCGGGTGATCGCTGTCGCCGGGTCGGTGCCCTCGGCACGGGCCTTCTCCGTGGTGATGCCGTGGACCTCGGTGGCGGCGGCCGGGATGTCGATCCCGGGGTCGAGCAGCCAGTCCTGGCGGGCGGGTTGTGCTCCGCCGCCGACGGTGACGACGGAGGCGGCCACGATGCGATCGTGGTGGCAGTCGGTGCCGGTGGTCTCGGTGTCGAAGGCGGCCATGCGGCCGACCGGCCAGGTCAGGGCGTTCACGTCCGGGTTCCCTTCGGGGTGGCGGGCTGGCAGACGTGGGAGCGGCCGGCCCGTGCGGCGGCCTTCTGGCTGCGGTAGGTGCGGCGCCAGCCGCACACGTGGCAGCGGGTCTGTGCGCTCACGCGAGCCGCCTCCCCACGAGCGGCCCGGCACCGGCCAGTTCGGCCTCGGCCGCCCCGGTCAGGCGGGGCAGGTACTCGGGCAGGGCCCGGAGCTCGTCGAGAGCGTCGATGACGGGGGCCAGGGGTTCGGGCTCGCCGTCGTAGTACGCGCCGACCGCGGCCCGCGCGGCGGCCAGGAGCCCGGCGTGCTCACGCCGCAGCACGGCGAGCCGGCGCCGGAGGTCTTTGATCTCGTGTGCCGCCGACGGCGGGCGTTTCACAGTGGGCGGAGCCATGGCGAGGCTCAACCTCCTTGGAATAAGGGGCTGTCGGGCACGGACGGGCAGCACGGCACGGCGCGTGCCCGACAGCGACGAGAGGAAGGAAGGGGGAGGAGGAGGTCAGCGGTGGCGCTGCTGGCGGCCCGGGTGCGGGCTGCTGAGCATCGAGCGCACGACGAGCGCGACGACCGTCAGGGACAGCGCGGCAACCGCCACCGCCACCGCAACCAAGGCGACGGACAGCAGCAGGGCCACCAGGACCGTGCCGACGACCAGGGCGCCGGCCGCGCCCGCGGCCACGGCCGCACCGGGCGACCACCGCGCCGCCGCCCGCGCACCCGGCCCGGCGGGCGAGCAGTTGCAGACAGCGCAGTGGTGACCGAACCCCGGTACCGGCGGCGGGGCGGGGAAGACCTGGCGCCCGCAGGCGTCGAAGACGACCGTGACCGGGGCCTGGCCGTGCGGCACGGACGAGTCGGGCGGGAGGAACGCGCTCATGCCGTCCGCCTCCGCTCCCGGCGCCGCAGCGCCTGGCGCTCCTCGGCGGTCAGCCCGCCGAAGACGCCGTAGCGCTCGTTGTCGTCCAGGGCCCGCCTCAGACAGCGTTCGATCACCGGGCAGCGGGCGCACAGCTCTTTCGCGAGCTCGACCGCCGCCGGAGTGCTGTCGAAGAACAGGTCCTGGTCGACCTCGGCACACACCGCGTGCTCCAGCACCGTCAAGTCGGCACCGAGCACCGGCCGTTCACCCCCGCCATGGCGGCCGGGCAACGGCTGCGGCCTCACCGTCCGCAGGTGCGGACGCCTGCAGGCACGGATGGCCATCACCGCACCTCCGCCCGCTCGACCCGCGCGGCCGGCGGCCACTCACAGCCGCAGGACCCGCACATCTCACGCGCCGCCGTCCGGCACCGCGAGACATAGACCCTGCACCCGCACCGGGGACAGGCAACCGTCCCGCACACCGGACGCCGGTCGTACCCGACGACAGCGGACATCACGCGACCGCCCCACCGGCACGCACCGGGTCGGTGGCCATGTCCACCGCCGCGAACACCGACACCTCCAGCCCCCGCAACTGCCCACGGGCCTGGAAGTGCCAGCTGTCGGAGACGGGCCTCAGGCGGGCCTCCGAGCCCAGCAGCCGCGCCAGACGCGCCACGGCCGGGAACATCTCGCCCGCCGGCATGTGCGCGAACTGGATCCCCACGGCGTCGGCGTGGACGGTGACCGACGGGGCCGGCAGCCCCTCGAACCCGTCCAGGAAGGCCGACACCACCGCGAGCGCCGCCGTCAGCTCGGACACCGACGGCACCGGGGCGGGACAGCACTTGGGTAAGGGCATACGCTGATTGAGCATCAGTACTCCTTAGAACAGGACTGATGTGGGAGCCCCGCTGCGGGGACCGGACGGTGAGACCGCACCTCCGGAACCAACGCACGCGGGGCTTTCGCATGCCTCTCAGCGAGCGAGACATGTAGTACCTGTATCTCAATGTGGATGAGACACGAGCAGTCGTCAAGCCCTCTTCGCAAGCTGGTTCCGCAGGATCAGATGTCTGCGCAAGCACAAGGCTCGCGGTGGCGGCGACGACAAGTCACCCACGTGGTGGACGAGTTGGCGGACGTTTCAGTACCGTGCAAGTCGTCCCAAGGCGTCCTTCCTCGGGGAGAGCGGCATGGCGAACGAGCGCCTGCGCAGTGCGATCGTGGCACGCGGCATGACCGTTGATCAGGTGGCGATACAGATCGGGGTGGACCCGAAGACGGTCGACCGATGGATCAACATCGACGGGAGAAAGCCGTACCGACGGTCGCAGTACGCCTTGGCGAACCTGCTCCAGCGCGACATCTCCTATCTGTGGCCGGACGAGCGGACGACTGACGAGGTACGTGAAGCAGGGCAGGCGGAGCTGGTGAGGCTGTATCCTCACCGCGCCGTCGTGCCAAGGGATTTCTGGCCGGGGCTATATGCCAAGGCAACGCACACCTTCGACGTCCTGGTGTACTCAGGTTTCTGGCTGAGCGAAGACCCAGCATTCATCAAGGTCGTCCGGGAAAAATCAGCCGCTGGCGTCTCAGTCCGCTTCATGCTGGGCGACCCCGAGTGCCCTGCAGTCGCCCAACGCGGGGAGGACGAAGGTATTGGCGCCAGCATGGCCAGCAAGGTCAGGAATGCGCTGGTCAACTACACTCCGTTATTCGGCCTGCCGGGTGTCGAGTTTCGCCTGCACACCACGACGCTCTACAACTCGCTCTATCGGTCTGACGACGAGCTTGCCGCCAATGGGCATATCTATGGCATTGGCGCCTACCTGGCCCCAGTACTGCACTTGACCCGCATACCGGGTGGCGAGTTGTTCGACTCGTACGCCGAGAGTATTGAACGTGTTTGGCAGGGGGCTCGCACGATCCGCAGTCCTCATGGCCTGGGAGCGACTGTATGAGCCGGACCGACTACTTTCACGACCCGCAGGCGCCAACGGCGAATTCGGTTGTCCCGTCGGTGACCGCAGTAGTGCGCAACAAAGCTGGTGCCGTGCTGCTTATCCACAAGACTGACAACGATCTCTGGGCTCTCCCAGGCGGCGGTCACGACATCGGCGAGTTCATCAAGGACACGGTAGTGCGTGAGGTTGAGGAAGAGACGGGCATCCGCGTCGAGGTCCTGGAGGTGAGTGGTCTCTACACCGACCCCGGGCACGTCATGGCGTACGACGACGGTGAGGTCCGTCAACAGTTCTCCATCTGCTTCCGCGCACGTCCGATCGGTGGCGAACTCCGGACAAGTAGCGAGTCCAAGGAGGTCCGTTGGGTACTCCCGGCTGACCTGGAATTCCTGGACATTCACCCGTCGATGCGCCTCCGCATCGATCACGGCCTCGATGAACAGCGAGATCGGCCCTACATCGGTTGAGGAGCACCGATGTCGGCAAGCCGACGATTGACGCGTCTGCTGGCCGC
The DNA here is from genome assembly GCF_042656465.1 of Streptomyces gamaensis. Classification (NCBI taxonomy): domain Bacteria; kingdom Bacillati; phylum Actinomycetota; class Actinomycetes; order Kitasatosporales; family Streptomycetaceae; genus Streptomyces; species Streptomyces gamaensis. Next base: position 392,553 of record NZ_JBHSPB010000003.1, read on the forward strand.
GTGGATCTCGGGCTCAGCGCGCCGGATGAAACGTCCGACGATGCTCTCCGAGCCGTATCGGCCGACGATCTCGGCGACACGGTCAGTAGACGTCGTAGGGCCTCCATTGGGAGTGGTGTGCATGTCGCTGTACAGCAGTGCGTCCACCAAATGCGGCTGCTCCAAATCGAACTCGGCCTCTAGCTCACCCCGCAACCCTCGCTCCTCCGCCTCCAGCAGCGCACAGGAGTGATGAGCGACGAGCCGCACGATGCGCTCATCCGCGTGCTCAACGGTGCGCAAGAACCGGGCTCCGTCGAGTGGATGGAAGCCGGTCGCGACGAGCTGCGGCGAATACCCGATGTCATGAAGCACGGCGGCGGCTTCCAGCAACTCCGCGTCGGCGCCCAAGACAGGAGCAAGACCACGAGCCCGCTCCTGCACGCCGCAGGAATGCGCCCATCGACGCGGTAGCGGCTCAGCCAGCAGAGACTCGGCAAGCTCGTGGGCCCAGGTGATGAGTTCCATGTGCAGCGACCCTACGGGGTGCCAGCCGCCGGCGGGAGAGCCTTCACGATCCGGCCCTTGCCGTGTACGGATTCGAGGAAACCTTCGCCCTCCAGCTGACCCAAGGCCTTCCGAAGGGCCGAACGCGAGACGCCGAAGCGCTCGCAGAGGGACGACTCTGAGTGAAACACTCCACCGACCTTGAAGCCTCCTGCAGCGAGCTCCGCGCGCACCCGGTCGACAAGCGGCGGCATACCGGTGCCAACGCGGACCGTCCAGCCAATGCCAGGCCGCGACTCGATCAGCCCTTCCGCCGCGAGCACGTGCAGGGCACGCCGGACAGTGGTACGCGAGACACCGTACTCACGCATGAGGTCCGCCTCAGAGGGCAGCCCTCGCTGTCCCACCTTCGCGTCCAGCCCATGCCGCAGGGCATTGGCGATCCGCAGGTATGTCCCACGCGGATTCGGTGCAGACACGAGACTCCTTTCGTTCAGATCACCCCCGCGTGCGCGGGGACCACAAGCGTCGACTGGGCGTTTGCCAGCGCAAGGCAGCGTTTTTGCTCGCTCTCCAAGGAGTGGTCAGGAGCTCCCCTCCCGCACACCCAGCTCACCCACACAGGCTCATGGAACGGCTGCAGCAGCACCGCGCCCACGAGAAGCCAGTACATGCAGAAGGGCCACGAGAGTCCCCGAGCCCATGAGTTCGCCGCGTGCCATGAGGCTGGGGATGTCCGCCAGGGGAACCCAGGCGATGTGGCCGGCCTCCTCGACGTCGGTCGGATCGCCGATCCGCTTCGCACCGTGCCCGACGAAGATCTCGTGCGGTGAGTCCACCATGCCGACCATGGGCTGATAGGTCACCACGTGCTCCAGCCCCGCCGGCCGCCAGCCGGTCTCTTCCTCGACCTCCCGCAGGGCAGTCCCGAGCGCTTCCTCGCCCTCGTCCACGATCCCGCCCGGCAGCTCCCAGCCCCAGGCGTCCGGCACGAAGCGGTACCGCCAGAGCATGAGCACCCGGTCCTGGTCGTCGAGCACGGCCGCGATCGCGACGTGCTGCAGCCGTACGACGTGATGCTCGAATCGCTCGACGCCCGGCGGCTCGACATCGACGAGGGCCAGCTGCACCCACCGGTTGTCGTAGACGGTTCTCTCCCCGTGGATCCGCCACGGCTCCAACTCACCCGGTGAGGCAACACTCACGGGCCGCGCCGGCACCCGGTAAGAGCTGCGTCCGTGTACTTCCAGCACGTGCTCGGCAAGCAACCGGGCCAGGACCTGCCGCAGGGCGGTGCGACCGATGCCCAGCTCCTCACTCAGCGCCCGCTCCGATGGGAGCTTGTCCCCGGGGGCGAACTCCCCCGATGCGACCCGTGCGCGAATCGTGTTGTACACCTTCGTGGACTTGGGACCCATCCCCCGAACACACTCCCGCTCAGCTCATTGGCACGGACCGGCGTATCGACCGTCTCTAGTTCCGGCGCATCCGCGCGTGCAGGGACCACACTTCGAAGATGGGGGCAGCGCGGATGAGCTTGGGATCACCCCCGCACACGCGGGAAACGTCACGCTAACACTCCAACGTCAGGGCCTGATCGGGACCAACCCCGCGTGTGCGGGGACCACTCAGAACGTACCGAACTTACTGAACTTACTTCGGGCCCAACCCCGCGTGCGCGGGGACCACACGGGCGGGGTCACGGTGGAGACCCGGGCCCGGGGACCAACCCCGCGTGCGCGGGGACCGCCGCGAGGGCGGCCGCACGAGTGCGCTCGCCCAGGGACCAACCCCGCGTGCGCGGGGACCGCGTCTCGCTGTGCAGGCGTGCCGAGATCTCGCTGGGACCAACCCCGCGTGCGCGGGGACCACCGAGGGGCCCCTGGTGCTGGTGGGCCATTCCATGGACCAACCCCGCGTGCGCGGGGACCACGAGACTTCGCCAGAAACGGCGAAAGCCCGGTGGGGACCAACCCCGCGTGCGCGGGGACCACAGGCCACGACCTGGGCATTCATCTCGCCCAGGCCCCGTTTTTACTCACTTCCAGGAAACCCGGCAAAGAAGACTTTCGCCACGCGCCACACATCCCACCCAACATCCCCTCCATACGCAGATCGTAGTCCGGACAGGGAGAGGGGACCACGCCCCCCATCCGTGAAGGCCTGGGAGACCACGGCTGTGCCCCCGGCGACGTCCTGGTGGCTGCGGAGCTCATCGTGCGGCAGACTCCCCCCGGCTTGGTGGACAGCGAACCGCGGGATGCCCTCACGCAGATCGTCGACGAACGCACCGTTGGGTGGTTCTGCCTCGTACGAGAGCGTGTATGGCCGCTAGCTGGTGTTCCGCTGATGCCTCAGCTCGCGCGCGTAACGCGCGCGCACGCGTAGAGGGGTCCAGAAAGTCCAGGTTCCCCGTGCTGAGTCGCACCGCCCGGGAGGGTCAGCGTCGCTCGCGCCAGGTGTTCCAGGCCTCGATCCAGCGCGGCAGCAGGATGTCCGTGAGGTGGGCCGGCTCTGCTCGTCGAGCGTCGGGGGTGGCGTCGGATTGGTTCGGGTGAGCGTGCCAGTACTCGTCCCAGGCTCGCTGGGCCGCGTGGCTCGGCACGTCCACACGGCCGGTGGCGAAGTCGGCTGTCTCACCGACCGCCGCTGCGCGCAGGGTGGGGTCCGCCGAGAACCAAGGCACATGTTGGGCGAGATGGACGATGTGGTTGACCATGGATGTCGCCAACTGACGAGCCCTATCTGCGGACTCTCCCGGCCGACTGGTGAGTTCGTCGACAGCAGCCGCCCAGAGCGTGCTGCGCCGCTCTGCTGCAGGCTCGCCGGAGCTGTATGCCATGGCCAGCGCTCGAACTGCTCCACCGGCGACATCAGGCTGTGGACGCGGTGCTGCGGAGTGCTCTACGGCTTCCGTCATGCGCTGCAGCAGGGTGCTGCGCCCCTGCAGGAACGGATCGAGGTCCTGGACCTGCCCCACCGCGACAGACTCGGGTTCGACTCCGCTGCCGACTGCGACGAGTCGTTGGCTGTCCAGGTCGAGTACGAGCGCCCATAGGGCACCCCGTCGTCCCAGAGCGGCGGTTGCCGGCGTGGAGTCACAGCGGACGCGTGCCTCGGAGATGTCGACAGGGCCAGAAGCGGCCGGGTGCTGCTCGTCGTTGAGAGAGGCGTACCGCTCCTCTTCCAGCTCGACGGCCGCCGTCAAGGCGCTGCGGGGGTCAGCTTGGGCCGACCGGTCGTCCGGTGCGAGAGTGGTGACGGCCACGAACGGCCCTGCAGAGCTGTCCCATTGGCCGTACGCCAGGGTCACCGATATCCAGCGCCCGCCCACCCGATGGGCCTCGGCGAGGGCTGCAGGGGTCACGGTCGGCTCACGCAAGCCGTGGACGGGGAAGGGCGGGTGCGCGACCAGGGCTCGTAACGCTGAGTCGGGGTCGCGGCCCGGGTGTTGGCCGCTGGTGTGCCGCATGGGCCGGAGTGTCGCAGCGGGGCGGCACCCGGCGGAAGGGTGCGGAGCAACGTCAAGAACGGCGCCGCTCCGCACTGGCCGGGTCAGCCCGGGTTCACAGGTACTGGAAGTCGATGGGACCGGCCGAGCTGCACACGCCGGCGGTCGTGACGGCCCAGGACTGAGTGTCGAGGTGAGCTTCCCAGTTTCCGCGCGGCCCGTCGCCTGTGTGGCCGCCGTTCCACTTGTGCCGGAAGAAGAGACTGCCGCTCGACTCGTACCCGTAGTAGTAGCCGCCGGGCCCGTAGATGCGCACCCACCAGTCGTACGAGGTGGCCGCGCTGTCGGTGGTGAACCCGGTGTTCATCCGGTACGGCCTGGAGTTCGTGTTCTGGAAGCCGATGGTCACCCAGGACGAGCCGCAGTCGCCGGGGAGAGTCGTCGGGGGTACCAGCGTGCCGCGCTGGACCACGTGCTTGGCTTCCCAGTCCTTGCTGACCTTCTCGTACGCCTCGCGCGAGATCGTGAGGCTCCTGCCGTCAGCGAGCTTGATCTGCACCTGCTGCCCTGCCGGGACGACATCGACCACGGTGACGTACTTCATCGTCTGCGTCGCCGTCGCAGCGTGCCCCGAGGTGCTGTCGGACGGTGGTGCGGCGGTCGCCCCCGTGGTGACGCCCACGGAGGTGGCGAACGCTACCGCGAGCACCGAGAGCACCCGGGGCAGCCCTAATCTCTTGCGTCTCATGTCGGCATCCCTTCGCGATCGTGGAGTCTGACCTGCGGGGCAGCGCGGAAGTACAGTCGTCCGCTGTTACGCACCCCGCTGGCTGACAACACGGCATCGTTCCGGCGTGGCTGACGGGGCGGCAAGAACCGCGAGGACGTAAAGAGACGGTGCATCCGACGAATTGACGCCCGCCGCTGAGTAGCCGGAGGGCCTGGACCAGGGGGGCCGGACGGGGCGTTCGGAGGTGTCGGAGCGTGAGCGACCGGACACGCAGGCCGGATCTGGGGGGAGGCCCGTCCCCCAGGCGTCCCCCAAGACCCTTCGCACGGCCGGATTACCCCGTGAACATGCAGGTCAGGCCTCTGCTGGGCCCGTCCCCGCGACCCTCTTGAAAACCGTCGTGGCAGCGATGTCACCGAGGGTTCAAATCCCTCAGCCTCCGCCGAGGTCAGCGTAGATGCTGGTCAGAAGGGGTGCCCCTGGTTCGGGGCACCCCTTCCCGGTTCACCCTGTCTCACCGCGTATCTCTGGTGTCTCAGCTTCGTCCAGCGCGTGTGGCCAACCTGCGGCCAGCTCGCCGGGCTTGTGCTCCGTGTTGTCCTGCTCGGCGAAGCCGCGATCGATGAGCTCGTTCATTCGCTCCTCCTCGCCGTGGAGGACCTTTGCGTAGTAGCGCTGGAGCACCGCCACGCTCTGTCCCGCTCGACGCGCGGTCTCGGCGAGGCTCACGCCGGAGCGGAGCCAGAACGACACGCAGGCATGGCGCAGGTCGTACGGGATGCGGGCCAGGGGCGAGGCGACCTGGTCCGGGGTGAGGGCGCGACCCCGGGCCTCCTTCCAGATCGCCCCGTACTCCTGCGAGCGAACCGGCCCGCCCTCGACCGCCCGGAACAGCCGGCCGTCCTTCCCGGTGCCGAACTGCTCGATGTGCCGCTTCAGCAGCCCGACCAGCACGGGAGGAATGGGCACCGGACGCACGGTTCGCCGGGGGCGGTGCTTGAGACCACGCTCCTCGTACGACTTGCCGTCGTCCGTCCAGGCCGAGCCGACCTGCGGCCGGGCCCCGGCGAGGTTCAGCCGACCCCAACCGGAGTCCGGCAGGACGCACTGCGCACGGCTCAGGACGGAGACCTCCTCCGGCCGCATGGCCGCGTAGTACATGCACCCGAAGAACGCTTCGAGGTGCTCGCCACGCTTGCCCTGCTCGCGCACGGCGGTGAGTAGGGCACGGGCCTGAGCGGGCGTGGCGACGCTTCGTTCGTCCAGTTCCTCGACGGACTTGGGAGCCTTCCAGCGCACCCGGGCCAACGGGTTGCTGAGCAGCAACTCCCGCTCCACGGCGATGTTGAGGCAGTTGCTCAGCACCGCTCGCCTACGTCTGACGGTGTTGGCGGCGGCCGGCGTGCCGTCCTTCTTCTTCGCCAGGAAGTCGAGCACCGTACGCATGCGCTGGGCGCTGTCGAGGTCGGCGATGGCCGGTGAGTGCTTCTCGACCCACGCGAGCGCGGCGGCCTCGGCCTCCGGCGGTTCCTGCTGCCGACGCCCGGCGTTGTAGGCCCACTGGTACAGGGCCCGCCGCAGCAACTCGGACTCCGGGCGCCCCTTGGCGTTGGGACACACCGAGATGGTCACCAGGGTCAGGCTCTCGGCAATGCTCGCTCGGTGCTTGGCCGCGGCGCCGGGCCACTTCATGTCCACGTAGTCCTTGGCGTGGCTGTACCAGGTGACGCGGTTGAGCTTCCGCAACTCCGAGACAGGAAGCCCGGTCTCCTCGTCGAACGCCTCACCGCTCCGGGCAGCGGTGAGCAGCTGGGAGCGGCGCCCGTCGGCCAACGTCCAGGTGGCGAAGGGCTGTTGATGCTTATGTCCGCCGACCAGCCAACGTAGCTGGTAAGGAGAGGATTTGCTATCCCGGCGGCGGATACCCCAAATGCGGACATCGAAGGTAGGCAGGGCGAATCTCCTCGTACGAAGCGAGGGAGCCCGCCGGGTGGCGGGCTCCCTCGGGTTGGCTGTGAGTTCAGGCGAAGGACTGCTCGTGGTCGGCGAGCCAGGTGTCAAGGTCGCTGCGGCGGACGCGTAGTTGACCATTCGGGAGCTTGATGACCTTGGGTGCCTTGCCGCGTGCGCGCAGCCGGTAGAAGGCGGCGCGGCTCATACCGAGCTCGGCGAGGACCTGAACGAGGGTGAGCAGTGTGTTCCGCGGTGAGTTGGCCATCACCTTGTCCTCCTCTCGCTTCGGGCGTCAGCCGCAGAAACCGCAGAATCCGCAAAAACCTGGGGATGTGCGGTCTGACCTGCGGTGGTGGGGGTGCGGGGGTGGCTGCCGCAAAAATCGCGGGAATCTCCGCAAAAATCAGGGGCGGGTGCGGGCCGGCGGTGCCGGGCGGGGGCCGGGCGGATTTCTGCGGCACTTTCGAGGATTTTTGCGGCGGCGGGCCCGGTCGGCCGTCCGTGCTGGTCAGCGGGGGTGGCCGGGGGTTTCTGCGTATTCTGCGGTTTCTGCGTACGGGCTCGTGCGCGGGAGGGGGCCGCAGGGGTCATGCCCCGGCCTCGCGTACCTGGGGGTGGATGAGGTAGCGGGGGGCCGGGGGCCGTCCGCGCCTGCCCGTGCGGGGTGGTGTCTCGCTGCGGAGGTAGCCGTGTTCCTCCAGGAGTGCCACGGCGGGCTCCAGGTCCGCGACGGTGGGGAACTCGGAGCGGGAGAGCTTGGCGAACAGGTCGCGGCGGGTGACGCTCTCCCACCCGTTCTCTTCCAGCACCGTCAGCAGGGTGCGGGCGCGGGCGAGTGCGGCGTCAGCGCCCATCAGGTCGAAGACGGTCAGGGCGTGGGTGGCGAAGTAGTCGCCGAGTTCGATGGCGGCGTTCATGGTCTCGCCGCTGATCGGCTTGGTGTAGCCGGTTTCCGGGTGCTGGCCCAGGTGCAACAGGCCGGCGATGCGGGCCGTGGCTCCCACCAGCTTGCTGGCCCACTTGGTGATGTGTCCCAACCGACCGCCGCGAGCCCGGAGGTGGGGTTCGAGGTGCTGGTCGTAGGCGGCAAGGGTCCGGTCCGCGTCCGGAGTCAGGTGAAGAATGGCGGGGTCGGTCCACTCGGCCAGCGCCAGGGTCAGCGTGGTGACGGTGTGCTCGTAGCGTTCGGCGACGTGCTCGGGGACGGGGTCCGGGCTGGGCTTGCGGTAGCCGACGAGGGATTCGGGCAGCGCGTACAGGAAGCGGGCGAGCAACCCGCGCCCGTCGAAGCCACGGTTCTTGCCGATGTCTTCCAGTACGTCGGGCTGCACGGCCAAACCCATGGTCAGGGCCGGGGATTCGATGCTCTCCGTCCTCGTTCGGCGGTCGACGCGCAGCCAGTCCCCGGCATGGCCCTTGAGGAATACCTCCATGTTGGGGGTGCCGGAGTAGCGTCCGGCGATGATGTCGAAGATGCCCCCCTCGGCCGACATCACCGACAGCCGCCCGCCCTGCTCGCTCATCAGGGTCGTGACGACTTCGGGAGTGGAATCATCGGCCAACAAGCGTGGCGAGGCGGGGACTTCGAGGCTATCGGCAGCCTGGGCGAGCGCGATGGCCTCGGCGGTCAGCCCGTCCCGCTCGGCGCCCTCCGCCTTGGCGGCCTGGGCGGCGGCCTTGTCGGCAGCCTCACGGGCCATCTTCGCCGTTACCTCCGCCTCGGCGATGCGTCCGGCCGCGTGGGAGACAAGCAGCTTCTCCGCAGCGCGCAGGGGCGCGGTCATCGTGGCGAAGACGGCCGACTTGCGGTTGCCCGGCGGCAGCGCGACAACGACGAACAGGTTCGTCGGCTCGCGCCAGCGTCCACGCAGCTGCACGATGACCCGGCCGCCGGCCGCCGTGGCGAGCACGGCCAGCGCGAGGGTCCCGGCCAAGTCCGGTGGCGTCTGGGTCTCCTCGGCAACGGCCTCCACGAACTCCCGCAGCCAGGAGGGCAATACGTGGGTGGGAAACACCGGCAGCTTGGGCTGATGGTTCAGCGGGATCGGCTCCGCCCACACCCCGGGCAGCGTCTCGGCCCCCAGCGCCAGCGCCTCGCGCAAGTCCTCATCAGTGGCGTCCGGCGCCATGCCCGCCTGCACGATGCGGGTTCCCGCTTCGATGCTGCGGCGGCGCCGGGCCAGTCCGTGCACGATCTCCGCGTAGTACTCGGCGTTGGCGGCAGAAGGCACTGCCTGCACCAGGGTGTGCAGGTATGCCTTGCCGCCGACGCGGTTCAGATCTCCGACCTGTTCGAGGTAGTGCCCGAGCGTGATCGGGTCGACGGGCTGGCCCTGGCCGTGCAGGTCGAGGATCGTGCGGTGGATCGTCTCGTGAGCCGGGCGGTAGTGGTCGGCGGGGTCCATGAGCGCGCTCACCTTGGCGATCACGTGAGGGGCGAGCATCAGGGCCCCGACGACGGCCTGTTCGGCATCCACGTCGTTGGGCGGCACGCGGGTGAGGTCGTCGGTGGTGCGGTCGCGCATCGGCAGCACGTTGGAGTGCTGTGCGTGCGCGGGCTCAGATGCCATGCTGGAGGTCTCCTGTTTCTGTCGAAGGGACGGAGAACCGGGGCGGCCGCGGTCTTTGGCGAGAGGCGGCCGCCCCGGGCGGAGCTACTCGACGTAGCCGATCGGGCCCAAGGCGATGTGGGCCTGATTCAGGCACGCGTGGAGGGCGTCGGCGCAGCGGCTTGCCGCCGTGATCCCGGCGCGGAGGTCGTCCAGGCGCTGGGTCAGGTCGTCCGGTCCGTTGTCGCTGCGCAGGTGGCCCTTGCTGTGCAGGCGGTCGATGAAGTCGCGGATCTGGTCGAGTGCTTGCGGCAGGCGCATGGCCAGGGTGGAGAGGTGGGCGACGGTGGTGTAGGCGTCGCCCGGGTACTCCAGGCCATGTCCGGTCTGGCGGGTGGCGTGGTTGAGGGCGCGGATGGCTTCCGCGGCCGCGTCGGAGAGTTCGGCGGCGGTCGGGGGTTTGCCGGGCATGCTCGCTCCTTGGCGGTGTCGGTGGCTTCCCCTTGCGGGTCAGAACGGCGGTTCGTGGTGGGTGCAGGCCGGATCGGCGCACCAGCAGTCGTGTGCGGGGTGCCGGCGGTGCAGCCATGCCGGGCGCTTGGGCAGCCGCAGGTAGGCCAGCGGCAGGAACGGGGCGCAGTGGCAGTCGCTGTACTCGGGTTCGTCCTGGCCCTGGACGCCGTAGGCCAGTTCGCCGCGTCCCTCGCAGTCGGGGCAGTTGGGGTCGGGCGTGCGGTGCAGGGCGAGGATCGGGCGGGGCCCGGTCTGGCGGCCCCGGGGGCTGGTGGACACCCAGGCGCTCCAGTAGCGGACCGCGAGGCGGTGGCGGGCCATGAGGCGGCGGATCACGCGGTGCCCTCCTCGTAGGCCGCTTCGGTCTCGTCGGCCATCGTGTCCAGGCTGAGGAGCAGTTCGCCGAGCTGGCGGCGGGTGAGGAGGCGGGTGTAGGAGCGTTCCCACTCGTGGCAGTCGAGTTCGACGGTCACGATCTCGTCGGGGTCGTAGGTCATCCTCGGATCTCCTTGGTGGTGTCGGTGGCGGGCAGTTCGGGCAGCCCGGCCCTGGTGAGGGCGGCCGGGTCGAAGCCGGGTAGGGCTTCGCGGTGGATGAGGGCTTGGGCGAGCGCGGTGGCGTAGGCGGCTCCCTCGCGGGCGACCTGGATCTGTGTCCCGGCGCGCAGGGCTTCGACGCGTTCGACGTGGGCGTGTTCCTCGCGCCGCTCGGTCGTGTGCCGCTCGTAGGCGATGCTGTCGCGGCGGTCGTTGCGCCAGTGCCGGGCCGCGAGGGCGTAGGCGATGACGGTGGCCAGGGCCCACAGCAGGAGCGGCAGTGAGAGGCCGTCGGCGTATCCGGCGACCCCGGCGAGGGCGAGCCCTCCGGAGGCGGCGAATGCGGTTCCCGCGATGGTGCTGTCGCTGGCGCGTCCGGCGGCCGCGAACCCGCCGGCCGCGGCGGCCCCGGCGGCGAGGACGGTCATCAACGCGGCGTCGCCGAAGGAGTGTTCGGCGCCGTTGGCGTTCCAGATGCGGCCGAGGATGAGCATGGTGGACGTGGCCACGGCGGGTGCTGCCTTGGGGGCCGCGAGCGCGAGCCAGTGGCGGGCCGCGGTGGGTTCGTTCACGGTCGGCTCCTCAGAGTTTGCCGATGGCGTTGACGACGGCGGTGGTGAGGTCGTTCATCGGCTTGGAGGCGCCCGTGGAGGCGAGGTAGAAGCCGAACATGATGGCGATGAACGCGGAGCCGTAGCCGAGGGACTTGGAGCGGAGCAGGAAGAACAGGACGAGTCCGAACAGGGCGACGAGCGAGACGGTGACGGCCATCGGGTCATCCCTTCGGGGTGGGCTGCTTGGAGGCGGGGGCGGGGGCGGGGGTGTGGGTGCCGTCGCGGTAGATGCGCAGCCACAGGTTGTAGAGGTGGCGTCCGACGCGTATGCGCTTGCCGTGGCCGTCGCAGCGGCGGCAGTGCTTGCCGCGCTTGGTCCGTCCCTTGCGGTCGGTCTTGAGGGCGTAGCCGAAGCCGCGGCACTTGCGGCAGTTGCCGAACGGCGATCCGGCACACAGGCTCACGTAACCGAGAGTGACGATGAGCAGGCAGGTGCTAGCAAGGAGGAAGAGGGTCATGGAGAGCCTTCCGGGCGGGGTTTCCGGTGTTTCCGCAGGTGGGGTGCTAGGCGCTAGGTTGCTGATCAGGGCATGGATCGGGTGCTAGCGGGGCTGCTAGGTCTAGCAGCGGCGGCTGCTAGACCTAGCAGTGGTGCGCGTCAGTTCCCGGATCGCTTTCCGTCACGTTGTGTGATGGCTTTGGTGATGTCGGCACGGGTGATTCCCCGGCGGGTGGTGCCCTTGCCCTTCTCCGTGGTGCCCCATACGTCCTGTGCGGTGATGCCGTGCGGGCGCAGGTTGGTGGTGACGGTCTCGGCCTTCCAGCCGCCGTAGATCTCCGGCCGCAGCTCGGCGAGCCGGGCGGCGACCTTCTCGTTCCACACCTTCTCCTCGTCGGCCGGCACCACCTTGAGGATGTCGGCGAGCAGGTCGAAGGCGGCTTCCGCGCTGTCGGGCTGCTGGCCGATGGCGTGGCCGGTGACGTTGCCGTACTGCTCGCGCATCTTCCGCGCGCGGGCCACGACTTGTTCAGCGCCGACGGCGTCGACGAACGCGGAGGCGACGATGCGGGGGTCGTCTCCCTCACCGGCCATCCAGCAGATGCCCCGGTCGGTGCGGGAGAACATGGTGGCCCGGTACCCGGCCCTGTACATCGAGGTACCGAGAACCATGTCGTTGGCGGGCTGGCCCATGACTTTCAGGCAGAACCGCAGCACGGCGTTGGCGGAGATGCCGGTGGGCAGGGACTTGGCGTCCGGGCGCTGGGTGCCGAACAGGGCCACGATCCCCAGCGCGGGGCCGCGCTTGCCCAGGTCGGTGCAGATTTCCTCGATCTCGGCGCCGTACTTCTCGTGCTCGAAGGGGACTTGGCATTCGTCGAACCCGGCCACGATCGGATGCAGCCGTAGCGACTTGTCGTTCGCCAGTTCCGGGGTGACCTTCGACTCCGGGCAGCGCGAGCGCGGCAGGGACTTGATGACCTTCGCCCGGCGCCGCAGCTCTGCACGCAGCTCACGGAGGGATTCGAGGACGTAGAGGATGTCCTCGTCCTCGTCGCCTGCCCGGTAGCGGTGGCAGACCGGCTCCAGGGCGCCGAAGTCGCCGGTGCCCTTGAAGTCGAACGCGTAGATCTCGGCGCGCGGGTCGAGGGCGGCGATGAGCAGGAACAGGCGCATCAGGAATGTCTTGCCCATGCGCGGGATGGAGCCGACCACGACCGAGGCGAACATCAAGGTGACGGCCACATCCCGCATGCGCTGGTCGTTGCCGAAGACGACGGGCTTGAACAGGTCCACCTGCCCGGCCTTCAGCAGCGGCCACGCGGGCTTCTTGGTCTCGTTCATGGGCTTGTCGCCCACCCACAGGATCAGGCGCCCTTCGTGCTCCTCGGGGTCGGCCGCCGGCCACACGCAGCCGACCTTGCGCCGCAGACCGGAGGCGAGCGGCTTGCGGGCCTCCATGATGTCCTCCGGCGTCACACCCCACGGAAGGTCCACTTCGGCCCGGTATCCGGGGCCGTCGCGGGTGATCTCGGAGGTGAAACGCAGCCCGTTCATGTCGCCGCCCTTCTTGATGGCGGCCGACAGCTTGGCGTTGCCGATGTTGTCCAGCGCCCGCAGCACGACCGGCCCGGTCAGCTTCTGTATCTCGGTCTTCAGCACCGCCGGGCCGATGACGGGCTGGTCGTGCGGGGCGCCCCAGAACCCGGCGACCAGCACCGCGGCGGACGCCAGGAACGCGAGCCAGCCCGGCGCCATGACGTACAGGGTCAGCGCGAACACGGCGCCGAAGATGATGCCGACGGTCAGCATCAGCACCCGCAGCCGTACCCGCCGGTCGCGCTGCCGCGACAGCTTCAGGTACTCGGCCGTGTTCTCGTGCATCACCTCGTACGCGCGCAGCGGCGCGGACTCGGCGTCCCACACCCACCGGTTGGTCTGTGCGACCTTGCGGGCCACCCCGCGCGGCGCCAGCACCCCGAGTTGCAGCGCGTACCAGGGGGTTCGGATGCCGTGGTAGAGCGTGGCGTAGCAGGCGTTGCCGGTCGCGCGCTGAACGGTCGAGAGGAATCCCGCCCTGGACAGCAGCCAACTCGGCAGGACCGGCTTGCGCTTGTAGATGGTGACGCCCGGCGACGGCAGGTCGGGCGGGTCGACCGGCCGCGGCGCGGGCGCCTCGCTCTCCTCTTCCGCGTCGTCCGGGACGGCCGGCGGGGCGGGGGCGGCTGCTTCGGCGGGCGCGGGGGCCGGGGCGGCGGGGCGTTTGGTCGTGATGTCGACGACTTCGGCACCCACGTGCTCGGGTTCGTCCGGCTGGTCAGCCGTGATGAGGTCGGACACGATGTCCTCCGCTCCTTGGTCTGTGGGAGTGGCGGGGCCCGGTGTCGCTTGGCCGGCGGACGGCCGGGCCCCACGCGTCGTACAAGGCGGATGGCTGTCAGGCTGCTGTGGCTTCGCCCGTGTTGCTCTCGGCGGTCTTGAGCTCCTGGTAGCGGGCGGAGACCCAGCCCACGGACCAGCCCGTCGAGTCGGCGGCCTGCCGGACCGGGCGACCGGCCGTGAACGCCACGCGCACGGCCTCACGGGCGGCTTCCTCGGGGAGCTTGTCCGCCTCGGTCCGGCTGTTCACCGGGGGCGGCGCCACGTGTTCACGGGGCGCGCGTTGCGGGCGCGGGCGGTGTTCACGGGTGCTTGGCTCGCGGTGTTCACCAGCGGCGCGGGCCTGCCGTTCACGGGCTCCGCGTTCGGCCCGCTCGGCGGCCTCCCGCTCCTCCTTCTTGGCCTGTTCACGGTCGGCCCGCTCCTGCGCCTCCTTGCGGATACGCTCGCGTTCCTCGCGCTCCTCACGACGCTGGCGTTCCTCGCGGTCCAGGCGTTCACGCTCCATGCGTTCGGCGTGCTCGCGGGCCTCCCGGCGTTCCTGTGCCTCACGCTCCAGGCGTTCGCGCTCCATGCGTTCAGCGTGTTCACGGGCTTCCCGCTCCGAGCGCTCACGGGCGGCGCGCTCCTGTTCACGTTCCTCGCGCTCGCACCGTTCACGGGCCTCCCGCTCCCGGCGTTCACGCTCGGCGTGCTCTTGCTGTTCACGGTCGATCCGGGCCAACGCCCGCGTGATCGCCCGACGGTAGGCGAGACCCGCCTCGGCACTCGCGATGAGCAGGAGCGGGGCGACGCAGTGAACAGCGACACCCACCAGATCTCCCCTGAGCCCGGAGTCGCCGATGTTCAGGCCGATGGTCATCAGCCCCGTCATCCAGCGCAGGACCGCCGGCCACCGGCCGCTGTCGCCGCCGAGGCGGGCCACGGTGGAGTCCAGTCGGACGACGATGACGACTGCGGCGTCCACCACGACGGGCAGGATCGGGGCCGTCCACCCCCAGCCGTGGGGCGTGACCCGTTCCACGAGCGGGGTGACGGTCAGGACCGAGAAGACCACCGCGCCGAAGGTGATTGCCCACGTGCCGACGGACAACGTCCGTTCCGCACCCCGGATCTGCTCCGGGGTCATGGCAGCTAGGCGCTTCACCCGGGCTCCCCCGTCGCGTTCGCGGTGCCCCGGCGGCCGTCACGGCGGCCGTTGACAGTCCGGTAGGCCAGGGTGGGATCGCAGGCGGCCTGCCAGCCGCCACCGGTCTGCTTGACGCCGAACATGACCTCGTCCGCCCGGCGCATCAGTCGCGGCAAGTCGAAGGCGGTGCCATGGGGTTGACTCCAGACCACCCCTGCGGAAAAGCCCACGTACAGGTCGCGGCCCTCGAAGTTCACCGGCTTGCCCAGTGCTATAGCCAGCTCGTCCATGGCCCAGCGAAGGTCCGCCCGGCTGTGGACACTGGCCACGGCCACGAACTCGTCGCCCCCGAGCCGGGCAGCGATGCCGCCGTTGTCCAGGCTCCAGCGCTTCAGGCGTTCACCCACCGCTGCGATCACGACATCTCCGGCCGCGTGGCCGTAGGTGTCGTTGACCAGCTTGAAGCCGTCCAGGTCGATGACCACAACGGCCCGGGAGCCGCATGCCAGGGTCTTCCTTGCCCGCTTCTCGAACGGGTCCCGTGTCAGCAGCCCGGACAGCGGGTCACGGCGCGCTGCCTGGATCTGGTACCGCAGACGCAGGCTGTGCACAGCCCATCCGGTCGCGAGCGGTAAGGCCGCGGCCAGGGCGGTCAGGGTCTGGCTCATGCCGCTTCCCCCATCCTCGTGGAACGGCCAGCGGCGCAGGCGGTGCAGGCGGCGCGCAGGAACGGCACGGTGCGCGTGAGCGCGTCGGCGTACAGCGCGTCCCACGCGGCGATCTCGTCGCCGCCCTCCCCCTGCGCGGCCAGGTCCGCGATGACCTCGCGGGCCACGTCCAGGCGGGCCGCCCGCTCCTCGGGAGACTCGGGCGCCAGCGGGCCGCGGAACAGGTCGCGGTCGATACCGGCGGGCAACTCGTCGAAGCCGAGTGCCAGTTCCAGGAACTCAGCAGCGGTCAGGGCTTCCTGACTGCCGATGTACATACGCATCTGGCTCTCTCCTGGTGTCGAAGGAACGGAGAACCGGGGCGGTCGCGGTCTTTGGCGAGAGACGACCGCCCCGGGCGGGGCAGGCAGTACAGAGGCGGGGGTCAGCGGTTGCGGACGCGGCTGGAGA
The DNA here is from genome assembly GCF_042656465.1 of Streptomyces gamaensis. NCBI lineage: Bacteria > Bacillati > Actinomycetota > Actinomycetes > Kitasatosporales > Streptomycetaceae > Streptomyces > Streptomyces gamaensis. The sequence continues at coordinate 408,450 of NZ_JBHSPB010000003.1, forward strand.
TGCTGTTGGCGGTCACCCGCAGGTGACCGGGGCCCGAGACACTCACGTCTCCGGAGACGCTGTGAGCCGTCACCAGCCCGGACGCGGCGCTGGTGGCCTGCACGGTCACGTCACCGGAGGTGGTGGCCAACTGGGCGTGCTGCCCGTCGTACTGGGCGATGCGGATGTCTCCCGAGACGCTGCGGGCCCAGACCGACTCCGAGACGCGGCCGACCGCCACGTCACCGGACGTGGTACGCGCTGCGAGCGCCCGAGCCGCATCCGCGTACAGGTCGCCGGAGACGGAGCGGAACTCCAGCCAGTCCACGGCGCCGTACACGGACGCGTCGGCGGAGGTGGAGACCACCTCCACAGACGACCCGGCCGGCAGACTGACGACGGCCTCGATCATGCTGACCGTCTCCATCACCCCCGTCCCATGGCCGGTGACGACCCGGCCGTTGATGATGGTGACGCCGGTGACCGAGCCATAGAAGGTGCCCATGCTCTGCGTGACGCGGTTGCCGCGGACGCTCTGCATCATCACGTTGCCGGGGAGCTCGGGGACTGCCACCGCGAGCGTCTCGCCGTCCTGGCGGCCGCGGGCCCGGTTGACCGCGTCGGCGGCCGGACCGGACGAGTCGTCCGTCCGCAGCTCCACGCGGGCGGTGGTGATGCTGTCGAGGACCTGGACGCGGACGCTGCCCGCCGGGAGGTCCAGCGCGAGGCCGATCGGGCCGGTGGTCTGGGAAACGAAGGTGCACGTGGTCACTGCGGGTCTCCTTGTTCCACGAAGAAGAGGAAGGTGACCGGGGCGGCCGTGGTCCTAGGCGAGAGACGACCGCCCCGGAAGGCCCCCCACACCGCGATGCGGACAAGGGGGGGCAAGTGCCCCGGCCGGGAGTCGAACCCGGCCTGACGACCATCGGGGCGGTTGAATCAACAGCCGGTCACAGCCACGTGCGGATGCGGACGCGGCGGACGTACCGGCAGCGGCGGCTTCGTTCGCTCATGCTCCGGGCCGGCCATCAACGGCCTCCCCTTGCCCGGGCGTTGTCCTGGCTTCGCTTGTTCGCCTCAGCGGCCTTGCGGGCCAACTCCGCCCGCTCCGCATCTGTCAGACTGGTGATCACAGGTGCCTCCACTCAGGTGCCTGTACGCGGTCCCCCAGGGCGCCACCCGGGGGGCCGCAGTGACGTGGACCGTCCGCACACAGCGAACGGCACCGGCCGCTACGTCGATTGCGGCCGTTGCGCCTCGGCCAGGAGTCGAACCCGGCCTTCGACCATCGAGGCGGTATGCACTGCGCGACGGCGCCGGGCACAGGGCCCGGGCTGTGGGCGCAGTAGATGATGCGGTGACGCGATGGGCACTGCCGCCGTACCGGTCCAGCACGGTCGACGCCCGCGTATATCGAAAGATCACAGGAGCCTCCAGCGGGGAGGGACAGGGCTTCACCGGCGGGCCGCTGCTACGGCACTCCGGTCCCGAGCCTGAGAATCGGGCGCGTCATCGTCGCTGCTCTGACGCCAGCAGGGCGGCGCGTACCAGGTGGCAGCCAAGGGGTTGACCTCCAGCAATGAAGGGATGATCCCCAGGGGCTGTTCTCCAGAGCCGATACGCGGGACAGGACAGGTTCGCCTGCCACGAAGTGGCCGCCGACGGACATCACCCGGCCGTCGCGGGGGGCGGGGCAGAACCCCGCCTACTCGAAGCACACTCTTGAGTTCTCAAGGAACGGACGCTCCCGGCGGGTGCGGCAACCCCTGAAGGGGCTCCCGTTCTCACGGGACCCGATGGCGCGTTCGTACAGGTCAAACAGGTCTTGCGGGCGCTGCACCCCTTGGGGGTTGAGCCGCTCGCTCGACTCTGCCTCAGAGTGCACTGTGAGGCAGAGTCCGTCAAGCCCCCTCACGGAACAAGCAGCGCGGGGCGCTGGTTCTAGCTCTGAGACTTGGGCACTATGAGGCAGAGATCGAGACGAGACTTGGGGTGTAGATGGTCGAGTGGACCGGCAAGTTCGCCTATCAGCAGGTGGCCGATGACCTGCGGCGACGCATCGCGGATGGCGAGTTCGCCGAGACCGGACAGCTCCCCTCGTTCGGACAGCTCCAGAAGTCGTACGGCGTCACGGTGACCGTGGCTCGCGCCGCCATCAATCAACTGAAGGCCGACCGCCTCGCGGTGAGCCATCAAGGCAAGGGCGTCTTCCTCACGGCCGACGCCGGCCGCACAGCTGCACAGCTCGCCGATCCGGTCGGGGCCGTGGCCGAACTCCGCGAGGAAGTTGAGAAGCTGCGGAGCGAGGTCGGGGAGCTGCGCCAACGCGTCGCCACGCTGGAAGCAAACTGACCTTCCGGAAGGCGGGGACGGGGCCTGCGCAGTCGCGCCGCGGGACATCTGAACCTCCTCGTTCGGTGTGGGGCAAGTCCACAGCCGCTGCGCGAAAACCGGTATCACACCCTGCTACCTGACAAATTCGAAGCGGTTTTATACATCCGCTTACACATGCGCTATCACGAAGTTCCATAGTGCTAGTCGAGCCGCTACACTCGCGGTTCCGACTAGCTATCTAGGAGGGGCAGATGGCTCGGAAGCACCCAGATTGGAAACCTGATCTCCTGCGAATGCACCGCGAGGAAATCGGGCTCACCCTGGAAGACGCCGGGGAGAAGCTCCGCGAAATCGCGGAGCGGCACGGCTTCAATATCGCCGCGAACTTCCAAACAATCTGGGGCCACGAAAAGGGTTCGGTATATCCCGGTCCTCATTACCGTCGGGCGTACTGCCGCCTCTATCGCCGGAATGAGGCCCAACTCGGCTTCCGTAAAGCTCTGCCCGGAGAGGATGCCTCTGTGGAATCCGTACTGGCGCCCGCTTCCGTCAAGCGAAAGCTGCCCGACCAGCTGGACATCGTACGCCGAGCGCTCAGCAGCATCCGCGAAGGCACGGATGACGTGGACAGTGAAGCTCTGTGCACTCGTGTGATCGATGCGTGGAGCCGTCGCACCACAGGAAGCAGCACCGACGGCCCGGTCGTGGTCCTGGTGGGCGGGTTCGCCGGGTCCGGGAAGTCGGAGTTCGCAAAGTTCCTCGGAGGGCTCACCAACTGGCCCATCCTGGACAAGGACTCGTTGACGCGCCCGCTGGTCGATCAGCTCTTGGTCGCACTGGGCGGAGTGGCTCACGACCGGAGTTCAGAGCTTTACCGCGAGGAGGTCAGGCCGTTCGAATACCGCTGCCTCATGGAGGCAGCGTGGGACAACCTGGATTGCGGGATCTCCACGATCCTCGACGCCCCGTTCATCTCCGAATTCTCCCAACCTGATTGGATGCAGCGGTTCCAGAACCGTTGCCGGTCCAAGAGGGTTTCCGTTGCGACCATATGGGTTGAGTGCGACCCGGAGTCGATGCGCGAGTACATCGAATTCCGGGGAGCGGCGCGCGACACCTGGAAGATGGAGGCGTGGGATGAGTACATCTCGGGGCTCGATCTGAATATGCGCCCTCAGGGCCCACACTTCGTCGTCGACAACCGGCTGGGCGCCGCCGTGGCGCTGGTCGATGAAGCCCGTGACGTTCTGAGCGGAGGTGGGCTGTGAGCCCGTCCGGCATCATCTTGTACGGCCCCCCGGGGGCTGGCAAGGACACGATCACAGCCGAACTTTCGAAGCTGCGGCCGGAGTTCGTGCTCTTCCAGCGGCTCAAGGCCGGCCCGGGGCGGACCACGGGGTACCGGCTCACCACGACCGAGCACATCGAGGAACTGACTCAGGCCGGAGAGGTTCTGTACCGCAACAGCCGGTACGACGCTGAGTACGCCATCGACCGCGGCGAAGTCTCCGCGCTCGTGGACTCCGGCCGCATCCCGGTACTCCACATGGGGCAGGTTGTCGGGGCCCGTGCCGTCGCAACCTTCCCCATCAACTGGGTGCGAGTGCTCCTCTGGTGCCCGGAAGACGTGACGCGTCAGCGCTGCCAAGGGCGTGGAGACAAGGACTTGGACGCCCGACTCAAGGTCTGGCACGAGACCCGAAGGGATCTCCTGGACCATCCAATGGATCCCTGGTCACTCGTCATCCGCACCGACGATGTCAGCGCAGCTCAGGCAGCGCAGACCATCGACGAAGCCCGAGTGGCCGGCGCACCGGCCGAAGGCCGTGACATCCGTGAGTTGGTCGGATGACGGTCGTCGGGGTACTTCACCCGGGAAGCATGGGCGCCGCCGTGGCCGCACAGGCACGGCTCGGCGGAGCCGAGGTTCTGTGGTGCCCGACCGGACGCAGTTCGGAGACCACAGAGCGGGCCTTGCGACATGGGCTGTCCGCGGCGAGCAGCCTCGCAGAGCTGATCGAGCGTGCCGACGTCATCCTCAGCATCTGCCCCCCGGAGTACGCGGAGGACGTTGCAGTCGAGGTCTCGGCCCACTCGTTCACGGGCATTTACGTGGACGCCAACGCCATCGCACCGGCCACCGTGGCGTGCGTCCACGCCATCATGTCCCGGACCCAGGGGACCGTCGTCGATGGCTCCATCATCGGCTCACCCCCCTCCGCCTCAAAGTCCACCCGCATCTACCTCTCCGGCCCTGCGGAGGCCCTGCCGCCCGTGGCATCGCTCTTCGCCGGGACGTCGGTACAGGTGCACTCGCTGCCCGGCGGGATCGGTCGCGCTTCGGCGTTGAAGCTGTCGTACAGCAGCTACCAGAAGGCGAGCCGCGTACTCGCCGCCGTCTCGTACGCCCTCGCGCGGGACTACGGGGTAGAGGAGGAGCTACTCGACATTGCGCAGGGGCGCACGACCAGCTACCTCGCTGAGACGGCCTACATTCCGAAGGTGGCCGCGCGGTCATGGCGCTGGGGCCCCGAGATGGGCGAGGTGGCCATCGCCCTGCGGGAGGCCGGTCTTCCGACCGACCTCGCGGAGGCGTCGGCCGCCGTTATGAGCCAGTGGAACGATCTCAAGGACTCGCCATCGAGCATCACCGAAGCGCTTGAGCACCTGCACGTAGCCCCGGACGGCGACCCTGGCTAGACCGCTGCCCGCATCACCCCGATGGCCTCCAGGGCGCCCGACACCACCACATCGGGCTCAGGGAGGCCATCGGTCCACGCACGGCCGCCGGCCACCCATGCCGTGCGGAGCCCCGCCACGCGAGCCCCTTCCATGTCCGTCTCGGGGCTGTCGCCAACCATCCACGCTCCGGCGCTCAGCCGGGCACCGCACAGTGCAGCGGCAGCCTCGAAGTGGGCGTACGCGGGCTTCCGCGCGCCTATTTCCCCCGAGACGCAGATGCCATGGAAGAGCGGACCGAGCCCGGTCGCCGCGAGTTTCGCGCGCTGGATGTCCCCGGCTCCGTTCGTCGCGACGCCGAGGGTCCATCCCTCATCACGCAGTGCTTCGAGGCCTTCCCGCACCCCGGGAAAGCAGCGCGCTGACCGAGCGACGCCATCGACGTACTCGCGCCAGAGGTCGCCCGGGCCGTCGCTGAGTCCGAGCACCTCCCGCAGGTGGACGAAGTCCGCCGGGTAGGCCCGATCCCGGAGCCGCTCGCAGATGACGGACTCCGCTGCCTCACCCAGTCGCCGAGACCGCACGAAGCCGCGAGCCCAGTTCTCCAGTCCCCCGCTTCGGTCAATCAAGGTGTTGTCGAGGTCGAAAAGTGCCAGCACACGGCGAAGCTACGCGACGAACCTGCGGCAGGTCACCCCTGGCTGGCCGTCATGGAGCCGCAGCCCCTGCGGAGCCCCTCTCGGCCAACCTCCGGCCAACTGGGCCCCCGGAAGGCGCGGCATTCGGCTATCACCGCAGGTAGGAGCACGTAGCGGGCGCGCGCTGCGGCCGGTCTTGAAAACCGTCGTGGCAGCGATGTCACCGAGGGTTCAAATCCCTCAGCCTCCGCGGGTCCTGCGTTGCCGCAGGTCGGAAGGGGTGCCCCGGATTCCGGGGCACCCCTTCCGCTTCGGGGCGAGAGGGGGAGGCGGCTCCCTCACTCGACGAGCTCCACACCTTCCGGTCTGGGGAACGGCATGATCTCCCAGCCTTCGGGCCAGCCCAGTGTTCCGCACTCTTCTGTCCCGGCTTCGAGAAGCCGGGGAATGCGCCAGTGCCACCAGTCCTGGGGCGGTTCTTCGTCATGGCCGGGCCATGGAATGGTCGCTGCCCGGAACCGGTCGTCGAGTCCGTCGAGCCTCGGCTGACACACCGCCCGTACCCGTGGAGGCAGCAGGGGCCAGACCTTGGCCAGCGCACCGCGGCACCAGATGTCGTTGTCGAACTCCGGCTTGCACCACGCATATCCCTCTTCCACCTGAGCCACGAGACTGCCCCAACTTGCCAGCAGCTGGGGGAGCGTGCATGGTTCTCCGTTGGCCCACACCGTGGTGTTCAGGATCATCCGGCCGCCGAGCCTGAGCGCAGCGATCGTGTCACGTTGGTTCCTCTGCTCCCCAGTCCCAGAGGGCTTGGAGGACCGGGCCCAGGCGGTGTCCACGCGGGGTGAGGGCATAGCGCACTCGCGGTGGCCAGCCCGGGCGGCGGTCGCGCTCGACGACTCCGGCCTCGCCGAGCTGGGCAAGGCGCTCGGACAGCACCTTGTCCGACAACGTGGGCAGGGCCACGCGCAGTTCGCTGTAGGAGCGGTCGCCGCGCAGCAGCTCGCGAACCACCAGCGTCGTCCAACGGCCGTTCAGCGCCGCCAGCGTGATCTCCACTGGGCAGGCGGGAGCAGGCGCCGCAACCTTCGCGTGCGGGTCGTCGGGCAGCCCTGCCGGGTGACCAACCGTTCGGTGAGCCACGAGATCGCCTCCTAGCGTGTAGACGCTCGATTCTCCCGGAACGGAAGGACGTCTTCGATCATGCGAGAACTGGCCGTTCGGCCCGAAGAGGTGCCCGCGGTGTTCGCCGAGCGGTTCAACAGCGGCGACGCCACCGCGTTGGCGCAGGTCTACGAGGACGCGGCGGTGCTGGTCCCGCAGCCGGGGACGCCGGTGACCGGACCGGACCTGCACGCCGCCAACGGCCGCCTGCAGCAGCTCGGAGTCCCCGTCTCGGTCCGTCCGCGGCACGTCTACCGCAACGGAGACCTGGCGCTGCTGATAGTGGACTGGGCCATCGACGGGACCGGCCGTGACGGCCGGGTGGTGCACGTCGAGGGCACCGCTACCGACGTCGCCCGGCGGGGCCCGGACGGCCGCTGGCGGTACGTCATCGACAACCCCTTCGGTTCCCGTTCACAGCGGCTCCCCACCGAGGACACCGAGGACACCGAGGAACCAACGTCATGAGACTCCACAGCCGACCCGTGCAGCTCAGCTGCAGGACCGTCAGCGTCTTCGTGACCTGGCCGACCAGGAGCACGGCGATGACGTGCCCGGTGATGAGCATTCGTACGACGCCGTCGTCCTCGCCGTAGGGCTCCGTGGCCCCGATGGGGTCGGGTGCAGCGTTCAGCCCGGCCACCGGGTCCAGAAGGCTCGCAGCTCTTGAGGCCGGTTCCCCATCGTCAAGACGGCGACACCTACGCGCGGGTGACCCACGGGTGAACGCCCCCTCCCCGCTGGACGGTTCCGCGATGCTGGCGGCTTCCGGATGACCTCGGCGGGTGGAGGGGAACGTGGGCAGTCAGGAGCCGGCGGGCACGGCAGCGTTGATCAGCAATGGGCGGGGTGAATACCTGCTGCACCTGCGGGACAACATCCCGGGCATCTGCGATCCGGGAGCGTGGTCGCTCCTCGGCGGCGGCCGTGACAGCGACGAGGAGAGCCCGGAGGACGCCGTTGCCCGGGAGCTGAAGGAGGAGGCCGGTCTTGTCCTGCCGGATCTCCGGGCGTACGCCGTGGTGTCCGCGCACGGGCCGGAAGGCGAGGGGCGGATCACGGTGTTCGTCGGGCACTGGGACGGGGACGCCGGGGAGATCGCCCTTACCGAGGGGGTGATGGTGCACTGGTTCCCCGCGTCGACGCTGCCCCGGCTGGTCATGGCCCCGTGGGCCCGTGCTGTGATCGAGCGGTACGAGCGGGAACGGCCGGAGCCCATGGCGTAGGACTGGCCCTGAGGGCCGGCTGTCCCACGGTTTCCCGCCTTTGGGGCGACGGTTCCTGACGGGAGGTGGGACGTGTCCCGTCGTCCGCGCTCACAGGCGATGAGGCCTGCGGCTCAGCGCAGTACTTTCCGGCCGGGGCGCTCCTTTTGTGGAGAAGCCCAGAGCTTAATGAATGGTCCGAACCGAGCCCGAGTCGGTTTGATGTGCGAAAACATCGGATCGATGAGGGTTCATGCGCGACGTGTTCTTCCTGGCACTGCCAGGGGTGTTGGCCATAGGCGGCATCGCCGGAATGGTGTGGGTGCTGTTGCGGATGCGACGGCTGCGGGCTGCCTGGAGGAGTGGGATCACGGCTGACGGGCGGTGCGTCAGTGCGTACGTGGTGACGACCACTCACGGGCACGGAGGCGGTCCCAGTCACAGCACTTGGCATCACGTGCATGAATTCGCCACCCCTGAGGGGGAGGTGCGGCGGTTCGAGGAGGCCGGTGGGCCGAGGACGGTCGTGGCGGGGGACAGGGTTGTCGTCCGGTATCCGCAGGGGCGCCCGGACCAGGCCACGGCGATCCCGCCCAGCGACCAGGGCAAGGCCCTGTTCGGCACGGGGTGCGCGCTCGCCTTCCTCACGGTCTTCGTCCTGGGGGCCCTCGGCTTCATGGGGCTGTATCTGACGGTGTTCAAGCCTGCGGCGGACACGGTGGAGAAGGTGGAGAAGAAGGTCACGCACGGGGGCGACGGGGGCGCTGGGGGCCACGGAAGTCCGGCCCCGATGCGGCCACCCACCGGCTTTCCCACGGACGAGCCCGCCGGGTTCCCCGCCGACCTGCCCACCGGGTTCCCCAGTGACTTCCCCAGCGGTTTTCCCAGCGGCTTCCCCACCGATTTCCCCCGTCCGCCCGCCGACTGGCCGACCACCGTGCCGGGGCCGCAGGACCTGCCGAAGCGGCTCACTGGCGGCGAGCCGCGTCCGGTACCGGGACAGCCCGAGCGGTGACGGCTCCGTGACCGGGGCCGTCCGGGCGGAGCCGCTGTACCGGGAGGAGCGGTCGGCGGTACTGCCCGACCGCCGGCCCCGCCCCGGCGAAACGCCCGCCCCGCACCCCGGAGTTCGGCACGGCGGACCTGGAGCCGTGGCCGCCGGGGCAGCGCCCGTACCGCACCACGGCAGCCGACCATGTCGACAAATGGCTTAACGTCGGCGCCACCGGGCCGCGATCGGGATCGCGGCCGCCCACACGTACGAGAGCAACGCCATTCCGGGGGGTGTGATTTGTCCCCCTATGGGATGCCCCGGCGGCCACCCTCCGTCTCGCCCGGCCCCTCCGGGCCACCCACCCGGCGGCCGGTCAATTCGACACCTATATAAGGGACTTGGTCGGTAACCGGCCTCCGGTACGCCCCGCAACCGACGCTGCGGGCCCCGGAACAGACCGTGTGTCACGCCGCCGAGCGGCAGGCCGCGACGACCGGCGGGCCGAGGCGCGGGAACGCGGTTCCGGAAGGCGGTCCGCCGTGCTTCGGGGAGCGGCCGTTCTCGTGGTGGTGTGCGGTGCTGTGTTGATTCGGGCGCGGCGGGCAACTCGTCGAATCTGTCCGGGATTGGCCGGATCCGCATACGGGTGGTTCCGACTCTGGCCGCGGTTCGATTTCGGGGCTGACCGGGAGTGGTGGTGCGGGGGCTCGGTGGTGTGGTGGGGGTTTATCCCGGAACGCTCATGCTTGAGAGCGAATACAAAGCGATATGTGGTTCGTGGGGGGTTCTCTGGGCAACTCTGGAAGCGCGACGTCGAAACAAACCGCTCGGGCGGTCGGCCAACCGCCCGGCATCAAGCCGTAGTTCCGGCATTCAACGCCGTAGTTCTGGAGGAAATGACATGGCAAGCACCCGCACTGCCGCCCGCATCCTCGCCACCGTCGCCGCCCTGCCGCTGGCCGCCGTCTTCTTCGCGGGCGTCGCCCAGGCCGATGACGGCCAGCTCGCCAACAGGGGTTCGAACGCGGCCGCGGCCGGGGTCGTGGGGAGTGGGGTCGGGGGGCACAACCACGGCAACTCCACGACCGGTCAGCAGCAGGCCACGGGCACCGGAGCCTCGAATCAGAACAACACCGCGAGTGTCAACGGCGCCGGGCATACGGCCATCCGGCAGGACAATGTCGCGGTGTCCTTCACCAATCTCTGGTAGGCCCCTGCCGGGACAGGGGTGTCACACGGTGACCGGGTGACAGTGGACAGGGTCTGGTGACGGTTGCGCGGCGGTGCTGCCTGGGTGCCGCCGCGCAGCCATGTCCCCATCCGTAACCGGCCGTGTCCGCGGTCCGTACCCGGCCCGGGCCCGGGCCGCACCCGGTCCGTGTCCGCGGTCCTTGACGCCCCCCATTTTTCTGACGGAGAGTCAGAAAAATGTTCCGGGAGGGGATATCCGGTGAGAGCTCCCAGCGATGTCCATCACCTGCTCAAGCCCTATGAAGGACGGCCCGCCGCCGTCGGCGGACAGGGCCGGGACCCCGTCAACGCCCCCATGATCCGGCACTGGTGCGAGGCCATGGGGGACACCAACCCCGCCTATGCGGGCCCCGATCCCATCGCCCCGCCCACCATGCTCCAGGCCTGGACCCTGGGCGGGCTCGCGGGGCACCGCGGCGGCTCCGGCCGCTCGGCCGAGTACGCGCGCCTCCTCGCGCTGCTGGACGGGGCCGGATACACCGGAGTCGTCGCGACCGACTGCGAGCAGGAGTACGCGCGCCCGCTGCGCCCCGGCGACACCGTCACCTTCGACTCCGTCATCGAGTCCGTCTCGCCCCGCAAGGTCACCCGGCTCGGCGCGGGGTACTTCGTCACCACGCGCACCGAGGTCCGCGTCGCGGGCGAGCTCGCGGGGACGCACCGGTTCCGGATCCTCAAGTACGCACCGGACAGCGCCGCCACATACGCGTCGGACAGCGCTGCCACATACGCGTCGGACGGCGTCGCCAAGTACGCGCCGCCGGACAGCACCGCCAAGTACGCGCCGGACAGCCCCGATTCACCGCCAGCGCGGCCGCCGGCCCCCGCCGAGGACGCCCGGCCCCGCCGCCCCCGGCCCGTCGTCAACCGGGACAACGCCGGATTCTGGGCGGGGACCGCCGCGCACCGGCTGCTGATCCAGCGCTGCTCGGACTGCGGACGGCCGCGTTTCCCCTGGCTGCCGGGGTGCGCGGACTGCGGCTCGGCGAGCTGGGCGACCGTCCGGGCCTCCGGCGCCGGGCGCGTGTTCTCGTACGTGGTGGTGCGCCACCCGACCCGTGGCGCCTTCGCCGACTTCGACCCCCCGTACGCGGTGGCCGTGGTCGAACTCGCCGAGGGCGTACGGATGATCAGCAATGTGGTCGGCGTCCCGCCCGGCGAGGTGTACGTGGGGATGCCCGTCGCACTGGAGTTCCTTCATGTGCCGGAGGGCGCCGAGGGTTTCGAGCTGCCGGTGTTCCGGCCCGCGACCGGTGCGGTCACGGTGCGAGAGCGGCGAATAGCCGTGGGTGACGAGCTGCCTGCGCTCAGTGTCCCCGTCACCCGTACGCTCGTCGTCGCGGGCGCCATCGCCTCCCGCGACTACCAGGACGTGCACCACGACGCCGAAGCCGCCCGTGCCCAGGGCGCACCGGACATCTTCATGAACATCCTCACCACCAATGGACTGGTCGGCCGCTACATCACCGACCGCTTCGGACCGTACGCCCGTCTCGCCAAGGTTTCGATACGGCTCGGCGTGCCCAACTATCCCGGAGTTGTCCTGGTGTTGACCGGAAGGATCCATTCCGTGAGCGATAGCACCGCCGAGGTCTCCGTCGTCGGAACCAACCGCCTGGGACGCCACGTCACCGGCACGGTCACCGTCACCCTCCCCGACCCCCACGACAACCACCCGCACGACAACCACCCCACCGACGTCCACCCCCACGACAACCACCCGCACCGCGAGTCCCGTTCGCCGGTGAGTCCCCCGAGGGGCACCTCGTGAGCGCCCGCCGGCCCGACGCCCTCGGCGGCGTCGCGGCCGTCGCCGGCATCGGCGCCACGGAGTTCTCCAAGGACTCCGGGCGCAGCGAACTCGCCCTGGCCGCCGAGGCGGTACGGGCCGCCGTCGCCGACGCGGGCCTTGCGCCCGCCGACGTGGACGGCATGGTCACCTTCACCATGGACACCAGCCCCGAGATCACTCTCGCGCAGGCGGCGGGCCTCGGCGAGCTCTCCTTCTTCGCGCGCGTCCACTACGGCGGCGGCGCCGCGTGCGCGACCGTGCAGCAGGCCGTGCTCGCCGTCGCGAGCGGGCTCGCCGAGGCCGTGGTCTGCTACCGCGCGTTCAACGAGCGCTCCGGGCGCCGCTTCGGCTCCGGGGTGCGCCACCGCGAGCCCACCGCGGAGGGCGCGGCGCTCGGCTGGACGCTGCCCTTCGGGCTGCTCACCCCCGCGTCCTGGGCGGCGATGGCCGCCCGCCGCTATCTGCACGTGCACGGCCTGGAGCCGGAGGTCTTCGGCCATGTCGCCGTCTCCGCGCGGGGATACGCGGCGGCCAACCCGGCCGCGTACTTCCACGGCAGGCCCATCACCCTGGCCGACCACGCCGCCTCCCGCTGGATCGCCGAGCCGCTGCGGCTGCTCGACTGCTGCCAGGAGACCGACGGCGGACAGGCCCTCGTGGTCACCTCCCTTGAGCGGGCGCGTACGCTCCCGCACCCGCCGGCCGTCGTGCTCGCCGCCGCGCAGGGCGCCGCCCGCGGCCAGGAGCAGATGACGGGCCTCTACCGCGACGAGCCGGCCCGGCTGCCCGAGATGGGGCTGGTGGCACGGCAGTTGTGGGCCACGAGCGGGCTCGCGCCGGGCGATATCGACGTGGGCATCGTCTACGACCACTTCACGCCGTATGTCCTCATGCAGCTGGAGGAGTTCGGGTTCTGCGGGCCCGGTGAGGGCGCGGACTTCGTCGCCTCCGGCCGGCTGCCGCTGAACACGCACGGCGGCCAGCTCGGCGAGGCGTACCTGCACGGCATGAACGGCATCGCGGAGGCCGTGCGGCAGCTGCGCGGCACGGCCGTCAACCAGGTCGAGGGGGCCGAGCGGGTCCTGGTGACCGCCGGCGGCGGAGTTCCCACGTCCGGGCTGCTTCTCGGAGCAGACGGATGAACGGCGGGCGTGTCAGTGGCGGCGGCCGCGCCGGGGCGGCCTTGACTCCGGTTATGCACCGACGCAGGAAGATCATCGGATGTCTCGTCGCCCTGATGGCGGCGCTGGCCCAGCTCACTGCCGGGGCCGCCGCGCGCGCCGAGGACCGGGGCGATCCGAGGGCGGACGGGGCCAGCGTCTTCAAGGGGTGGGGCTTCGACACCTGCCAGGCGCCCTCGCTGGAGACCCTGCGGGCGTGGCGGTCCTCGGACTACCGGGCCGTCGGCGTCTACTACGCGGGCCGCTCGCGGGCCTGCCCGCGCCAGACGCACCTCAGCGGCGGCTGGCTCGCCGGCGCCCACTCGATGGGCTGGCGGGTGCTGCCGATCTACGTCGGTTCGCAGTCGCCGTGCGTGCGCTCCGACTCCAAGCGGGGCTACACGATCGGTGACTGGCCCTACGACCAGGGGCAGGACGAGGCACAGGAGGCGGTCGGCCGGGCCTCCGCCCTCGGTATCGCGCCCCGCAGCCCGCTCTACCTCGACATGGAGGCCTACGACGACAAGGACGACGACTGCGCCCACACCACCCTGGAATTCGTCCGGGGCTGGAGCGCGGGCGTGCGGGAGGCCGGCTACCTGGCGGGCTTCTACAGCAGCGCCGAGTCCGGGGTGCGGCACATGGAGCGGGCCCGGCGGGGCGGCACGGGCAGCCTGCCGGACGTGATGTGGTTCGCCCGCTGGCGGGGCAGCCCGTCGACCAGGGACGAGCCGGTGCTCTCGCGCGGGGCCTGGACCCCGCACCGGCGCATCCACCAGTTCCGCGGCGATGTGACCGAGACCCACGGCGGCAGGCGGCTGACCATCGACCGCAACCTCGTGGACGCCCCCGTGGCGATCATCAGGTGAGGCCCGGGGGAGAGCGGCCGCCCGCCGGGCGGTACGGGCCGCGGGGCCCGCACCGCCGCTGCGACGAAGGACGGTCGCTCTCCCCCTCCGGGAGGTGGGGGCAGCACTACCAGTACGACCTGAGGGGGATCGTTCTTCGGCACCTCCGGCCGATCCGCCACAGGGGGGCGCGCTCCTAGTTTTGAGGCATGACAGCTATTGCGACGCCTGTGTGCACCAGCGCCTCCGCCGCCGGGTACCCGTCGTTCTCCTCCTACGTGCGGGCACGCGGCGCGGTGCTGCAGCGCACCGCCCGTTCGCTCACCCCGAATCCGTGCGACGCCGAGGATCTGCTGCAGACGGCGCTCACGAAGACCTACCTCGCGTGGGAGCGCATAGAGGACCACCGCGCGCTGGACGGCTATGTGCGCCGCGCCCTGGTGAACACGCGCACGTCGCAGTGGCGCAAGCGCAAGGTCGAGGAGTTCCCCTACGAGGAGCTGCCCGAGCGCGACCCGGTGATCTCCGCGGACCCCGCCGAGCAGCAGGCGCTGCGGGATGCGATGTGGCGCGCGGTCCGCCGGCTGCCGGACCGGCAGAGGGCCATGGTCGTCCTGAGGTACTACGAGGACCTCACCGAGGTGCAGACGGCGGAGCTGCTGGGGGTGTCCGTCGGCACGGTCAAGAGCGCGGTCTCCCGCGCGCTCGGCAAGCTCCGTGAGGACCCGGAGCTGGCGCAGGCGGCCTGACCCGCCGAGGAGGGGGAGCGGGGGAGCCCGTAGCGGGCAAGACGGGACACACGTGGCGTTCGTACGGCCGGTATCGCCCTGGGTGAACGGATGCGTCCGTTCCGGGTAGTGACTTACCGCGAGAAACGGCAGCACAATCAGCGGACGACTTCACGACCGTCCCTGGTCCCTCGGGAGGCCCCGGTGCTGAGCACGATGCAGGACGTACCGCTGACCGTGACCCGCATCCTCCTGCACGGCTCACGCGTGCACGGGGACGCCAAGGTCACCACGTGGACCGGGGACGGGGAGCCACAGCGCCGTACGTTCCGTGAGATCGGCGCGCGTGCGGTGCAGTTGGCGCACGCCCTGCGCGACGAGCTGGGGGTCGTCGGCGACCAGCGCGTCGCGACCTTGATGTGGAACAACGCCGACCACGTCGAGGCGTATCTCGCGGTGCCGTCCATGGGCGCCGTGCTGCACACGCTCAATCTGCGGCTGCCCGCCGAGCAGTTGATCTGGATCGTGGGGCACGCCGCCGACCGGGTCGTCATCGTCAGCGGTTCGCTGCTGCCGCAGTTCGCCCAGCTGCTGCCGCACCTGCCCAGCGTCGAGCACGTGGTGGTCTCCGGACCGGGCGATCTGTCGCTGCTGGAGGGCTGCCGGCCGCGGGTGCACGCGTACGATCAGCTGCTCGCCGGCCGGCCCGCCGAGGGCTTCGACTGGCCCGAGGTCGACGAGCGCCAGGCCGCCGCCCTGTGCTACACCTCCGGTACCACCGGCGACCCCAAGGGCGTGCTCTACAGCCACCGTTCGGTCTATCTGCACGCGATGGAGGTCAACGCGGCCTCCGGCTTCGGTCTGACCCCGGCCGAGACCTGTCTGCCCGTCGTGCCGATGTTCCACGTCAACGCCTGGGGCCTGCCGCACGCCGCGTTCATGGCGGGCACGTCCCTGCTCATGCCCGACCGCTTTCTGCAGCCCGCCCCGCTCGCCGACATGATCGAGGCCGAGCGGCCCACCGTGAGCGCCGGCGTGCCCACCATCTGGGCCGGGCTGCTCGCCGAACTCGACGCCAGGCCCCGCGACATGAGCTCCCTGCGCACGGTGATCAGCGGTGGCTCCGCGCTGCCGCCGTCGCTGATGAAGGGCTTCGAGGAGCGGCACGGGATCACGCTCGTGCAGGCGTGGGGCATGACCGAGACCTCGCCGCTGGGCTCGGTGGCCTATCCGCCGCACGGCCTGAGCCCCGAGGAGGCGTGGCCGTACCGCTGCACGGCGGGCCGGCTGCCCGCCTCGGTGGAGTTCCGCCTGGCCGGGCCCGACGGGAGCTTCCTGCCCTGGGACGGGACGTCCGCCGGTGAGCTGGAGGTGCGCGGGCCGTGGATCGCCGGCGCCTACTACGGGGGTGCCGGTGCCGAACCGGTCCGTCCGGAGGACAAGTTCAGCCCCGACGGCTGGCTGCGCACCGGTGACGTCGGCACCATGACCCCGGACGGCTTCCTGACGCTCACCGACCGGGCCAAGGACGTCATCAAGTCCGGCGGCGAGTGGATCTCCTCCGTGGAGCTGGAGAACCAGCTGATGGACCACCCGGAGGTGGCCGAGGCCGCCGTCGTGGCCGTCCCCGACGACAAGTGGGGCGAACGGCCCCTGGCCTGCGTGGTGTTGCGCGACGGCTCGGCCCTGGACTGTGCCGCGCTGCGCGACTTCCTCGGCGAGCGCGTCGCCCGCTGGCAGCTGCCGGAGCGGTGGACGCGCCTGGAGGGGGTGCCGAAGACCTCGGTGGGCAAGTTCGACAAGAAGGTGCTGCGACGGCGGTACGCGCAGGGGGAGTTGGAGGTCGTCGAGCTGCGCTGAGCCCTCCGCCGGTGCGCCGCCCGGCGCCCTGTCACGGCGCCAGCTGGAGCCGCATCCCGTTGTCGAAGTCCACCCGGGAGAGCTCCGCCCGGGAGACGATGCCGAGCTTGGGGAAGACGTTCGACAGGTGGTGGCCCACCGTGCGGGGGCTGATCAGGAGCTGGGCCGCGATCTCCCGGTTGGTCAGTCCCTCGGCCGCGAGGCGGGCCACACGCAGCTCCTGAGGGGTGAGGGTCGCGCCGTGCCCGCTCCCGTCGCGGCGCGGCTGCTGGCCCGTCAACTCCTGTTCACTCAGGGCGCGGTCGAGCAGCGGGGCCGCGCCGAGCCGGCGGAAGGTCTCGGCGGCCGCGGCGAGCTGGACCCGGGCGTCCGTGCGCCGCCGGGCCCGCCGCAGCCACTGCCCGTACAGCAGGCGCGTACGGGCGTGCTCGAAGGGGCGGCTCGCGGCGCCCGGCGTCTCCAGGGCCCGGCGGAAGCGCAGTTCGGCCTCCTCGGGGGCGTCCGCCGCGAGCAGCAGGGCCTCGCCCCGGTCGGCGGCCGCTGCGGCCCAGGCCACGCCCGTACGGTCGGCCCAGTCCCGCAGCAGCCGCGCGTGCGGCAGCGCCGCGTCGGGGCGCCCGGCGCGCACGGCCGCCTCGACGCCGTCGGCGGCCGCGAGCAGGGCGAAGGTGGCGTGGGCCGCGTCGTGCCCCGGCTCGACGAGGTGGCCGAGCCACCGCAGGGCCTCCTCGGCGCGGCCCGCGAAGAGGGCGGCCCTGCCGCGGTTCCAGTGCGCGGCGGAGGTCAGCGCCCGTATCCCGCGCGGCACCGACAACTCCAGGGTGCGCGCGGTCAGTTCGTCGACCGCCGCCTCGTCGCCGCGGTGCGCGGCGAGCCAGGCGAGGTTGTTGCGGCACTGGCAGGCGGCGTGCTCGGCGGCGATCTCCTCGGCGAGGCGCAGCGCCTCCGTGGCGCCCGCGGCCGCGTCCGCCCAGCGGCCCCGGACGATGTCGAGGGTCGCGGTCTGCGGCATGGTCAGGACGGTCGCGGTGACCGCGTCCGTACGCCGCAGCTCGGCGAGCTTGCGGCGGAACACCTCCGCGAGCGCCTCCTCCGCGCCCCAGACCACGGCGAGCGGCGCGGGCGGCACCAGCCGCCAGGAGCCCGCCGCGAGCTGGGCGACCGCCTCGTCGGTGAGCGCGGGCACCGTGCCGTCCAGGGCCCACCAGCGGGTCAGTTCCGGCAGCGGGTGGCCGGGCAGGCCGGTGAGCACGTCGAGAGCCGTGGCCTGCAGATCGGTACGGTCCGCGGCCCAGGCGGCCCGGACCGCGACACTGGCCAGCTCCAGGGCCTTCTCCGGCCGCGACTGCAGCGGCACGTCCTCCAGCAGGTGGCGGTGCGCCGTCTCCTGGTCGCCGTGCCCGAACTCGATCAGCCCGCGCAGCCCGCCGCAGATGTCCGCGATCCGCTCCGCCGGGGACAGCCGGCCCGCCCGCTCCAGCAACTCCCGCGCGGCGTCGACCCGTCCGGACTCCCAGGCGGCCCGGGCGCCCAGCGCGAAGCGCACACCGGCCGCGTCCGGGGACGGCGACAACTCGGCGGCGCGCCGCAGGATGTGCGCGGCCGGCGCGCAGCCGCCGCGCGCCCAGGCCCGGCCCGCGGCCGCCGCCAGCAGCGCGGCGACCTCCTCGTCCGGCTCGTCGCAGGCGGCCGCCAGATGCCAGGCCCGCAGCTCCTCCGCGCCGTCGCCGGTCAGGGCGGCGGCCAGGGCCCGGTGCGCGGCCTGCCGGCCGGCGAACGGCGCCTGTTCGTAGACCACCGTCCGCACCAGGGGGTGGCGTACGCGCACCTTCTCCCCCGAGGCGTCCAGCAGGCCCGAGCGCAGGGCCTCGTCCCAGGCGGCCCCGGAAACACCCAGCGCGGCGGCGGCCTCCCGCAGCGCGTGACGCTCACCGCGCTCCTCGGCCGCCACGAGCAGCAGCAGAGTGCGGGCGGTCGGGGCCAGCGCCTCGATCCGGGCGGTGAAGGCGCGCCGCAGCCGGGGGCCGACCGCGATCCGCTCCCCGGGCGCCGGCGGGCCCGCCGGGAGGGCGGCGGTGGGCAACTCCTTGAGGGCGAGCGGGTTTCCGGCGGCGTACCGGACCGTACGGGCCAGCACCGGCTCCCCGGCGGCCGGCGCGGCCTCGCGCGCCAGCAGGAGGGCGTCGGCCTCGCCGAGCGGACCCACCGCGAGCGCGGGCAGCTGGTCCCAGGCGCCGTGCACGGGGTCCTCGTGGGAGGCCAGCAGCAGGGCGATGGGCTCGGTACGCAGCCGGCGGGCGACGAAGCACAGGCACCCGACGGTCGCGGCGTCCAGCCACTGCGCGTCGTCGGCGGTCAGCAGCACCGGCCGCTCACCGGCGAGTTCGGACAGCAGAGTGAGGACGGCCGCCCCGATGAGGAAACGGTCCGCCACGTCGCCGCTGCGGCCGAGCGCCCCGTGCAGCGCGGCGGCCTGCGGCGGCGGCAGCGCGTCCACGCGGTCCATGACCGGCCACAGCAGCTCGTGCAGCGCGGCGAACGCCAGCTGCGACTCCATGCGCGTGCCGCGGCAGGACAGCACGGTGAAGTCCCCGGCGGAGGCGGTCGCGTACTCCAGCAGCGCGGTCTTGCCGATGCCGGGGTCCCCCCAGAGCACCAGGCCCGCCCCCGAGCCCTCACGCGCCCGTGCCAGCAGGCGGTCGAGCTCCGATTTTTCCTGGTGCCGTCCGTACAGCGTCATTTGCTGGGGATCTTATAAGGGGCACTTGGGTGCTTACTACGGATACGGTGACCGATTCCACGCGGGCGCCGCGCACTTGGGGCCGCCGTCCCGGGGCGTGCCGTGCGGTGTCAGCCCGTGCCGATCCTGGCGAGCAGGTCGACGATGCGGCTCTGCACCTCCGCGCTCGTCGAACGCTCCGCGAGGAAGAGCACCGTCTCGCCCGCCGCCAGCGCGGGCAGCTGCGCCGGATCGATGGCGGCGGAGGTGTAGACGACCAGCGGGACGCGCCCCAGCAGGCCGCCTTCCGCGAGCCGGTCGACGAGGCCCGACCGGCGGCGGCGCACCTGCATCAGGTCCATCACCACCAGGTTCGGCCGCACCCGCTCGGCGAGCGCCACCGCGTCCGCGTCGTCGGCCGCGCACGCCACCTGCATGCCGCGCTGCTCCAGCGCCGCCGTCAGCGCGTCCGCGATCGGCGCGTGCTCCTCCAGCAGCAGGACGCGCGGCGGGTGCATCTCGCTGTCGCGCGGCGCCAGCGCCTTGAGCAGGACGGCCGGGTCGGCGCCGTACGCGGCCTCCCGCGTGGCCTGCCCCAGCCCCGCCGTCACCAGCACCGGCACCCCGGCCGTCACGGCCGCCTCGCGCAGCGACTGCAGGGCGGTACGGGTGATCGGGCCGGTCAGCGGGTCGATGAACAGGGCCGCCGGATAGGCCGCCCGCTGTGCCTCGACCTCCTCGCGGGAGTGCACGATCACCGGCCGGTAGCCGCGCTCGGTGAGCGCCTTCTCCGTGGACGCGTCGGGGGCGGGCCACACCAGCAGGCGGCGCGGGTTGTCCACCGGCTCCGGCGGCAGTTCGTCGTCGAGGGGCATGGGGCCGGCGGGCGGGTGCGGAGCGGCGACGACCTCCACCGCGCCGCCCGGCCCGTCGAGCGGCTCGGGTCCCTCGGAGCCGTCGTCCGGTGCCCCGACGGCGAACGCGCGGCCCTCGGGGGCGGGACGCGGCGGCGTGCGCGGCGCGGGAGGCGCCTCGGTACGGGCCTCGCGCTCCCCCTCGGCGGGGTTCGCGAGCTTGCGGCGCCGCCCCGAGCCGGGAGTGGGGGTGCCGCCGGACGGGGTCTGCCCGTCCGGCTGCCCGAACGGGGCGCTCTGCCCCAACGCCCTTACGCTGATGGGCCGCACGGCGCGATGCGGGTCCTCGCCGCCCGGCCGCGCCGCCGCGCCCGGCTCCTCCGCGAGCGCCCGACGCGCCCGGCGGCGGCCGGTGGGCGCGGGAACCGCGGCGTCGGCCTGCGGGGCGCCTTCCGGCGCGGGAGCGTACCCCGCCGTGCGGGTGGCCGCGGCCGCGGCCATACCGGGGGCGCCCGGAAGCGGGTGCGCGCCGGGCGCGGGCGCCTCGGGCGACGACGGCACGGCGGGGTACGGGCCGGGGGCGCCCGGGCCGCCGTGCGGGGACGGGTGGTCCTGGCCCGCGCTCTGCGGGTTCGGGTGCGCTTCCGGCGCACGGCCGGGCTGCGGCTGCGCACCGGGGGCGCCCGACACCTGGCCCGCGCTCTGCGGGTCCGGCCGGTCTCCCGGGGCACGGCCCGGCTGCGGGTCCGCGCCCGGGGCGCGGTCGGGCTGCGGCTGTGCGCCGGGCACGCCCGGGTAGGGGCCGGGGGCGGTGCTCGCCGGGCCGTGCGGGTCCGCGCCGGGGGCGCGGTCGGGCTGCGGGTGCGCGCCGGGGGTGCCCGCGTAGGGGGCGGGGGCGCCCGGCTGGGGTGTGCGGTCCGAGCCCGCGCCCTGCGGCTGCTGCAGGTGCGCCCCGGAGGCCTGGCCGGGCTGCGGCTGTGCGCCGGGAGCATCCGCGTAGGGGTCTGCGGCGGGGGCGCTCTGCGGGTTCGGGTGCTGCTCCGGGGCGTGGCCGGGTTGCCGGCGCGCGCCGGGGCCGTCCGCGTAGGGGCCTGTGGCGGGGGCGGTCGACGGGTTCGGCTGGGCCCGCTGGGCGTGGTCGGGTTGCCGTTGTGCGCCGGGCGCGTCCGGGAAGGGGTCTGCGGCGGGGGCGCTCTGCGGGTTCGGGTGCTGCCCCGGGGCGTGGCCGGGTTGCCGCTGCGCGCCGGAGGCGTCCGGGTAGGGGCCTGCGGTGAGGACGGTCGACGGGTTCGGCTGGGACTCCGGGGCGTGGTTCGGCTGCGGGTGGGTACCGGGGTTGCCCGGGTAGGGGGCAGGGGCTCCCGGCAGGGGGGCACGGTCCGGGCTCATGCCCTGCGGCTCCGGGGCGCGTTCGGGTTGCTGCTGTGCGCCGGAGGCGTCCGGGTAGGGGCCTGCGGTGAGGACGGTCGACGGGTTCGGCTGGGCCCCTTGGGCGTGGTCGGGTTGTCGCTGTGCGCCCGGCGCATCCGCGTAGGGGCCTGCGGCGGGGGCGGCCGACGGGTTCGGCTGGGCCCTCTGGGCGTGGTCGGGTTGCCGTTGTGCGCCTGGCGCGTCCGGGAAGGGGGCTGTGGCGGGGATGGCCGACGGGTTCGGCTGCGGCTGTGTGCCCGGGATGCCCGGGTAGGGGGCGGGGACGCCCGGCAGGGGCGTGCGGTCCTGGCCCGCGCTCTGCGGGACGGCCGACGGGTTCGGCCGGCCGCCTTGGGCGTGGCCCAGTTGCCGCTGTGCGCCGGGGGCGCCCGGCAAGGGGGCGCGGTTCGGGGGCGCGGCGACGGCAGCGGGGTACGTGCCGGGGACGGGGCCGCCGTGCAGCGGCAGGAGTCGGTCCTGGCTCGTGCCCGGCGCATCCGGCCGCGGGCCGCCGTAGGGCTGCGCCGCGCCGGGGTGCGGGCCGGGAACCACGGTGCCCTGCGGGGTCTCACCCTCCCGGCCGTCGCGCGGCGCGCCCGGGTACGTGACGGGAGCGGGCCCGCGCTCCCGGCTCCCCTGCCCGGCGTCCGGTCCGGCCGTACGGGCCGCGTCCGCCGCCTGCTGCCGCGCACCGCCGTAGGGCTCGGCCGGGGTGTCCGGGGACCCGCCGGAGGCGCCCGCCCGCGGGCCGCGCGGCGCGTCCGGACCCGCGTACGGGACGGGCGCGGGCCGCCCGGGCTCCGGCTCCGGCGCCCCCGGCCCGAACGGCGCGCCCTGCGCGGGACGTGCCTCCGGGCGCGCCCCGTACGGGCCGTCACCCCCGCCCGGCGGCAGCGCGAACGCCGTCACCTGGGCCTGGGCCGCCGTACGGGCGGCGGCCGCCGTCGCCGGGTCGACTGCCGGCGGGCCGTCGTCGATGGGGCCGCGCGGGCGGCCCGGCAGCGGCGCGGACGGCGTGTTCTCGCTCCCGGGACGGCGGTCCGCCTGTGCCGGGGGCAGCGCGAACGCCGTGCGCTGCGTGGTCTGTTCGGCGCCCGCCCGGCCCGCCGCCGGACGCTCCGGCGTCTCCGTGGCGGCCCGCCGGGCCCGCCGCCCGGCGGGAACGGCGGCGGTCTCGCCGCCGGGCGCGCGGTCGGCCTCGGCGGGCGGCAGCGCGAAGGCCGTGCGCTCGCCCTCGGGCGCGGCCGCCTCCCGGCGGGCCCGGCGGGCGGTCGGCGCGGCCGTCCCCTGCGGGGGGACGACGGCGCGGCCGTGCCGGCCGTCCGCCGCGAGCTGCTGTTCCTCCTCGGCGCACGGCCTGGCCCGGCGCCGCCCGGTCGGCGCGGGCACCGGCGCGCCCTCGTCCCCCTCGGAGGTCCGGGCGGGCGCTTCCTCGCCGTCGCGGCGCGCCCGGCGCCCGCTGCCCGGCGCCTGCGCCCCGGCGCCGCCCTTCGCGCCGTCGGCGGAAGAAGAGGAAGAGGAGGGAGAAGTAGAGGGAGCGGCCGGCTTGCCGGCACCCGCACCCGTCCCCCGGGCCCGCTGCGCCGGCACCGGCATGACCGTGGTCGCGTTCATCGGGTCCGTGGCCGGCCGGCGCTCCCCGCCCGCCACCGGCCCGCCCTTCGCGGAGACCGGCACCTCCAGCACGTACGCACGGCCGCCCGCCGCGCCCGGCAGCTCGTGCGTCTGCAGCACCCCGCCGTGCGCGCGGACGATGCCGCGCACCACCGGTCCGTGCACCGGGTCGCCGCCCGGGTAGGGGCCGCGTACCTCGACGCGCACGACCTCGCCGCGCTGCGCGGCGGCCACCACGATCGTCGAGTCGCCCGGCGCCGGCCCCTGCGCGGACGCGTTGCCCGTCGCGTCGACCCCGGCCACGTCCGCGATGAGGTGCGCGAGCGCCTGCGCGAGGAGCCCGGCGTCGATCTCGGCCTCGATCTTCGGCGCGTGCACCGCGAACTGCGCCCGCCCGGGGCCGATCAGCTCGGTCGCGCCCTCGACTCCGGCGGCCACGACGGCGTCGAGGGCGGCCTTGGCCCGGTCGGGCTTGATCTCGCCGGAGTCCAGCCGCTGGTAGGCCAGCACGTTGTCGACGAGCGTGGTCATCCGCGCGTACCCGGCGGTCAGGTGCCGCAGGATCTGGTTGGCCTCGGGCCACAGCTGTCCTGCGGGGTCGTCGGCCAGTGTGCCGAGCTCGGCGCGCAGTTCCTCCAGGGGGCCGCGCAGCGAACTGTGCAGCAGCGCCACCAGCTGGGCGTGCCGGGCGGCCAGCGCGTCGTAGGGGCGGCGGTCGGTGAAGGTCATCACCGCGCCCACGAGCTGGTCCCCGTCCCGTACCGGCGCGGTCGTCAGGTCGACGGGCACCGCGCGCCCGTCCTTCGCCCACAGCACCTGCTGCCGCACCCGGTGCTTGCGCCCGGAACGCAGGGTGTCGGCGATCGGCGAGTCCTCGTACGGGAAGGGTGTGCCGTCCGCGCGCGAGTGGTGGATCAGCGGGTGCAGCTCCTGGCCGCCGAGGTCGCTGGCGCGGTAGCCGAGGATC
Source organism: Streptomyces gamaensis (assembly GCF_042656465.1). Classification (NCBI taxonomy): domain Bacteria; kingdom Bacillati; phylum Actinomycetota; class Actinomycetes; order Kitasatosporales; family Streptomycetaceae; genus Streptomyces; species Streptomyces gamaensis. The sequence continues at coordinate 432,649 of NZ_JBHSPB010000003.1, forward strand.
TGCGCGGCGGAGGGGTTGACGAGGACGACCTTGCCCGCGGTGTCGACGCCGACGACCCCCTCGGCGGCGGCGCGCAGGATCATCTCCGTCTGCCGCTGCTGGCGGGCGAGTTCGGCCTCGGTGTCGAGGGTCCCGGTCAGGTCGCGGACGACGATCATCAGCAGTTCGTCGCCGGTGTAGGGGTGGTGGTCGGCGTACGGGGTGCGCCCGTCCTCCAGGTTGGCGCTGGTCACCTCGACGGGGAACTGGGTGCCGTCGGTGCGCCGCGCCGTCATCCGGGTCGGCTTGGTGCGCCCCTCGTCGCGCTCCGGAAGCCGCATCGAGCCGGGGATGCGGCGGGAGTCGAAGTCGGGGAGCAGGGAGAGCAGTCCGCGCCCGACCAGCGCCGTACCGGGGACCTCGAAGGTCTCCAGCGCTATGTGGTTGGCGTTGACGACGGTGCCGTTGCAGTTGACGAGCAACAGGGCGTCGGGGAGGGCGTCGAGTATGGCTGCGAGGCGAGCAGCGCCTCGGGATGGCCGGCTGCTCACGACGACGCTTCCTCCCTGGTTACCGCACCTTGCCGACAGCGCCCGTCGCCCCCGTGGCGTGTCACTGGGGGGCAGTCTACGGGCTCGGGGGGCGGGTGCGACGGCGGACAACGGCTGCGGTGGGGCGTGCGGGGGGCCGTGCGAGCGGTGTCGCGGCCGGTGTCGTGGGCGGCCCCGGTGCGGGGCCGGGCCCGCCCGCGCGGGTCAGCCGCGCGGCGTGTCGCCCGGTACGGGCGCGGGGGCGCGGCCGGGGTCGCCGAGCAGTGCGGAGAAGCGCTTCCAGCGGTCGATCTCGCAGCCGTCGGTGCGCTTGAAGACGGCGTCGACCGGGCGTCCCGCCCAGCTGCCGGTCACCCGGGCGCGCTCCGGGCCGCCGTAGATCATCGTGCACGGCGTGCCTTTGGCCACGGGCGCGAAGAGGTCGCGGTCCCAGCGGGTCTGGCTGTCCAGCTGCTCGCAGGCGGCGCGGGCCCGCGGGTGGTCGCCGCCCGCGGGGTGGCAGCGCAGCTCGTGCCGTCCGTCGAGCCGGCCGGCGTCGGTGACGGTGACGGTGAGGTGCCCGCCCGCCGGGTCCTTCGGCGGGTGCGCGGAGGCCGTGGCCCCGGGGGCGGCGAACAGGAGCGGGGCCAGGGCGGCGGTGACGAGGGCGGGGGCGGCGAGGTTGCGGAGCGGCATGCGGGACTCCTGGGCGTACGGGCGGGCCGGGCGGGAGGGGACGGCCGCCGGGCGGCGGGCCCCGTCTCCTCTAACGCGCCGGGCGGCGACGCGTTGCGGCGCGCGCCCCGGGGCGCCGCCGGGGGCCGCGGCGGCGGGCACGGCCCCCGGACCACGTCTTTGCCCTGGCCGGTGAATGCCCGGTACCGTAGGGGTGCGATTGGTGGCGGGCCGCAAGGCTGTGTCATCATCTGCAAGCGCCCTTCGTGCATATGCGCGCGGGTGCGGGTATTGGAGGCGTCGCCTAGTCCGGTCTATGGCGCCGCACTGCTAATGCGGTTTGGGCCTTAAAGCCCATCGAGGGTTCAAATCCCTCCGCCTCCGCAGCCGGCGAAAGCCCCGGCCGTCCCAGGACGGCCGGGGCTTTCGTGTTGTCCGACGTGTTGTCCGACGGGGCTTTCGCGCTGTCCGGGGGCGTACTGGTCGCACGCCGGGGTCGCACGGTGGCGCGCGGGACGCCCGGTGTTCCCCCGTGCTTCCACGAGCCGTGCCGACGTACCCCGCCGGACGGTGTCCGCGCAGGTCGCGGGGGGTGAGGGGAACGGATTTCGCGTCACGGCGGAGTTCATGTAATGTTGTCCACGCAACGCCGACCGGCGGGAAATCGCCGGGAAGCCGAGCGCTCGTAGCTTAACGGATAGAGCACTTGACTACGGATCAAGAGGTTGCAGGTTCGAATCCTGCCGAGCGCACAGCGAGGGGTCGACGACCGGAAGCGGTCGATGGCTTTCTCGTCCGTCGCGGGGTGGAGCAGCTCGGTAGCTCGCTGGGCTCATAACCCAGAGGTCGCAGGTTCAAATCCTGTCCCCGCTACTGAAGACCAGGGGCCCGGTACGTTTCGTACCGGGCCCCTGGCGTTCGTCCCCCCGCCCCGGCCGGGGGAGTGCGGCGCCGCGTGCGCGGCGCGCGCTGAGGCCCGCGCAGTCGGCGGGGCCGGATTCTCAGACGATTCACAGACTGCCGAAAGCGGGCTCTCACCCGCCGCCGCCATGCTCGTGCCATGACCGTCACTCCTCCCCGCGCGCGGCCCGAGACGCGGCACGACGGAAGCGCCGTACGGGTCCTGGTCGTCGACGACGAGCCCGCGATCGCCGAACTGCTCTGTCTGGCACTGCGTTACGAAGGCTGGAAGGTACGGTCGGCGGCCACCGGCGCCGACGCCGTGCGCACCGCGCGCGAGTTCAAACCCGACGTCGTCGTCCTGGACATGATGCTGCCCGACCTCGACGGGCTCTGTGTCCTGGGCCGGGTACGGCGCGAACTCCCCGATCTGCCCGTGCTGTTCCTCACCGCCCGGGACTCCGTCGAGGACCGTATCGCCGGGCTGACGGCGGGGGGCGACGACTACGTCACCAAGCCCTTCAGCCTGGAGGAGGTCGTCGCCCGGCTGCGCGGCCTGCTGCGCCGCTCCCGCGCGGTCGCCGCGCGCGCCGGTTCCGTCCTGACCGTCGGCGACCTGGTGCTGGACGAGGACAGCCACGAGGTCTCGCGCGCGGGCACGGACATCCACCTCACCGCCACCGAGTTCGAACTGCTGCGGTTCCTGATGCGCAACCCGCGCCGGGTGCTCAGCAAGCCGCAGATCCTCGACCGCGTCTGGTCCTACGACTTCGGCGGCCAGGCCAATGTCGTCGAGCTGTACATCTCCTATCTGCGCCGCAAGATCGACGCCGGCCGGGAGCCGATGATCCACACCCGGCGCGGCGCCGGCTATCTCATCAAGCCCGCCACCTCCCCGTGAGGCCGCCCGGCCGGGTGCGGGCCCGCCGTCCGCTGCCGCTGCGCACCCGGCTCGTGCTGTCCACGGTCGCGCTGGTCGCCGTCGTGTGCGCCGTCATCGGCACCGTCACCACCATCGCCCTGAGCGGCTACCTCTACGGGCAGCTGGACACCCAACTACGGGACGTGGCGCGGCGCGTGGCCGGTCCCCCGGACCGGGCCCGGCCGCCCGGAGTGCCCGCCGGCGAGCGGCTGCGTCTAGTCATCGGCGGCGGCCAGCCCATCGGCACCGTCGCCGCGCTCGCCGACGGCCCCGGGCAGGTGCGCGACGCGTCCGTCAGCGTGGCCGCTCCCGACCGGCCGGGGGCCGAACGGGAGCCGCTGACCGAGGCGCAGCGCACGGCTCTGGGGAAGCTGCCCCGCGACGGCCGCCCGCACGACGTGGACCTGCCCGGCCGCGGCAGTTACCGCGCCATGGCGGCGGCGTCCTACGGCGGCACGGTCTACCTGGTCGGCATCCCCGCCGCCGGAGCCCGTGACACCGTCGGCACCCTGGTCGTCGTCGAGGTGTGCGTGAGCGCCGCCGGGCTGCTGGCCGCGGGGCTCGCGGCGGCCGCGTCCGTACGGCTCGCGCTGCGGCCGCTGCGCCGGGTCGCCGCCACCGCCACCCGGGTCTCCGAACTGCCCCTGCACAGCGGGGAGGTGGCCCCGCTGGAGCGGGTGCCCGACGCGGAGGCCGACCCGCGCACCGAGGCCGGCCAGGTCGGGGCCGCCCTCAACCGGATGCTGGGGCACGTCGGTTCGGCGCTCGCGGCCCGGCAGCAGAGCGAGACGCGCGTACGGCAGTTCGTCGCGGACGCCGGCCACGAGCTGCGCACGCCGCTCGCCTCGATCCGCGGCTACGCCGAACTCACCCGCAGGGGGCCGGAGGACATCGGCCCGCGCACCCGGCACGCGCTCGGCCGCATCGAGTCCGAGGCCACGCGCATGACCGGGCTCGTCGAGGACCTGCTGCTGCTCGCCCGCCTGGACGCCGGACGGCCGCTCGCCGACGAGGAGTTCGACCTCGCCCCGCTCGTCGTCGACGCCGTCGGCGACGCCCGCGCGGCCGGCCCGGAGCACACCTGGCGGCTGGAACTGCCCGGTGAACCGGCGCCCGTCCGGGGCGATCCGGCGCGGCTGCAGCAGGTCCTGGTCAACCTGCTCGCCAACGCCCGTACGCACACCCCGGCCGGCAGCACCGTCACCGCGCGGCTGCGTGCCGCCGGGCCGTACGCGGTGCTGGAGGTCGAGGACGACGGACCGGGCATTCCCGGGGACCTGCTGCCGCACGTCTTCGAGCGGTTCGCGCGCGGCGACGCCTCCCGCTCCCGGGCGGCCGGCGGCAGCGGGCTGGGGCTGGCCATCGTCCGCGCGGTCGTCGCCGCCCACGGCGGGCGCGCGGAGGTGCGCAGCGCCCCGGGGCGGACGGTCTTCACCGTCGAACTCCCCTCGTTCGTAACGACAGTTCACAGCCTGTCCACAGGCTGAGCACACCCCTGGGACAGGGCGGCCGGTAAGGGTTGGTGTCCATGACCCAGCCGAACCGGCCGTCCCCGGGCGGCCCGCCGTCCCTCGCGGAGCCGAGGCCCGCGCCCGTGGTCCGCTCCGCCGCGCTCCCCGCCCGTGACCCGCTGCCCGCGACCGCCGGCGGCCCCGGCGGGGCCGTCCTCGACGTCGTCGTCCCCGTCTTCAACGAACAGGACGACCTGGAGCGGTGCGTGCGCCGGCTGCACGCCCACCTGAGCGCGACGTTCCCGTACCCGTTCCGCATCACGATCGCCGACAACGCGAGCACCGACGCCACCCCCGAGGTCTCCGCCGCCCTCGACGAGGCCTTCGAGGAGGTCACCGCCGTCCGCCTGGAGCAGAAGGGACGCGGGCGCGCCCTGCGCACCGTCTGGGGGCACTCGGCGGCGCCCGTCCTGGCCTACATGGACGTCGATCTGTCCACCGACCTCAACGCGCTGCTGCCGCTCGTCGCGCCGCTGATCTCCGGCCACTCCGACCTCGCGATCGGCACCCGGCTGGCGGGCGGCTCCCGCGTGGTGCGCGGCCCGAAGCGGGAGCTGATCTCCCGCGCCTACAACCTGATCCTGCGCGCCGGGCTCGCCGCGCGCTTCACCGACGCGCAGTGCGGCTTCAAGGCCATCCGCAAGGACGTCGCCGGGACGCTGCTGCCGCTGGTGGAGGACACCGGCTGGTTCTTCGACACCGAACTGCTGGTCCTCGCCGAACGGGCGGGCCTGCGCATCCACGAGGTGCCCGTCGACTGGACCGACGACCCTGACAGCTCGGTGCGCCTCCTGCGCACCGCGGCCGACGACCTCAAGGGCGTCTGGCGGGTGGGGCGCGCCCTGGCCACGGGCGCGCTGCCCCTGGAACGGCTGCGCCGCCCGGAGACGGAGCGCTCGTACGGGGTGCCCGCCGGGCTTGTCCGGCAGCTCCTCGGCTTCTGCCTCGTCGGGGCCGCCTCCACCTGCGTGTACCTGGCGCTGTACGCGCTGCTGCGCACCGGCGCCGCCCTGGGGCCGCAGCCCGCCAACGCGCTCGCGCTGCTGCTGTCCGCGCTCGCCAACACCGCCGCGAACCGGCGGCTGACGTTCGGGGTGTGCGGCCGCGAGCGGGTGCTGCGCCACCAGGCGCAGGGGCTCGTGGTCCTCGGTATCGGCCTCGTGCTCACCAGCGGCTCGCTGGCCGCGCTGGACCTGGCGGTCCGCGCACCGGCGCACGGCGCGGAGGTGGCCGTCCTGCTCACGGCGAACCTGGCGGCGACGGCGCTGCGGTTCGTGCTGCTGCGGACCTGGGTGTTCCCGGAGCAGCCGCCGCGACAGCACAACGCCCTGGCGAGGAGCCCCCGTTGACCGCAGCCTCCGTGTCCGCCGCGCGGCCCCGCCGGGCCGCCCTGATCGCGCTCCTGGTAGCGACCGCCGTGCTGTACCTGTGGGACCTGAGCGCCTCCGGCTACGCCAACGAGTTCTACGCGGCCGCCGCGCAAGCGGGCAGCGCGAGCTGGAAGGCGTTCTTCTTCGGCGCCTCCGACGCCGCCGGCTCCATCACCGTCGACAAGCCGCCCGCCGCCCTGTGGCCCATGGGCCTGTCCGTGCGGCTCTTCGGGCTGAACGCGTGGGCCGTGCTGGCGCCCGAGGCACTCATGGGCGTCGCCGCTGTCGGCGTGCTGTACGCGTCCGTACGGCGGCAGTTCGGGCACGCGGCCGGACTGCTCGCGGGCACCGTGCTCGCGCTCACGCCCGTCGCCGCGCTGATGTTCCGCTACGACAACCCCGACGCGCTGCTGTGCCTGCTGATGGTGTGCGCTGTCGCCTGCGTGCTGCGCGCACTGGAGCAGGCGCGCACCAGGTGGCTGCTGCTCGCCGGACTCTGCTTCGGACTCGGCTTCCTGACCAAGGCCCTCCAGGCGTGGCTGATCCTGCCGCCGCTCGCCCTGCTGTACGCGGTGTGCGCACCGGCCCGACTGCGGCGCAGGATCGGGCAGTTGCTGCTCGCCGGGCTGGTCACGGTCGTGTCCGGCGGCTGGTGGGTCGCCGCCGTCGAACTGTGGCCCGCCGCCTCCCGCCCGTACATCGGCGGCTCGCAGCACAACAGCTTCCTCGAACTCACCTTTGGCTACAACGGACTCGGCCGGATCAACGGCGACGAGACCGGCAGCGTCGGCGGGGGCGGCGGGCCGGGCGGCGGCCGGTGGGGCGAGAGCGGCCTGCTGCGGATGTTCGGCGCGGACGTCGGCGGGCAGATCGCCTGGCTGCTGCCCGCCGCGCTCGTCCTGCTGCCGGCCGCCCTGTGGCTGCTGCGCCGCAGTGGACGGACAGACGTGCCGCGTGCCGTGTTCCTGGCCTGGGGCGGGGCGCTGCTGATGACGCTCGTGGTCTTCAGCTTCATGTCGGGGATCTTCCACCAGTACTACACGGTCGCGCTGGCCCCGTACGTGGCCGCGCTGACCGGCGCGGGGGCCGTACTGCTGTGGCGGCGGCGGGCGTTCGCGCTGCTCGCCCTGGTGACGGCGGGCACGGCGGGCTGGGCGTACGTCCTGCTCGGCCGCACCCCGCACTGGCTCCCGTGGCTGCGCTGGACGGTCCTCGCGGCGGGGGTGCTCGCGGGGTGCGCGCTGCTGGTGGCGGGGCGGACGGGGCGTGCCCGCAAGGGAGTTGATGTTTCAGGCACTGAAACTTCGCTGCCTGAAACATCGCGGCGTGCACCGTCGGGGCCCACAACGTTGGAGCCTGCAACGTCGGAGCCTGGACAGTCGGCCGGTGGACCGTCGTCGGCGGAACCGTCCCGCGCGCGCCGCAACCCCGTGGCGGCAGTCGCCGCCGGGCTGGCCGTCGTCAGCGCGCTCGCGGCCCCCCTCGCGTACACCCTGAACACCGTCCGCACCCCGCACGGCGGGTCGATCGTGACGGCGGGGCCCCAAGTGCGCGGCGGGTTCGGGCACTTCGGGGGTCGCATGCGCCCGCTCGGCGGCGAGGCCCCACAGGGCGGCGGTATTCCGGCCGGCTTCCGGCCCGGGAACGGCGGGGCGCGGCCCGGCGGTGCCCCCGGCGGCATGGCGTCGCTGCTCGGCGGCGGCCGCGTCGATGCGAGGACCGCCGCCCTGCTCAAGCGGGACGCCGACGGGTACACCTGGGCCGCGGCCGCCGTCGGCTCCCAGCGCGCGGCGGGGCTGCAACTGGCCACGCGGCTCCCGGTGATGCCGGTCGGCGGCTTCAACGGCAGCGACCCCTCGCCGACCCTCGCGCAGTTCCAGCAGTACGTGTCCGCCGGCAGGATCCACTACTTCGTCGCCGGAACAGCGGGGCGCGCCCGGGAGGCCGACCGCGGCCACTCCGCGCAGATCACCGCCTGGGTGGAGGCGCACTTCACGAAGGTCACCGTCGGCTCGACCGTCCTGTACGACCTGACCGCGCCCCGGAGCGGGGCCTGAGCCGCCCTCGAAAAAAGAGTTGTACGGCGTAGAAGACCCCTTGTACGGTGTACGACGTTCGCGCAGCGCTGTACACCGTACAAGGGGGAACTCCGTATGACGACGCCGACCACCGCACCACGCGACACACCACCCGACACAACACCCGACGCACCCCAGCGGCAGCCCGACCGCCTCCCCACCCGCTGGCTGATCCTCGGCGTCATCTGTCTCGCGCAGCTCACCGTGCTGCTCGACAACACGGTGCTCAACGTCGCGATCCCCTCCCTCACCCAGGGGATGGGCGCCTCGACCGCCGACATCCAGTGGATGCTCAACGCCTACTCGCTGGTGCAGGCGGGCCTGCTGCTCACCGCGGGCAGCGCCGCCGACCGCTACGGCCGCAAGAAGCTCCTGGTCCTGGGCCTCGCGCTGTTCGGCGCCGGCTCGCTCGTCGCCGGACTCTCCCAGTCCCCCGGCCAGTTGATCGCCGCCCGCGCGGGCATGGGTGTCGGCGGCGCGCTGCTGATGACCACCACGCTCGCCGTCGTCATGCAGGTCTTCGACGAGAAGGAGCGGGTCAAGGCCATCGGTGTGTGGGGCGCGGTCGGTTCGCTCGGCTTCGCCACCGGGCCGCTCATCGGCGGCTCGCTGCTCAACCACTTCTGGTGGGGCTCGATCTTCCTGATCAATCTGCCGGTCGCGCTGCTCGGCCTGATCGCCGTGGTCGCCTTCGTGCCCGAGTCGAAGAACCCGTCCGGCGACCGCCCCGACCTGCTGGGCGCGCTGCTGTCCACCGTCGGCATGGTCGGCGTCGTCTACGCGATCATCTCCGGCCCGGTGCACGGCTGGACCTCCGGCCGGGTGCTCGTCCCGGCCGCCGCCGGCCTGGCCGCGCTCGCCGCGTTCGCGCTGTGGGAGCGCCGCGTCCCGTACCCGATGCTCGACATGCACTTCTTCCGCGACAGCCGCTTCGTGGGCGCCGTCGCCGGCGGCATCCTCGTCTCCTTCGGCATGGGCGGTTCGTTCTTCCTGCTCACCCAGCACCTGCAACTCGTCCTCGGCTACGACCCGTTGCAGACCGGGCTGCGCATGACCCCGCTCGCCCTGGTCATCGTCGTCCTCAACCTCACCGGGGCCGGTGCCCGGCTGCTGTCGAAGGTGGGCGCCCCGTCCGCCATCGCCGGGGGCATGGTCCTGCTCGCGGCCGGTCTCGCCGCGATCGCCGTCCTCGGCGCGGACAGCTACGGCGGGATGCTGCTCGGTCTGGTCGTCATGGGCGTGGGCATCGCGCTGGCCGCCCCGGCCATGGCCAACGCCATCATGTCCGCGATACCGCCGGAGAAGGCGGGCGTGGGCGCGGGCGTCAACGGCACCCTCCAGGAATGCGGCAACGGCCTCGGTGTCGCCGTCCTCGGCGCGGTCCTCACCTCCCGCTTCGCCGCGCTCGTCCCGGCGGTCGCCGCGGGCGCGGGCTCGCTGCCCGCCGCCCTGGAGCACGCGCGCGGTGACGCCGACCGGTCCGCGATCGCCGACGCGTTCGCCACCGGGGTGCACACCAGCCAGCTCGTCGGCGCGGCCGCGGTCCTCGCGGGCGGGGTGCTCGCCGCTCTCCTGCTGCGCCGCGCCGAGCGCCCGCGGGCCGACGCCGCCCGGTGACAGACCCCGGGCACCCGGGCACGTGATCAGCCGATGGGCGGTCCTGGCGGGGTGGGTCCCGCCAGGGCCTAGCATCTGGGTAGGCGAGAGCCGGCCCGGCCGGGATGGGACCGGCCGAGGAGGAGAACGCTTCATGACCAGCGGCAAGCGCGCGGGGAAGCCCCGGACGAGCATCTGGCTGACCGGGAAGCCTGTTCCGAAACGCAGGTCCGACGCCCCGGGCGGCGGCGAGGGTGCCGCGCTCGACCTGGACCGCATCCTCTCGGCCTCGGTGCGGCTGCTGGACGCCGACGGGCTCGCGAAGTTCTCCATGCGACGGCTGGCCGCCGAGCTGGGCGTGACCGCGATGTCCGTGTACTGGTACGTCGACACCAAGGACGACCTGCTGGAGCTCGTCCTCGACGAGGTCAACGGCGAGATGACGCTCCCCGACCCCGCCGACGAGAGCGCCGACTGGCGCGAGCAACTGCGGCAACTGGCCCTGGGATACCGCGGGCTGCTGCTCGCCCACCCCTGGGTGTCCCGGCTCGTCGGCCAGTACTTCAACGTCGGCCCGCGCGCGATGGCCTTCGCCGAGGCCACGCTCGCCGTGATGCGGCGCAGCGGCGGCGAGCAGGAGACCGTGCTCGGCGGGCTGTCCGCGCTCTTCGAGTTCGTCTACGGCTTCGCCACGATCGACGCGGTCTACCGCGACCGCTGCCGGGAGGCGGGCCTGTCCCCGGACGAGTACTTCCGGCACGTCGAGTCGGCGCTGACCTCCCGCGAGGAGTTCTCCGAGCAGTACCGGCAGATGTCGGAGGTGCTGGACAGCCGGCACACCGAGAGCGTCGAGGTGCTGCGGGAGCGGGAGTTCGAGCTGGGGCTGGAGACGGTGCTCGCGGGCATCGAGGTCATGGTCGGCCGCGACCGCGCGAAGACGGGCTGACGCCCGGGGCGTACGGACCGTACGCCCGTCGGAGCGCGCCTCGGCGCACGTACGGACACGGCTCCCGGAGCCGCACAATCGGGCCCGTGCCCGGACACGGCACGGGCCCCGGCAGGAGCGCGCAGGCCGTCCCCTGCCTGTCGCGCGCACCCCTGCCGGGGCCCGTCGTTCCCGGGGCCGTCCCATGCCGTGACGGTCCCGGTCGGCGGCGGGGACGCCTGTCCGCTCGTGAGCGCGTCCCCGCCGCCGGGTCTCAGCCGCCCTGCCGGGCGGGTTCGGCGTCCGCCGCCGCGGGCGTGGCAGCGGCGGCCGGCTGCGCGCCGGCCCGGCCCTTCAGTGCGACCTCCTTGATGAAGAGGGTCAGCACGAAGGCCAGCAGCGCGCAGGGCGAGGCGTAGAGGAAGACATCGCCGACCGCGTGCCCCCAGGAGCTCTCGAAGACCGAGCGGATCGGCTCGGGCATCAGCGACGGCCTGGGGATGCCCCCGCCGCCGGAGCCGCTCTGGGCGACGGCCGCCGCGGCCTTCGGGCCGAGGGCGGTGATGCCGTCCTTGACGTAGTCCTGCACCCGGTTGCCGAGCACCGCGCCGAGCGCCGAGACGCCCACCGCGCCGCCGAGCGAGCGCCAGAAGGTCACGACGGAGCTCGCGGCACCCAGGTCCCGCGGCGCCACCTGGTTCTGCGAGGCGAGCACCAGGTTCTGCATCATCATGCCGAGGCCGAGGCCGACGAGCGCCATGTAGACGGCCAGGTGCCAGTACGGGGTGTCGTAGCGCATCGTGCCCAGCAGCCCGAGGCCCGCGGTGAGCAGCACGCCGCCGGAGACCAGCCACGCCTTCCAGCGGCCGGTCTTGGTGATGATCTGGCCCGAGACGGTCGAGGAGAGGAAGAGACCGCCGATCATCGGGATCGTCATCACCCCGGACATCGTCGGCGACTTGGCGCGCGCCAGCTGGAAGTACTGCGAGAAGAAGACGGTGCCGCTGAACATCGCGATGCCCACGAACAGGCTCGCGGCGGAGGACAGGGTGATCGTCTTGTTGCGGAACAGCCGCAGCGGGATGATCGGTTCGGCCGCCTTCGTCTCGACGAGCACGAAGACCGCGCCGAGCACGAGCGAGCCCGCGACCATGACGGCGGTCTGCCAGGACAGCCAGTCGTAGTTCTTGCCGGCCAGGGTCACCCACACCAGCAGCAGCGTGACGGCGGCGGTGATGAAGAACGCGCCCGCCCAGTCGACCTTGACGTCCCGCTTGACCACCGGGAGCTTGAGGGTCTTCTGCAGCACGATCAGCGCGATCACGGCGAACGGCACACCGACGTAGAAGCACCAGCGCCAGCCGAGCCAGTCGGTGTCGGTGATCACGCCGCCGAGCAGCGGGCCGCCGACGGTCGCGACCGCGAACGTCGCGCCGAGGTAGCCGCTGTAACGGCCGCGCTCGCGCGGGGAGATCATCGCGGCCATGACGATCTGGGCGAGCGCCGACAGACCGCCCACACCGATGCCCTGCACGGCGCGGCAGGCGATGAGCATGCCGCTGTTCTGCGACAGACCGGCCGCCGCCGAGCCGGCGACATAGACGACCAGGGCTATCTGCACCAGCAGCTTCTTGCTGAACAGGTCGGACAGCTTGCCCCACAGGGGCGTGGAGGCGGTCATCGCGAGCAGCGAGGCCGTGACGACCCAGGTGTAGGAGGACTGGCTGCCGTGCAGATCGGAGATGATCTCCGGGAGGGCGTTGGAGACGATCGTCGACGACAGGATCGCGACGAACATGCCGAGCAGCAGCCCGGAGAGGGCCTCCATGATCTGCCGGTGGGTCATGGGCGCGGGGGCGTCGCCGGAGGCGCCGGCGGCAGTGCCCCCCGCACCGGCCGGTGCGGTCGTGGCCATTGAGTTCCTTTACTGTGCGGGAAGTTGTGGTGCGGGGGCGTGGCAGTCGGCGCCCGCCGCGCTCTGGTGCGGGGTGCGGGCCCGGCAGTCGCCGAAGCTCGCGCGCAGCCGCGCCAGCAAGTCGATGAGGGTGCCGACGTCGTCGTCGGACCAGTCCTTCAGGCAGGCGGCGAGCGCCTGCGTGTAGCGGACGGACACCTGTCCGAGCAGTTCCTCGCCGTCGGGGCTCAGCCGCAGCAGCCGGGAGCGCCGGTCGGCGGGGTCGGGCTGCCGGTCGAGCCAGCCGCGTGCCGCGCAGTAGGCGACGTGCCGGCTCGTCACCGACATGTCGATGGCCAGCAGTTCGGCGAGTCTGCTCATGCGCATCTCGCCGTACTGCCGCAGCAGCGCGAGCAGGATGACCGAGGCGGGCGAGCAGTCGGGCGGCAGGAGGCGGGCGAGGTCGCGCCGGACGGCGGCGACGGACGAGAGCTGTTTGGCGAGCTCCTCGTACTGCTCCTGCCGGGCCATGCGGCACCCCCCACGTCGGTTGCTCAGGGCAACCATGGAAGCAGCATTTGGTTGCTGAAGGCAAACGAAATGGCATAACGGGCGGTAAAAGAAGGGCCAAAGATTCCCATCTGTCCGTAAAACGCCTGGTGGCGGGCGTGGGGGAGGCTGTGTAACAGCTGTGGCGCAAAGGGCGGCCCACCGGCCCCCTGCCGGACCGTTTTCGCTAGGGTCCTGGCCCATGGCCACTCCCCAGTACCCGCAGCACCCGCAGCACCCGCAGCACCCGCAGCACCCGCAGCACCCGCAGCACCCGCAGCACCCGCAGCATCCGCAACACCCTCAGCAGCCGCACCAGCAGCAGCCCGAGGGCTACGACCCCGCGGGCAGCACCCAGATGTTCCGCGCCTTCGTCAACGAGGGCACCGACAGCAGCGCCCCCACCGGCGGCCGCCGGGCCGCCGCCCCGGCCGCGCGCGCGTCCTCCGGGCCGCGCGTGGGCGTGATCGCCGGCGCCGTCCTCGCGATCGTGGTCGTGGCGGTCGTCGCCTGGCTCGCGCTGAGCTGATCGGCCCGAACCGATCAGTCCGAACCGATCAGTCCGAGCCGATCGGCCCCAGCTGATCAGTCGGAGCCGGACGCCGTGACGTCGCGGACCGTCACGTCCCGCGTCTCGACGTGGAAGCCCGGCGGCACCCGCCACGCGTCCACGCACACCGTCCAGTTCCCCTCCGCCGCCTGCCCGGCGCCGATCGGCACGGGCAGCGGCCGCGCCGTGGTGACGGTCGCCCAGTCGATGCCGAGACCGTCGACGATGTGCGTACCGAGGAGCACGTCGCCGGTGGCGGCCGGGGTGCCACCGGTGTTGAGGAACCACACGTCGACCCGCTCGCACCAGCGTCGTTCGTCCTGCGCGCGGCGCGGCCCGTCGACGACGAACACGGCCGGCCCCGAGGGCGGGCCGCCACTGGCCGTCGGGGACGCCGGGGGCGGCGCGGAAGGCGGCGTCGAGGGCGTCGGCGAGGGCGGCGTCGAAGGTGGCGTCGATGGCTGTCGCGGGGGCCGCGCGGAGGACGTCGGGGGTACGGGCGCGGAGGCGCCCGGAGGCGCGCTGCCGGTGCCCGGCGCGGGCCGGGGGCTCGGGGGTGGTGAGCCGCCGCTCCCGGCGGGCGTGCGCGCGCTCGGGCCGGGCCCCGCCGAGGTCGTCGGGGGCGCCGGGGTGTGCTGTGCCGGCGCGGACGTGCCGCGCTCCAGCGGGACGAGCCGTACGCCCCCCGTGGGCGGGACGGCTCCGGCCGTCCGCCGCTCCTGCCCGGGGCCGGCGGCTCCCGTCGCGACATAGTCCTCGCGGTCACTGCCGCCGCAGCCCGCGAGCACCGCGCCCAGGACGAGGGCGCCGGCCGCTGCGGTGGCGGAAGCGGAGACGAGCGTCTTCCGTCGCATACGCCCAGTCTTGCTGACGGTATGTCAGGTGTACAGACGGGCGGGGCGGGTGGCGTGAACGGGCTCGCGGGGCGGTCGGGGTCAGTCGGCGATGAGTCCTTCCCGCAGCTGGGAGAGCGTGCGTGTCAGCAGCCGCGAGACGTGCATCTGCGAGATGCCGACCTCCTCGCCGATCTGCGACTGCGTCATGTTCGCGAAGAACCGCAGCATGATGATCTGGCGCTCCCGGGGCGGCAGCTTGGCCAGCAGTGGTTTGAGCGACTCGCGGTACTCGACGCCCTCCAGCGCGCTGTCCTCGTAGCCCAGCCGGTCCGCGAGCGAGCCCTCGCCGCCGTCGTCCTCGGGCGAGGGGGAGTCCAGCGAACTGGCCGTGTAGGCATTGCCCACGGCGAGGCCGTCGACCACGTCGTCCTCCGACACCCCCAGGCACAGGGCCAGTTCGGGCACGGTCGGCGAGCGGTCCAGCTTCTGCGCGAGCTCGTCGCTGGCCTTGGTCAGGGCCAGCCGCAGCTCCTGAAGCCGGCGCGGCACGCGCACCGACCAACTGGTGTCCCGGAAGAAGCGCTTGATCTCTCCCACCACGGTCGGCATCGCGAACGTCGGGAACTCCACGCCCCGTTCGCAGTCGAACCGGTCGATCGCCTTGATCAGTCCGATCGTGCCGACCTGGACGATGTCCTCCATCGGTTCGTTGCGGCTGCGGAAGCGGGCGGCCGCGTAGCGCACGAGCGGCAGATTGAGTTCGATGAGGGTGTCGCGGACGTACGCGCGCTCCGCGCTGTCCCGCTCCAGCGCGGCGAGCCGCATGAACAGCGTGCGGGAGAGGGTGCGGGTGTCGATGGCTTCGCAGTCGTCGAGCACGGCGTGCGGGGCGTCGTTGGCGAGCACCTTCGGGCTGCCCAGGTCTACGGACATGCCACCCCCTTGAGGTCGCGGACGGGTCACAGCAACTCCCCCGTGCGAGGGGGTCCAGCCTCCACCTGAATACCGGAGGCTGCGCTGTGGCAAACGCAGTTCCAGCAGAATGTCACATGTCGGCAACACGCTGTAGCGTCAAGTCGACATATCTTCCCGCCGGGCCGAGAGTGTCCTCACTCGTTCGGGTTAGGCGTCGATTCGATTTGCGGAGCGCAGCCGGGCGAAGCTGCGCGACAGCAGCCGCGAGACGTGCATCTGCGAGACGCCCAGCTCGGCGCTGATCTGGGACTGCGTCAGGTTGCTGTAATAGCGCAGCAGCAGAATGCGCTGCTCGCGCTCCGGCAGCTGCACGAGCAGATGGCGCACGAGGTCCCGGTGCTCGACCCCGGCGAGTGCGGGGTCCTCGTAGCCGAGCCGGTCCAGCAGCCCCGGCAGCCCGTCGCCCTCCTGGGCCGCCTCCAGCGACGTGGCGTGGTACGAGCGGCCCGCCTCGATGCACGCGAGGACCTCGTCCTCGGCGATGCGCAGCCGGTCGGCGATCTCGGCCGTGGTGGGCGTGCGCCCGTGCAGCACGGTCAGGTCCTCGCTCGCTCCGTTGACCTGCACCCACAGCTCGTGCAGCCGGCGCGGGACGTGCACGGTGCGGACGTTGTCGCGGAAGTAGCGCTTGATCTCCCCGACCACGGTCGGCATGGCGAAGGTCGGGAACTGCACCCCGCGGTCGGGGTCGAACCGGTCGATCGCGTTGATCAGGCCGATCGTGCCGACCTGGATGACGTCCTCCATCGGTTCGTTGCGGCTGCGGAAGCGGGCGGCCGCGTAGCGCACGAGCGGCAGGTTGGCCTCGATGAGCGCGGAGCGCACGCGCGTGTGCTCGGGGCTGCCGGGCTCCAGCTTCACGAACTCCTGGAAGAGGACCTGGGTCAGTGCCCGGGCGTCGGCGCCCCGGCTGCGCCGCTCGCCCCGGGCGGGACCGTCCCCGGACCGCCCGGGGGCCTGGGGCGCGCCGGGCGCGGCGGGGGGTTCGGCGCCGGCGCCGACGTCCCCTTCGCCGTCCCGCCGTCCCGCGGCCTCGCCGGGGGCGGCGGGGGAACGGCGTGCCGAAGCGGACGCGGCGGGCTGCTCGCGCTGGAGGGGGGCTTCGGGGACGGTACGGGCCGACACGGTCACGCCCCTTACAGGTCGACTCATCCGGCAAAAGCGGTCATAGCATCACAAGACATGTGCACTGTGTGCAAGCACCGCATAACCCCGTGTTGACTGCGAAAAGTGCCCCTCGCCTGCGGGGGGCCAGGGGCACTGTGGGGCGCGAGTGAGTGACCTGTTCGGGTGGTCGGGGCCCGGAGCGGGTTTTCCGGAACGCGCGGTCAGAACGGGTAGTCGGCGATCACCCAGGTCGCGAACTCGCGCCAGAGGCCGGCGGCCGCCCGGTGGGCCGGGTGCTCCAGATAGCGCGTGAGCGCCTCGGGGTCCTCGACTGCGGAGTTGATCGCGAAGTCGTAGGCGATGGGGCGGTCCGAGATGTTCCAGCCGCACTCCCAGGCGCGCAGCTCGGGGATCCGCCCCTCAAGCTCCTCGAAGGCCTTCACGCCGGCCACCACGCGCGGGTCGTCGCGCTCGACGCCCTCGTTGAGCCTGAACAGGACGAGGTGACGGATCACTGCTCGTTCCCCCTCCGTCAGTTGATCAGCTGGGTCATGAACGTACCGACGCTCTGCGCGGCGTCCGAGATGCCCTCGAACCCTATCTGCACGAGCTCGGCGGAGCGGGCCGGGGAGTGGATAATCGTGTACGCGACAAAGATGACGAGGACCCAGAGCACGACCTTCTTCGTCTGCACCACGATGTACCGTCCCCTGCTCCGTGTCCCCTTGCGCCCCTACGGTCGCGAGAGTCTATCCGCACGTATGGGCGAAATGGTGCTTCGGTGAGCGGGATCCGGGGGATCTCACGGCGTCTTTAGGGACCAAAGGCCCGGCGAAGTGGGCCCTTTGCCTGCCTCCTCACGCGCGCGCGGGGCGGAGGATGGGGGCAGCGCCCGTCGGATCTGGCAGGAATCCGAAGGGCCGGGACACGGACCTCACTGCGGGGTCCGGGCCGCGAGCTTCCCCCCGACCGCGGCCCGGGCTTGGAGATTCGTGTCCTCGCCGGGGGAAGCGGCTTGTCCCCCCGATGCCGCTTCCCCCGTCCCGATGTCGCCGGAGCCCCGGCTTTCGTCCCCGTCGCGCACAGACGGACGAGAGCCGGGGCTCCGCGCGTTCTGCGCGCGCGGGCGCCCCGCCGCGGCCGCCGGAGCGCCTCAGGCGGAGACGCTCCCGCCCCGCTCGCCCGCCTCCTCGCCGCGCGCGCTCGGCACGGGGACCGTGTCCACGAGGGTGAAACCGCCCTCCACACCGGCCACCCGCATCACCTTCGCCACCCGGGGAACGCCCCGGACGATCCGCAGCCGCCCGCCGCGCGCGAGCAGCCGGTGCCGGGCGCGCAGCAGCAGCCGCAGCCCGCTCGCGTCGAGGAAGGTCACCCGGCGCAGATCGATGACGATGTCGGCCCGGCAGCGCTCGGTCAGTGCGTCCATGCGCGGTCCGAGCTCCGACTCCGCCAAGATGTCCAGTTCTCCGTGCAGTTCAATGATGATCGCGCCGCACGCCACACGCTCCCGCATGGCGAAGGCGGGCCCGTCCGCGCCCATGTGCCCTCTCACCGACCTCCTCGACCGGTTCCTCCGGCATCTGGCTGCCGTATGTCTTTCTGGTGCCCCCGCAGTACGGGAATCTCACCTCTGTCGCAGGGGGACGACGGGGCAATTCACGCGCGGGACCGGGCCCGCGGCGCAGAATGTTCGCTTCCAGGCACGTTCGAGCCCCGTTCCAACAGACCGCCTTATCGGAACGGTCAATCGATTCGCCATCAACGGCCCGTCAAAGTCGGAGACTTGGGCGTCAGAGGCCCGTCAAGCGTTCTCGTCAGCGGAAGCGCCGAGCGCTTCGCTACGGGGACCGGTTTCAGCCACCGCTGACCGTAATCCGGTATCCCTCGGTCCTTTCCGGGCGGCGCGTCCCCACGTCTTCGCGCGCCCCAGCGGCGACCCTGGCCGCATGTCCGTTCCGTCCCGTAAGTGCGCCTTCGAGTCAACGGGGGTTCCGCCCATGGCGGATGTGGTGTTCATCGTGCTCACCTTCGCGGTCTTCGGACTGCTGTTCCTGATCGTCAAGGGGGTCGAGCGCCTGTGAGCGTGGAGAACCTGGTCGGTCTCGTCGTGTCCGTGTGCCTGGTGGTCTACCTGGTGTTCTGCCTGATCTTTCCGGAGAGGTTCTGAATGGACGACACCCTCGCGGGCTGGCTGCAGATCCTCGCGCTGATCGGCGCCCTCGCCCTCTCCTTCCGGCCGCTCGGCGACGGCCTGGCCCGCTGTCTGACCACAACCCGGCATCTGCGCATCGAGCGCGCCGTCTTCCGCGCCGGCGGTGTCAGCGCGGACACCGACCAGTCGTGGGCGGCGTACGTCCGCGCGGTGCTCGCGTTCTCGCTGGTGTCCGTGCTCTTCCTGTACGCGTTCCAGCGGCTGCAGAACCATCTGCTGCTGTCGCTGGGCATGAAGCCGGTCCCGCCGGACCAGGCCTTCAACACCGCCGCGTCCTTCGTCACCAACACCAACTGGCAGTCGTACGCGGGCGAGTCGACGATGGGCCACCTGGTGCAGATGGCGGGCCTGGCCGTGCAGAACTTCGTCTCGGCGGCCGTCGGCATATCGGTGGTCGCGGCCCTCGTCCGCGGCTTCACCAGGAAGCACACCGACCGCGTCGGCAACTTCTGGGTCGACCTGACCCGTATCGTGCTGCGCGTCCTGCTGCCGCTCTCCTTCCTCTTCGCGCTCGCGCTCGTCGCGACCGGAGTGGTGCAGAACTTCCACGGCCTGCAGACGCTCACCACCATCGCCGGTGACCACCAGAGCCTGCCCGGCGGCCCGGTCGCCTCGCAGGAGGCCATCAAGGAACTCGGCACCAACGGCGGCGGCTTCTACAACGCCAACTCCGCCCACCCCTTCGAGAACCCGACGCCCTTCAGCGACCTGCTGGAGATCTATCTGATGCTGGTGATCCCGTTCGCGCTGCCGCGCACCTTCGGCACCATGACCGGCGACCGCCGCCAGGGGTACGCGATCGTCGCCGTCATGGCCCTGATCTGGGCCGGCTCCGTGGCCGTCGTCACGGCCAACGAACTGCACAGCGTGAGCAGTTCGGCGGGCCACGCGGCGGGCGGCATGATGGAGGGCAAGGAACAGCGGTTCGGCGTGTGGGCCTCGGCGCTGTTCGCGGTCTCCACCACGCTCACCTCCTGCGGCGCGGTCAACGCCTTCCACGACTCCTTCACGCCGGGCGGCGGCGGGATGCTGATCTTCGACATGATGCTCGGCGAGATCGCGCCCGGCGGGGTCGGCTCGGGACTGTACGGCATCCTGGTCCTCGCGGTCGTGGCGGTGTTCGTGGCCGGGCTCATGGTCGGCCGCACGCCCGAGTACCTGGGCAAGAAGCTCGGCAGCCGGGAGATCAAGTTCGCCTCGCTGTACATCCTGACGACCCCGGCCCTGGTGCTGGTCGGCGCGGCCGTGGCGATGGCGTTCCCCGGGGAACGGGCGGCGATGACCAACTCCGGCCCGCACGGCTTCTCCGAAGTGCTCTACGCCTTCACCTCGGCCGCCAACAACAACGGCTCGGCCTTCGCGGGCCTCCAGGTCAACACCGTCTGGTACAACACCGCGCTCGGACTGACCATGCTGCTGGGCCGCTTCCTGCCCATGGTGTTCGTCCTCGCGCTGGCCGGCTCCCTGGCCCGGCAGCGGCCCGTGCCGGTCACGGCGGGCACGCTGCCCACGCACCGGCCGCAGTTCGTCGGTCTGCTGACCGGGGTGATCCTCATCGTGGTCGGCCTCACCTACTTCCCGGCCCTCGCGCTGGGCCCGCTCGCGGAAGGGCTGCACTGATGACCGCACTCACCGCCCCGCCGTCCCCGGGCGAACGCCAGCCCCACCGCGTCTCCGGCGGGTTGCTCGACCCCGGGCAGCTGCTCGCCTCCTTCCCCGACGCGCTGCGCAAGCTCGACCCGCGCCACCTCGTGCACAACCCGGTGATGTTCGTCGTGGAGGTCGGCGCCGTGCTCACCACGCTCTCGGCGATCGACAAACCCAGCGTCTTCGCCTGGGTGATCGCCGTGTGGCTGTGGCTGACCTCCGTCTTCGCGAACCTCTCCGAGGCCGTCGCCGAGGGCCGCGGCAAGGCACAGGCACAGACGCTGCGCCGGACCCGTACGGACACGGTGGCGCACCGCGTGCACGACTGGCGGCCCGGCGCCGTGACCTTGATGACGGAGGTCGTCCCGGCCGCCGAACTGCGCCTGGACGACCACGTCGTGGTCGAGGCGGGGCAGATCATCCCCGGCGACGGGGACGTCGTCGAGGGCGTCGCGAGCGTCGACGAGTCCGCGATCACGGGTGAGTCGGCGCCCGTCATCCGCGAGTCGGGCGGCGACCGCTCGGCCGTCACGGGCGGCACGAAGGTGCTCTCCGACCGCATCGTCGTCCGGATCACCTCCAAGCCGGGGGAGACCTTCATCGACCGGATGATCGCGCTCGTCGAGGGCGCTGCCCGGCAGAAGACGCCCAACGAGATCGCGCTGAACATCCTGCTGGCCTCGCTGACGATCGTCTTCCTGACCGCTGTCGTCACCCTTCAGCCCTTCGCGGTCTTCGCGGGCGCGGAGCAGACGGTCGTCGTGCTCGCCGCACTCGTCGTCGCCCTGATCCCCACGACCATCGGGGCGTTGCTGTCCGCGATCGGCATCGCGGGCATGGACCGGCTCGTGCAGCGCAACGTGCTCGCGATGTCGGGACGCGCCGTCGAGGCCGCCGGGGACGTGGGCACGCTGCTGCTCGACAAGACCGGCACCATCACCCTCGGCAACCGGCAGGCCGCCGCGTTCGTCCCGGTCGCCGGTGTCGACGAGGCCGAACTCGCCGACGCCGCCCAGCTGTCGTCACTGGCCGACGAGACGCCCGAGGGCCGCTCGGTGGTCGTCCTGGCGAAGGAGAAGTACGGGCTGCGGGCGCGCACGGAGGGCGAGTTGGAGCACGCCACGTTCGTCCCCTTCACCGCGCAGACCCGCATGAGCGGCGTGGACGTCGACGGCCGGCGCGTACGCAAGGGCGCGGCGGGCGCGGTGACGGGCTGGGTACGCTCGTGCGGCGGCCGGGTCGGCGAGGAGACGCTCGACCGGGTCGAGGAGATCTCCGCCGGCGGCGGCACCCCCCTCGTCGTGGCCGTCGCCGAGGGCGGCAGCGCGCGCGTCCTCGGGGTCATCCACCTCAAGGACGTCGTCAAGGCGGGCATCCGCGAACGCTTCGCCGAGCTGCGCCGCATGGGCATCAGGACCGTCATGATCACGGGCGACAACCCGCTGACCGCGCGGGCGATCGCGGAGGAGGCGGGGGTCGACGACTTCCTCGCCGAGGCCACGCCCGAGGACAAGATGGCCCTGATCAAGCGCGAGCAGGCGGGCGGCAAGCTCGTCGCGATGACCGGAGACGGGACGAACGACGCCCCGGCGCTCGCGCAGGCGGATGTCGGCGTCGCGATGAACACCGGCACCTCGGCCGCCAAGGAGGCCGGGAACATGGTGGATCTCGACTCCAACCCCACCAAGCTCATCGAGATCGTCGAGATCGGCAAGCAGCTCCTGATCACCCGGGGCGCCCTGACGACCTTCTCCATCGCCAACGACGTCGCCAAGTACTTCGCGATCATCCCGGCGATGTTCGCGAGCGTCCACCCGGGCCTGGACAGGCTCAACATCATGCGGCTGCACAGCCCGACCTCGGCGATCTCCTCCGCGATCGTCTTCAACGCGCTCATCATCGTCGCGCTGATCCCGCTGGCCCTGCGCGGGGTGCGCTACCGCCCCTCGTCCGCCGCCGCCCTGCTCAGCCGCAACATCTGGATCTACGGCCTCGGCGGACTCCTCCTTCCCTTCCTCGGCATCAAACTCATCGACCTCGTCGTGCAGTTCGTCCCCGGCCTCCACTGACAGCAGGCGAAAGGCCCCACCGTGATCGTCCGCTTCCCGTCCGCGCTGCGGCAGCACCTGGCCGCCCTGCGCATGCTGCTCGTGTTCACCGTCGTCACCGGCCTCGTCTATCCCCTGGCCGTCACCGGCATCGCCCGGCTCGCCTTCCCCCGGCAGGCCGACGGCTCCCTGATCAAGGACCACGGCAGGCCGGTGGCCTCCGCCCTCATCGGGCAGAACTTCGCGCTGCCGCAGCACAAGGCCGGCGAGCCGCCGCAGCCCGACCCCAAGTGGTTCCAGCCCCGGCCCTCGGCCGCCGACCTCGGCCAGGGCGCCGGCCCGTACGACGCGACCGACTCCAATGCCTCCAACCTCGGCCCCGACAACAGCACCCTGCTCACCCAGATCCACGACCGGCGGGCCGCCGTCGCCGCGTTCGACGGCGTCGACCCGAAGTCCGTCCCCGCCGACGCGCTCACCGCGAGCGGCTCCGGGCTCGACCCGGACATCTCCCCGGCCTACGCCTACGAGCAGACGACACGCGTGGCCCGCGCCCGGGGACTCGACCCGAAGCGCGTGGCACAACTGGTCCGGGCGCACGTACGGGACCGCGACCTCGGCTTCCTGGGTCAGGAACGCGTCAACGTCGTGGACCTGAACCACGATCTCGCGGGACTGTCATGACGATGAGGCCTGTCATGACCGACGACGACGCTGTCCTCCCGGCCGCGCGGGGCCCTCCCGCCCCGCGCGCGCCACCGGGCGGCGCGTCGCCGTTCCCGCGCGACGTGAAGGAGCAGTTCGATGGCGCAGGGCAGCAGCCCGGCCGCGGTACCGGGCCCCCGCACCGGCCGGCTCAAGGTCTATCTCGGCGCGGCCCCCGGGGTCGGCAAGACCTACCGGATGCTCGACGAAGGGCGGCGCCGGGCCCGCCGGGGCACCGACGTGCTCGCCGCCTACGTCGAGTGCCACCGCCGCCCGCACACCGAGGAGATGCTCGACGGACTGCCGCTGCTGGAACGGGTACGGCGTACGTACCGGGGCGTGGCCGTCACCGAGCTCGACCTCGACGCGGTCCTCGCCCGCCGCCCCGAGGTCGCGCTGATCGACGAGCTCGCCCACACCAACGCCCCCGGCTCCCGCAACACCAAGCGCTGGCAGGACGTCGAGGAACTGCTCGCCGCCGGCATCGACGTCGTCACCACCGTCAACATCCAGCACCTCGAATCCCTCAACGACGTCGTCGAGAAGATCACCGGGGTGCCGCAGCGCGAGACCGTCCCCGACGAAGTGGTGCGCCGCGCCCGGCAGATCGAGCTCGTCGACATGGCCCCCGAGGCCCTGCGCCGCCGCATGGCCCACGGCAACATCCACGCCCCCGAGAAGATCGACGCCGCGCTCTCGCACTACTTCCGTGTCGGCAACCTCACCGCGCTGCGCGAACTCGCCCTGCTGTGGGTGGCCGGACGCGTCGACGAGGCCCTGCAGCGCTACCGCGCCGAGAACGGCATCGGACGGGTGTGGGAGACCCGCGAGCGCGTCGTCGTCGGGCTCACCGGCGGCCCCGAGGGCGCCACCCTCATCCGGCGGGCCGCCCGGATCGCCGCCCGCTCCTCCGGCGGCGGACTGCTCGCCGTGCACGTGACCCGCGGCGCCGGCCCGGCGGCCGTCTCGCCCGCCGCGCTGGCCCGCCAGCGGCAGCTCGTCGAGCGGCTCGGCGGCAGCTACCACACGGTCGTCGGCGACCATGTGCCCACCGCCCTGCTGGACTTCGCGCGCGCAGAGAACGCCACCCAGCTCGTCGTCGGCGTCAGCCGGCGCGGCAGGCTGCGCCGGCTGATCGCCTCGCGCGGGGTCGGCGAGACCATCGTCGAGCTGTCCGGCGACATCGACGTGCACCTCGTCAGCCACGAACGCGCCGGGCGCGGCCGGGTCCTGCCCGCGCCGGGCGGCGGCCTGTCCCGGGCCCGGCGCGTGGGCGGGCCGGTCGCCGGGATCGCGCTGCCCGCGGCGCTGACGGCCCTGCTGAGGCTCGGCGACGACGCCCTGAACCTCAACCTCACCAGCGAGACCCTGCTGTTCCTGCTGGCCGTCGTCGGGGTCGCCTGCATCGGCGGGGTGGCCTCCGCGCTGCTCGCCGCGTTCGCCGCCTCGCTGCTCCTCAACTACTGGTTCATCCCCCCGGTCGGCCGGTTCACCATCGACGAGGCCAACAACGTGCTCGCCGTCGTCGTCTTCGCGGCCGTCGGCGTGATCGTCGCGGCGGTCGTGGACCGCTCGCTGCGGCTGGCCCGCCGGGCCGCGAGCGCCACCGCCGAGGCCGAGACCCTCTCCTCCCTCGCGGGCGGCATCCTGCGCGGCGAGCGGGCCGTGCCGGTCCTGCTGGAGCGCACCAGGGAGACCTTCGGCATGGAGAGCGCCGAACTGCGGCCGCGTACCGGCGAGTCGGAGCCCGTACCGCCCCCGCGGCCGCCCGCCGACGGCCCCGCCGAGACCCGAGTGCCCATAGGAGAGGACAGCGAACTCGTCCTGCGGGGCCGCGACCTGCCCGCCTTCGAGCACCGCGTCCTGACCGTCTTCGCCGCCCACCTCACCGCCGCCGTCGAACGCGCCCGGCTCGCCGAGGCCGCCGCCGAGATCGAACCCGTCAAGGCCGCCGACCGCATGCGCACCGCCCTGCTCGCCGCCGTCAGCCACGACCTGCGCACCCCCCTCGCCAGCGGCTGGGCCGCCATCAGCTCGCTGCGCAGCCGCGACGTCGACTTCTCCCCGGAGGACCGCGAGGAACTCCTCGCCACCGCCGAGGAGTCCCTGGTCAAGCTCAACCGGCTGGTCGACAACCTCCTCGACATGAGCCGGCTCCAGGCCGGCGCCCTCACCCTGCACCTCCAGCCCACCGCCGTCGCCGAGGTGCTGCCGCTCGCCCTCGACACCCTGCCGGAGACCACGGTGCCCGTGTCCGCCCAGGACGTGACGGCCGTACCCGACCTGCTCGCCGACCCGCCGCTCCTCGAACGCGTCCTCGCCAACCTCGTCGCCAACGCCACCCGCCACTCGCCGCCCGGCGGCAGCGTCACCGTCGCCGCGAGCGTCCTCGGCCCGCGCGTCGAACTGCGCGTCATCGACCGGGGACCCGGCATCCGCGCCGCCGACCGGGAACGCGCCTTCGCCCCCTTCCAGCGCCTCGGCGACACCGACAACACCACCGGCCTGGGCCTCGGCCTCGCCCTCTCGCGCGGGCTCACCGAGGCCATGGGCGGCACCCTCACCCCCGAGGACACCCCCGGCGGCGGACTGACCATGGTCGTCTCCCTGCCCGCCGCGCCCGCCCCCGAACACCCTTGACCCGCAGGGCGGTACGACGCGTACGACCGGGCGTCAGGGAAGTGTCAGGGACGGCCGCGAATCCTTGAACCCGGCCACGTCCCCACCTTGGATGGAGGCTGTGAACAGCCTTCCGCGCCACGACGACCGGCCGCCTCATACGGCCTCGCCGTCCCCTGCCGCGCGCTGCTCGCACCCGGCGCGCTGAGCGCCCCGTCGCGGCCGTAGCGCCGCACCTCACCCAGAACCCGCGTCGCCCCGCGTCCCTCAATGCGCGGAGCGGCGCGCCCTGTTCGCACGGCCCCCGCCCCGACTGCGGGGCGGCCGCCTTCCTTCCCCGAAACTCCCGGAGTGGACCATGTCTGCCGTTGTTCCGCCCAAGTCCCGGACCGTCCTGGTCACCGGTGCCACCTCCGGCATCGGCTGGGAGACCGCCCGGCTGCTCGCGGAGCGCGGCGACACCGTCATCGTGCACGCCCCCGACAGCGCCTCCGGCGAGGACGCCGTCGCCCGCCTGGTGGCCGCCGGCGCCGACGCCGCCCGACTGCGCCTGGCCGTCGCGGACTTCAGCCGCCTCGACGAGGTACGGGCCATGGCCGCGAGGATCGCCGACGAGCACCCCGTCCTCGACGCGCTCGTCAACAACGCGGCCGTCGCCGCCCCCGAACGCCGGACCATCACCGCCGACGGCAACGAACTCGCCCTCCAGGTCAACTTCCTGGCCGCCTACCTCCTCACCCACGAGCTGACCGGACCGCTCACCGCCCGCCCCGGCAGCCGCGTCGTCAACGTCTCCTCCTCCATGCACCGCACCGCCTCCATCGCCTGGAACGACCCGCAGCGCGCCCGCCGTTACTCCCGGCTCGCCGCCTACGCCCAGTCCCAGCTCGCCCTGACGATCTTCGCGCGCGCGGAACGCGGCTGGACCGGCGTCAGCGTCCACCCCGGCGTGTGCGCCACCGCGCTGCTGCCGCTGTACGGCATCGACGGCGACACGCCCGCCGAGGGCGCCGCCCGCGTGGTGCGCCTGGTCGACCCGGCCACCGAGGTCGCGCCCGGCGCGTACTACGACGGCACCGCGCTCGCGCCCGCCGCGCCCGTCGCCCTGGAGGAGCGCACCGTGCGCCGACTGTGCAAGCTGGCCGACCAGTTGACCGGCGCGGCGTCCTGAATCCGCCCGCCCCTTCCCTGATCCTCGACAACGTCGCCGACGGAGAGAAGACCGTGTCCAAGCGCGCCCGCAAGAAGAAGACCCGCCGCAAGAAGAAGGCCAACCACGGCAAGAAGGCCTGCCAGTAGCCCAGTTCGCCGCAAGGGGCGGGCAGCGGCCGACCCCCGCCGCCCGCCCCGCACGCACGAAAGCGTCGCCGCACCGTGATCGAGCTGCCCTGCCACAGCGTCCCCGCCCACCGCACGCCCTGGCGCACCTGGTTCCCGACCGGCTACCCGGGCCTGGGCTCCCTCACCGAGCACATCCGCGCCACGGGCCACGGCCGCTGGTGGGCCGACCGGCCGCGCAACCCCCGCGCCGGGGCCGTCGCCTGCGCCGGCCACGTCCTGCTGGGCGGAGACCCCCGCGTGCTCGCCCCGGGCGCGCTCGCGCCGTTCGCCCGCAGCTATGTCGCCGCCCCCGACCGCTTCCTGCCGCTCCTGGGCGCCGCCTTCGTCCGGCTCGTGCCGTGGGAGCGCATGGTGTGGGTGCGCGAGGACACCACCGGCCGTACCGCCGCCCCCGCCGGAACGACCGTACGGCCCCTGACGGCCGCCGACACCCCCGCCGTCCGCGCGCTCGGTACGGACCTGTCCTGGCTCGCCGAGTCCTGGGGCGGGCCCGCCGCACTCGCCGCCTCCGGACACACCCAAGGCGCCTTCCACGACGGCCGGTTGCTCGCCCTGGCCTGCACGTACTTCCTCGGCGGCCGCTACGAGGACATCGCCGTCGCCACCCTGCCCCCCGCGCGCGGCCGGGGCCTCGCCCGCGCCTGCGTGACGGCCCTGAGCGCCGACATCACCACCCGAGGCCGCACCCCCAGCTGGACCTGCTCCCGCGACAACCACCCCAGCCGCGCCCTCGCGGCCGCCACCGGCTTCCGGCTCGTACGCGAGTACGTGCACTACGCGACCGGGGCGGCGGCGGACCCGGCGGGGCGCGGGCAGCGGCTGCCGGCGGGCCTGCCGACCGCCTGAGGGCGGGCCCGGCGGTCAGAGCCGCTCCCGTCGTGCGGGGGAACAGGAGTACGTGCCCGGGCGCGGGCCAGGGTTCTCAGGTCCGCGTCCCGGACCGCAGGAAGTCGTTGACGAGCCGTGCCGCGCTCCCGGCGTCGTCGACGGTGACGACGAACTCCCGGCCGCTGGTCAACTCAAGCCACAGCGCGTCGCCTTCGCGCAGCGACACCGCCGTCAGTCCGGGCAGCCATCGGTAGCCCCAGCCGCCGATCTGCAGGGGCCTCGCCCAGCCGTCCCGGGCGCGTACGACGGGCTGGAGCGGGACCGTCCGGCGCAGGAACGGCAGTGCGACGGCGGTGACCGTCACCCCGCGCCGCGTGACGGTGACCCGCACGGCACCCGTGGCCACACAGGCCACCGACACCAGTTGCAGCGGCCCGAAGGCGGTCCCAGTGCCCCAGGGCCAGCCCCGCCGCGAGAAGGCCGACGGCGCACACGCCCCCCAGCGCCAGGAGCCACGGCGCGACGACCCGCCGACTCCACTCGGCGCCCGTTCTGACGCCGGACGAACCGTCCGCCATGTTCCGCCCCCTGTCGGTGAGTTGCTCCCGACCAATCTAGAACGCCCGTGCAGACGTGATCAATCCGCCCGTCCGGTGGGGCATCACCTCCGCACCGGGCCCTGACGCGTGCGTACGGGTGCGCCGAGGCGCGCGCCGCCCGGGAAGCCGCACGTCGTGCGCGGACCGAGCGCGCTTCCGTGTGCGGGACATCTACAGGGACCATGCAGCTGACACAGCGCGTCGGCCCGCAAGTCTTACGGAGCACGCCATGAGTCTCACCACCGACAGCGACCGCAGCACCCTGATCCTCCCGGTGACGGAACAACGGCCCGTGGTCCGCCATCTCGCCCTCATCCTCGACGGCAACCGGCGCTGGGCGCGAACGCGCGGCCTGCCCGCCCGGGCGGGCTACGAGCGGGGCGGGGCCCGGGTCCTGGAGCTGCTGTCCTGGTGCCGGGAGACCGAGGGCCTGGACACCGTCACCCTGTGGCCGCTGTCCGTCGACAACCTCCGCCGCCCGCACGCCGAACTCACGGGCCTGTACGAGGTCATCGGCGCCGTCACCGAACGGATAGCGGCCCTGGGCCACTGGCGCATACGCCTCATCGGCGCCCCCGACGCGCTGCCCGGCGAACTCGCCGCGCGGCTGCGGCACGTGGCCCGCGAGGCCGGCCGCCCGGCCGGTCCCGTGGTCAACATCGCCGTCGCCTACAGCGGCCGCGACGAGATCGCCCGGGCCGTACGGAACCTGGTCCACGCCCACCACGAGGCCGGCACCCTGCACTCACTGGCCGGGGGCGTCGCCCCCGAGGAGATCGCGCACTGCCTCGACACCTCCGGCCAGCCGGACCCCGACCTGGTGATCCGCACCTCCGGCGAGCAGCGGCTCTCGGGCTTCATGCCCTGGCAGACCGCCTACTCCGAGTTCTTCTTCTGCCCCGCCCCGTGGCCGGACTTCGACCGGCGGGAGTTCGAGCGGGCCCTGCGGTGCTACCGGGCGCGCCACCGCCGACTGGGGCTGTAGCCCCGGCTGTCGGACGTCGGACGTCGGCTGCCGGACGTCCGGGAAAGGAGCGCCGTGTCCCCGCCCCCGCTGTTCGCCGATTCCCGCGAGGCCGACCGGGCCGCCCTGGCGGACTACCGCGTGCCGCGCTACGAGGTGCCGTTCCCCGTCCGGTGCGCGCCGTACGGCCCGTACGCGGAACGGGCGGCCCTGCGCTGGGCCCACGAGCACGGCCTGGACCGCTCCCCGGCGGCCGCGCAGCGCCTGGCCGACATGCAGTGCGGGCTGTTCTCCTGCCTGTACTGCCCGCGCGCCGACCGCGACGGCTCGGTCCTGATGGCCCGGTGGATCGTGTGGCTGTTCCTGTGGGACGACATCTTCGACGACGGCCCCCGCGGCCGCGACCCCGCCGCCTTCCAACGGGAGGCCGCCCAGCTCGACCACGCGCTCACCGAACCGCCCCCGCCGCCGGACGACCCCGCCCTGACCCTGCCGCTCGCCCGCGCCCTGGCCGACCTGTGGCGCGCCTTCCGGGCCCGCGCCCCCGACAGCGCCCGCCGGCGCTTCCCCGCCTCGGTGCGGATCTATCTGCGCGCCATGGCCCACGAGGTCGCCCACCGCGTCGCCGGAGAGGTCCCGGACCTCGACACGTACATCCGGCTGCGCCGCACGAACGCCGCGACCCGCTCCAGCATCGACATGATGGAGGCCCTCCAGGGTGTCGACGTCCCCGACTCCCTGCGCCACGGCCTCTACGGCGAACTGCGCGCCTGCGCGAGCGAGTTGTGGCTGTGGTCCAACGACACCTACACCGTCCGCAAGGACATCCACTACCGCAACCCCCACAACCTGGTGCTCGTCCTGCGCGAGGCACGCGGCCTGGAACTTCAGGACGCCGCGGACCTCGCCGCGTACATGGTCGAGCAGCGGATGCGGGAGTTCGCGCTGACCGCGGAGCGGCTGCGTACGCTCGTCGGCCTCGCGGCGGACCCGCACGCGCGCGCCCCGCACGCCGTCCTCGGCGGCGTCCGCATGCTGGAGGAGTCGATCGGCGGCTACTTCCGCTGGCAGCACACCACTTCGCGGTACCGGCGCAGCTCCGGCTTCCTGACCCCGTGAGCCGCACACCGGAAGGAAGAAATCCCATGCGCTCGCACCTCTACAGGTCCCCGTACCCGGCCCGGACGGTCGCCGACACCGCGCCCGAGGCCCTGCCGTACCCCAGCGGCTGGTTCTGCCTGGGATTCTCCCGGGAGTGGCCGCCGGGCACGGTGCGCACCCGCGGCTTCATGGGAGCCGACGTCGTCGTCTATCGCACCCGCAACGGCGTCCTGCGGGCCGTCGGGCCCCACTGCCCGCACCTGGGCGCCCACTTGGGCGCCGGCGGCACCGTCGAGGGGGAGCTGCTGGTCTGCCCGTTCCACCGGTTCGGCTTCGCCGTGGACGGCACGTGCGTCCGTACGCCCTACGGCACCCCGCCCAGGGCGTCCCTGGACCGGCTCACCGTCCGCGAGAGCCGCGGCATCGTGTGGGCCTGGCACGCGCCCGACGGCACACCGCCGTCCTGGGAACTCCCCGACCTGCCGGCCGTCGCCCGCCCCCGCCGCGTCCACCGCACCGCGGTGGCGGGCCACGCGCAGGACGTCATGGAGAACTTCGTCGACTACGGGCACGTCACCCAGCTCCACCGCGTCGACTTCCTCGAAGTGCGCTCCGAGCCGAAGGCCGACGGCCCCTTCTACCGCGCGTCGTTCCGCGTGGGCCGCCCCGTCCCCCTGCTCCCCGCCGTGCAGGACATCGAGCTGCTGATCCTCGGCATGGGCGCCGGACTCCTGACGATCGCCATGGACCGGCCCCGGCTGCGGGCCGCCCAATGGGTCTTCGCGACCCCGGTCGCGCCGGGACGCCTGCACTACACGATGGCCGCCAACGCCGTCACGGGCACCCCGCCCCACCACCCCGCGGCCCTGCACCGCCCCCTGCTCGACCACGCCGTCGGCCTCGGCATGAACCGCTGGAACCTGCACGCCGCACGCGCCGACTTCCCCGTCTTCCACCACAAGACCTACCTGCCCCACCCGCGCCTGAACGACGAGGACGGCCCGATCGGCGCGTACCGGCGCTGGGCGCGGCAGTTCCACGCGCCGGTGGCAGGTTGACCTGTTGCGAGCACGGTGCTTTGGTCCCGTCGGCGGCGGGGAACCGGGGCGGCCCCTTCCGCGGGTGGAGACCGTCCATCACCGGCGGCACGAACGGTGTGCGCGCTCTCCCTCCTGCCCGCGGTCACTGGAGCGCATCGTGGCTTCGTACGCGAGGTGATCGGGGGGAGAAGCCGTGACTTCGGCAGTCATCAGGATGGACCGGCGCGGTGGCAGACAGTGGCCTGCGGGCGGGGCGCACGACGTGGCCGCGGAGATGAGCGAGGTGCTGTTCCGGTCACTGCACCGCAGCGACCAGCGCGCCAGGGCGGAGCAGTACCTGCACGGACTGCTGCTGGCCGAGGGCCGCAAGACGATCCGCAACATCGCCACCGCCGTCGGGGCGCCGGGCGGCCAGCAGGCCCTGCACCACTTCATCTGCGGGTCCACCTGGCACTGGTCGCCCCTGCGGGAGGCCCTCGCCCGGCACGCGGAGGACTTCGCCCCGGGCCGGGCCTGGGTCGTCCGCCAGATGATCATCCCCAAGCGGGGCAGCCACTCCGCCGGGGTGCTGCGGCAGTTCGACCCCGAGCGCGGGCACATGGTCAACGGGCAGCGGGCGTTCGGCGTGTGGTCCGCGTCCGGGGCGATGGCGGTGCCGGTGAACTGGCGGCTGTTCCTGCCCGACAGCGGTCCGGGAGAAGCGCCGTCGGAGCGTGCCGGGGAGACGGCGGAGGAGAGCGCGGCCGCCGCGGTGCTGGAGGACATGCGCACCTGGCGGATGCCCCGGCGGCCGGTGGTGCTGGACGTGCGCACCACCCGGATCGAGCCTGTGCTGCGCGGGTTCGCCGAAGCCGGACTTCCCGTCCTGGCCCGGGTGTGCGGGGTGACCCGGCTGGCCGTGGCCGATCCCTCGCTGCCCGGTCACGGCCTGGGTCCCCTGCCCGCGCTGCGCGTCCTGGAAGGGGTCAGGGGACTGCGCCGCCGGGTCGCGGGCACGGGCTGGGCCGTCGCGGTGCCCGTGGTCCTGCCCGGCGGCCCGGGACGGCCGGCGCACGAGGGGCGGACCGGACTGTTGCTGGGCGAGTGGAGCGACCCCGACGGGGCCCCCGAACGGATCTGGCTGACCGGCACGGACCGTACGCACGTCGGGGAGCTGGCCCGGCTGGCCCGGCTCGCGCGCGGGGCGGCCGCCCACGGCGAACGGACGGGTGCGCGGACCGGGCTGCGCGACTTCAAGGGCCGGTCCTTCCCGGGCTGGCACCGGCACATCACCCTGGCGTCCGCGGCCTGCGCGGTGTCGGCGCTCGCCGACACCTACGGGCGGGACGGCACGCGCTGCGCGTGAACGCCCCTGCCCTGCCGGCGGCCGAGCAGGTGCCGGGTGCGGTGCAGCCGCAGGGCGAGCTGGAGTTCCAGGGCCTGCTCGGGCTTCTGCCAGTCGGGGCCCAGGAGTTCGGCGATCCGCTCCAGGCGCCGGTAGACGGTGTTGGGGTGCACGTGCAGGGCCTCCGCCGCCGCGGTGGCACTGCTGCCGGAGGCGAAGTACACCTCCAGCGTGCGGGTCAGCTCGGTCATCCGCAGCAGGTCGTATTCGAGGAGCGGCCCCAGCGCGGACTGCACGAAGCCGTCGAGGTCGTGCCGCTCCGCGAGCAGGACCCCCAGGAAACCGAGGTCGCCCGGCGCCGCGTACCCGCCCGGCCCGCCGAGCGCGGTGAGCGCCCCGACGCAGCGCAGCGCCTCCTGGTAGGCCGAGCGCACCGCGCCGTCCCCGGCCCGCAGGGCCGCCGCGCCCACGGTGACCGGCTGGTCCAGCAGGGGAGTGAGCTCCTCGGACACCGCCCGGGCGGCGGCCGTGGCATCGGCGCCCGGCAGCAGCAGGACGATGTCGCCGTCCACGACGCTCTTGAGGCCCGCCGTCCGGTGGGCGTAGGAGGAGGCCCACACAACGGCCCTGCCGCCGGTGCCGCCCTCGGGGCGGGCCACCGCCACGACGTGCGGCCGGGTCAGATCGATGGCGAGCCGGCCGGTCCGGTCCGCGAGCCGG
This sequence comes from Streptomyces gamaensis, assembly GCF_042656465.1. Taxonomy (NCBI): domain Bacteria; kingdom Bacillati; phylum Actinomycetota; class Actinomycetes; order Kitasatosporales; family Streptomycetaceae; genus Streptomyces; species Streptomyces gamaensis. Next base: position 466,197 of record NZ_JBHSPB010000003.1, read on the forward strand.
GCCGGCGAGGGGCCGCGGGCCGAGAGCAGCTCGTCGAAGAGGCCGTCGCGGACCTGGCCCTCCAGCAGGGCGGTGTTGCGCTGGATCAGCAGCAGTGTCGCGCACACCTGGGCCGCGGACCGCAGCAGCCGCAGCTCCTCCTCGGCCAGGGGCGTCGGCCGCGCCAGGACCAGCGCCCCGAGGCTCTCCGAGCCCGCCGCCACGGACGCGGCCCACACGCCGTCGCCGGCCGGGACCGGGGTCCGGCCGGTGTGCGCGTCGAGCACCGCCCTGGAGAGCCGGGCCTCGTCGAGGGCGGGCGCCTCGCCCACCGTGGCCAGGGCGCGGCCTGCCGCGTCACGGACCAGCAGGGCGCCGTCGAGGGCCGCGGCCGCCTCGGCGGCGACGGCGGGCAGGTCGCGGCCGTCCAGCACCAGGTCGGTCAGCCGGTTGCGCAGATCGCCCAGGTGCCGTTCGCCGGCCAGGGAGGTGCGGGCGCGGGAACCGTCCCGTTCCAGCTCGGTGACCTCGGCCCGGGTGTGGTCGAGGAGCCGGGCCTTCTCGATGGCGACGGACGCCAGGTCGGCGAGGGAACGCATCAGGTCGATCTCGGACGGCGCGAAGTGCCGGATCCTGCGGTTGGCGCCGTAGAGGTTGCCGTAGACGGTGTCGCCGTGCCGCAGGGGCACCGACAGGATGGCGCGCAGCCCCTCGGCCCGGACCACCGAGTCGACCTCCTCGGAGTGCGGGATACGGTCGTCGCCGAGGTAGTCGGGGGTCCACGACGGTGCCCCGGACTTCAGCGCGAGGCCCCCGAGACCGTGGCCGCCGACTACGCGCAGCCCCACGTTCAGGGCGGTGGTGTCGCCGTCGGAGGCCCGGATCCAGGAGCCCTGCCCGTCGGCGTCGGCGAAACCGATGTAGGCCATGTCGAAGGTGAGCAGCCGGCGGGCCCGCCGGGCGATGACCTGGAGCAGGGTGTCCAGGTCGTAGGGGAGGGTGAGATCGCGCGCGGTGTCCACCAGGGCCGTGAGCCCCGCCTCGCGCTGCTCGTGGCGGCCGAAGAGGGAGTGGACGCCGAGCGCCAGTTCCGTGGCCTGTTCCAGCTCCTCCAGATCGGCGCCGCGGGCCCCGTCGCGGCGCGCCTCGCGCACCAGCGCCTCGAAGCGGCTGGGCGCGGCCTCCTCGGCGAGCAGCCGCAGCACGGTGATCGCGTTCGCTGTGCCGGAGCGCACGGCACGAGTCATCCGGTCCCCCCAGAACCATCTCCCCGGACGCTCCAGGAGGAGGCGTCCACCGGCCGGTGAAACTTAAAATGATTGGACTGGACCAGTCAACTCCGGCCAGGTTCCGGGTGTACCCCGGCCACCGTCCTTCCGCCCCACGCGGTGATCCACGCACCTTCTCCCCGCAGCTGTTTTCGGCAAGGGTTGGCGGTACGGCGCCCGTTGCGCGAGGCGCGCCGGCCGACAGGGGGAGCGCATGCCAGTACATACGCAGTTACGCAGTCATCTGCGGTCGATCGACCGCAGCCGGAGGTCGCTGACCCGGCCCGACCGGCCGGAGGTCTTCCGCCTCGACGGACGCGAATGGGACTTGCTGGACGGTGTGTTCGCGCCGCCGTTCTCCCCGTCCACCGGCGTGGCCCTGGAACTCCTCCACGAGGTCCTCGGCGCGCGGGACGACACCGGACGGCGGCCCCGTTCCCTGCTGGAGATCGGCAGCGGTACCGGCGTCGTCGCCGTGACGGCGGCCCTGGCCGGATGCGACCGGGTCGTCGCCACCGACATCAACCCGCGGGCCGTGCTCAACACCCGCCAAAACGCCGCCCGGCACGGCGTCACCGGCCGGCTCCGCGCCCTGGCAGGGGACCTGTTCACCCCCCTCGCGCGGGACGAACGCTTCGACATCGTCTACTGGCACTCCAACTTCGTACGGGCACCGGAGGACTACACCTACCGGAGCGACCACGAACGCGCCTATGTCGACGCCGGATACGCGGCCCACCGCCGCTATCTCGCCGAATCCGCCCGCCATGTGACCGCCGGGGGCAGCGTGCTGCTGCACTTCAGTGACCGCGGCGACGTGGCGGGCCTGCGCCGGCTGGCGCGGGAGCACGGACGCGGACTGCGCGTCCTGGCCCGCCGCCGCGTCCCGGAGGGCCTGGAGACCGTCGAGCACATGCTCATCGAAGTCACCGACCGGACAACGGACTTCGCCCCACCGGGCCGCACCCCAGCCCTGGCACCACCACCAGACCGACGGAAGTACCGTGCGCACTCTGCTCGTTGACAACTACGACTCCTTCACCTACAACCTCGCCCACTGCCTGGCCCGCGCGGGCGGACAGTGGCCGGAGGTCGTCCGCAACGACGACCCGCGATGGCACTCCGGCCGGCTCGCGGAATTCGACAACGTCGTCCTCTCACCCGGCCCCGGCACCCCGCAACGCCCCGGCGACATCGGCATCTGCCGCGAGATCGTCGAGAAGGGCGACCTTCCCCTGCTGGGCGTCTGCCTGGGACACCAGAGCATCGGGCTGCTGCACGGCGCGACCGTCGGCCGCGCGCCCGAGCCGTACCACGGCCGTACCTCCCCGGTGCTGCACGACGGCTCGGGCCTGTTCGCCGGCCTGCCCTCGCGCTTCGAGGTGGTGCGCTACCACTCCCTGGCCGTCACCGACCTCCCCGACGAACTCCAGGCGACCGCCTGGACCCCGGACGGGGTGCTCATGGCGCTGCGGCACCGCAGCCGGCCGCAGTGGGGCGTGCAGTTCCACCCCGAATCGGTGTGCAGCCAGTACGGCACGGAACTCCTCGCGAACTTCCGGGACATGAGCGCACGCGAGCGCCCCGCGGCCCGGACCGCTGTCCGTATCGCCCCGCCGCCCGAGGCCATCGCGCCGCAGCCCGAGCCGCGCCGGCTGAGAGTGCTGACGCAGCAACTGCCCACCCGCTGGGACGAGGAGACCGTCTTCGCCCGGCTCTTCGGCGACAGCGCCCACGCGTTCTGGCTGGACAGCAGCCGGCGGGAGGGAGAGCTGGGCCGCTTCTCGTTCATGGGGGACGCCGAAGGGCCGCTCGCACGGGTCGCGAAGGCCGACGTCTGGAGCTCCACGGTCACCGTCCACTCCGCCGAGGGCGTCGACATCGTCTCGGGAGAGTTCCTCACCTGGCTCGGCCAGGACCTCGCGGCCACCCGGACCAGCGTGCCCGGACTGCCCTTCGACTTCGCCCTGGGCTGGGTCGGATACCTGGGCTACGAGCTGAAGGCCGAGTGCGGCGGCCGCGCCGTGCACCGCTCGCCCGACCCCGACGCCTTCATGGTCTTCGCCGACCGTGCCCTCGCCTTCGACCACGCCACCGCCACCACCCACCTGCTCGCCCTCGCCGAGGACGGTGAGGAGGACGACGCCCGCGCCTGGCTGACGCGCACGGCCCGCCGCCTGGAGCGGCTCGCCGGCGAACACCTGCCGTACACCGGCCCCCCGCCGCGGCTGCCGGAGGTCCGGCTGCGGCACGACCGCTCCGCCTACCTCGACCTGATCGACGAGTGCCTGGAGGAGATCGCGGCGGGCGAGAGCTACGAGGTGTGCCTGACGAACATGGCCGAGGCCACGGGCGAGTTCGACCCCTGGACCGGCTACCGCCACCTGCGCCGCCACAGCCCCGCGCCCTTCGGCGCGCTGCTGCGCCTCGGCGAGCTCGCGGTACTGAGCACCTCACCCGAACGGTTCCTGCGCGTCGGCCCGGACGGCACGGCCGAGTCCCGGCCCATCAAGGGCACCCGGCCGCGCGGCACCACCGAGCGGCAGGACGCCGCCCTGCGCGCCGAACTCCGCACCGACGAGAAGGACCGCGCGGAGAACCTGATGATCGTCGACCTCGTCCGCAACGACCTCGGCCGGTGCGCCCGGACCGGCAGCGTCGACGCGCGGGAGAGCTTCCGCGTCGAGACCTACGCCACGGTCCACCAGCTGGTGAGCACCGTGCGCGCCACCCTGCGCCCGGGCGTCACGGCGGTGGACTGCGTCCGTACGGCCTTCCCCGGCGGCTCGATGACCGGTGCCCCGAAGCGGCGCACCATGCGGATCATCGACCACCTCGAAGGCGGCCCGCGCGGCGTCTACTCGGGCGCGCTCGGCTACTTCTCCCTGACCGGCGCCGCCGACCTGAGCATCGTCATCCGCACCGCGGTCGTCACCCCGGGCCGGGTCCGCTACGGGATCGGCGGGGCGATCACCGCCCTGTCCGACCCGGCGGACGAGTTCGAGGAGACCGTGGTCAAGGCCGCCCCGCTGCGCTCCGTCAGCGAGCCGAGCCAGGCGTTCCAGCGCGCCGGGCGCAGCCGCTCCGAGCGGCGGGCCAGCTCCCGGGCCGTGCGCTCGTAGCGCACGCCCAGGATCTCCAGCGAGTCCAGGGTCCGGGCGGCGGCCCCGCCCCGGCCGGTCACGGTGTCGCCGCGCGGCGCGCCGCGCTCGGCCACGGCACGCAGGGTGGCCGGGCTCATGGTGCTGATGGCGTCCCAGACGACGAGCTCGTCCACGTAGCGGGTACTGGGCACGCCCCGGACCCGCGGCGCGGTGTCCGTCCAGCGCATCCGGTGCGGACGGGCACCGCGCAGCGCCAGTTCCCGCCAGTCGGGGGCGGCGAGCCGCCGCTCGTGGCGGTGGAAGACCAACCGCGCGGAGGCCAGCGCCGTCTGACCGAGCATCACCCGGGCCGCCTCGGACGGGGCGGCGCGCAGCCGCCGGTCGAAGGCGACGTCCACGGCGGCGAGCGGCACCGACACCACGGCCGTGAGCGCCGCCGGCGGGCGGCCCGCCGCCTCGGCCCGGCGCAGTCCGTCGAGCCAGGCGGCCGCGGCCCGTTCGTAGTGGTCGGGGGAGAACACCGGGCCCACGTCCACGCCCGCACCCGCGGCCAGGCAGTCGGCGGCCGTGGCCAGGCCCTCGGGGGAGGCGGGCAGCGAGAGCAGCAGGTTGGGGCGGTCCACGGTCCGCCAGAAGCGCAGCGCGGTGGCCGTGTCCACCGCGGGGCCCACCTCCAGGGCGACCAGCCCGTCCCGGCCGCCGGTGCGCTCATGCACCGGTCGCAGGACGTCGCAGGCCTGCCGTGCCCGGGCGGCGAGCAGGGCGGCGGCCGCCGCCGAGGCCCCGTGCGGCACCGGACCGCGCGCGGCCGCACCGGCCCGGCGGCGCGCGGGAGGCCGCGGGCCGAGGACCAGCCCCGTGACCAGCCCATCGGCCACGTACCGCGCGAGGCCCTCCGGTACGGGCCCGCCCGGGCCCGTACCGTCCAGCCAGCGGGACACACCCTCGTCCGCCAACAACGTCACGGCACCGGCGTCGCGCATCCTGTCACTCCCCTTGCCCCGGCCACGCTGCCGGGCAGCATGCGCGCGAGGCCCTTCCCCTCGACGCGCGTCGCGGCATCTTCGGCCGAAACGCCGTACCAGTCAAGGAAAGCGACGACCCGTCGGGCGTCCTCGCGGTGGCGGGCCGGACCGCTGCCCACGGGCTCGGGCAGGCCGTGCGCGAGCGGGGTCAGGGCGCTCGCGGGGACGGCCGCCGCGGTGTCCGGGGCCGCCAGGTCCGCGAGACGGTCGCGGATGCCGTCGGCGGGGGAGGGCGGGCCGCCCAGCGACCAGACCAGCCGCGGCTCCACCGCCCCCGCGGCCGCCAGGGAGCGCCAGCGCGCCGAGGCGAGGAACTCCTGGTGCGCGTGGTGCGCCAGACTCGCGACGGCGCGGCCGGCCCGGCCCCTGAGGGCCGCGGTCTCGTGCCCGCCGACCGCGTCCAGCCGGCCGTCGACCGCGGCGTCGATGTGCCGGACGGGAACGGAGGCCACGGCACGTACGGCGGCCAGGTCCCCGCCGGCCTCGCGCACCCGGGACAGGCCCGCGTGGAAGGCGTCGAGGAACGCCTCGTACCGGGCCGGTGAGCCGATCCAGGCGGTGTGCACCCCGATGCCCTCGGCCAGCAGCCGCGTGACGACGGGCAGCGCCCACAGCGCCGCCGGCAGCCGGACGAGGAGGTTGGGGCGCGCGACCATCCGGTGCAGGAGCCGGGCCTCGCCCAGCAGCGCCCCGGCGTCCGCGCCGCCGTGCAGGACGGGCGCCGCCGAGACCACCCCCCGCGCGCTCAACATGCCGCAGGCCAGGCGCAGTTCCTCCGTGGTGGCATCCGCGGTGCACATCAGGCCCCGCACCCCGAGGCCGTGGACGAGCCGCCGCAGCCCGTCCGTCGTGATCAGGTCACGGCCCGCGTCGTCGAGCCACACGCCGGTGGCCGCCGAGGGCGGGCGGGTCAGGGTCGCGGTCATGCGGATCTCCTGGCTCGACGCGGACTGGCTGCTGTCATGGACCGGAACTCTGCGACGGGAAAAGCCTGTCGGCAATTCTGTCCCGCGTGAGCGTCACCAATTCCCGTGAGTGTCACCTCGCTTCGGCGCACACCTGACAACAGGTCCGGAATCTGACAGCAACGCGAAGGCCGTTTGTCGGCGCCCGGCACAGCGCACCACGATCGCTTGCCGTATCCGGCGGTACAACACCTCGGGCTCACGGGGGCACACGGTGAATCGCCATGGAAAGCCAGGGAGTGCAAGTGACTGAAATGCTCACGGAACCCGGTCTCGTCACCCGCAGCGAACGCGTCGACGCGTGGCAGGTGCGGGCCTCGATGCCGGTGGAGTACGAAATCCGGGTCTGCTCCGACGCGTTCGCCCCGGGCAGCACCGCACTGCTCGGGCCCGCTGCCCCGGCGTCCGGGCGGCACCGCCGCTTCGTGGTCGTCGACGCCCACGTGCTGACGCTGCACGGCGACCGTATCCGCGCCTACTTCGAGCACCACCGGGTCGACTACGAGCTGCACGCGGTACGCGTCGACGAGACCGTCAAGAGCCTGGAGACGGCCGCCGGGATCGTCCGCGCGCTGGACGCGTTCGGCATCGACCGCCGCCGCGAGCCCATCATCGTGATCGGCGGCGGCGTGCTGATGGACATCGTCGGCCTCGTCGCCAACCTCTACCGGCGCGGCACACCCGTGGTGCGCGTCCCCACCACGCTCATCGGTCTCGTGGACGCCGGCGTCGGGGTGAAGACCGGAGTGAACTTCAACGGCCACAAGAACCGGCTGGGCACCTACTTTGCGTCCTCCCTCACCCTCCTCGACCGCTCCTTCCTGGCCACCGTCGACCGCCGCCACATCGCCAACGGCCTGGCCGAGATTCTCAAGATGGCGCTCATCAAGGACGCCCGGCTCTTCGACCTGCTGGAGGAGTACGGGCCGCGGCTGCTGGAGGAGAAGTTCCAGGGCAGCACCCCGCGACTGGACGACGCCGCGAGCGAGGTCGTCCAGCGGGCCATCCACGGCATGCTGGAGGAACTCCAGCCCAACCTGTGGGAGGCGAAGCTGGAGCGCGTCGTCGACTACGGCCACACCTTCAGTCCCACCGTCGAGATGCACGCCCTGCCCGCGCTGCTGCACGGCGAGGCCGTGTGCGTGGACATGGCTCTGACCACGGTCCTCGCCTGGCGCCGCGGACTGGTCGACACCGCGCGCCGCGACCGCGTCCTCGCCGTCATGCGAGCCCTGGAACTGCCCAGCTGGAACAGGCTGCTGACCTGCGAGCTGCTGGCCGACGCGCTCGCGGACACCGTGCGCCACCGCGACGGCGCGCAGCGCCTGCCGCTGCCCGTCGGCATCGGCGAGGCCGTCTTCGTCAACGACGTCACCCGCGAGGAACTCGCCGTCGCCGTGGACGACCTGCGCCGCCTGGGCAGCGAGCGGGAGCCCGCCCGTGTCTGAACCGGCAGCCGCGGCCCGGGGCGCACTGGTCGCCGACGTCTCCGGCGCCGCCGACATCCACGGGGTGCACGGCGCCGCCGGACTCACCCACTGGAAATGCCTCGCGAGCCGCCGGGACCTCGACGGCGACTGGGAGGCGGTGGAATGGGCCGCCATTCCGCCCGGCGGAGTGAGCGGGGAACACCGGCACACCCGCACCGAGGAAATCTATTTCATTCTCTCCGGCCGGGGTGAATTCCTGGTCGACGGCACGGCCCACCCCGCCCGGCCCGGCTCGCTGCTGCTCACCGGAGTCGGCGCCGTGCACGGCCTGCGGAACACGGGCGAGGACCGGCTGGACTGGCTCGTCATCGAAATGCTCGCACCGTCCACGGCGGAGGTGCTGCGGGGAAGAACGCCGCGCGGGACGACGGACAGGACCACAGGCAGGACGACCGAGGGGAAAACCGTGAACGCGGAACTGCACGACCTGCGGGCCGAGGGCTCCGTCGACCCGAGCGGGGTCTTCACCGGCCCACTGCGCACCGTCGGCATCAGCACACTGGAACCGGGCGCCACCCGCGCCCTCGCGTCCCGCACGAGCGAGCACACCGTCTTCGTCCTGTCCGGCTCCGGCCGGGCCGTCTCCGGCGGCACCACCGTCGGGCTCACCCCCGGCACGGCCCTGACACTGCCCCTCGGAGCCAGCGCCGATATCGCCGCGGACGGCGACGGCCTGGAGCTCTTCCACGCCGAACTGGCCGTGCCCGACAGGGCGGTTCAGTGATCATCCAGCGCGCGGCCGCGCCCGTGCGCCTGTTGACCGCGAAGGCCCCCGACGCCGAATGGACCTGTCTGGCGCGGCGCGGCATGCTCCACAGCGAGTGCGAGGCCGTCGATCTCCTGCGGCTCGCCCCCGGGGCCGTGGTCCGGCACGGTCCGGCCGAGGGCGTCGAGCAGGCCCTGTACGTCCTGGCCGGGCGCGGCGAGGCCGAAGAGGGCGGGACCGTACGGGAGCTGGCGCCCGGAGCGCTGCTGCTCGCACCGCACGACGGCCGGGTCGCCGTCCGCGCCCTCGGCGAGGGCCTGGAACTGCTCACCGTACGCGTCCTGCCCGCCGGGGCCGTCGGCCGGCTGCCCGCGCGCGTCCCCGAACTGCCCGAGGAACAGCGGACGAAGACCGTCCGGCAAGCGGTGACGAGAACGACCGGAGGAGAGTCATGAGCAAGGTGAGCCGACGACGGTTCATGGCGGGAGCCGGCGCGATGGCCGGTACCGCGGCGGTGCTGCCGGGGGTTCTCGGCGGCTCCCGGGCCGTCGCCGCCGGCAGCGGTGACGCGGGCCGGCTGTCCCTGGGCACCGGTCTGGTGACGGTCGGGCGCGGGGAGGCCCGCTACGGCGACCTCGTCACCGGCTTCAACCAGCGCTGGGTGGGCCGGCCGGAGGCGGTGCGGCTCCCCACGACCACCGAGCACGTCGTCCAGGCCGTGCAGGAAGCGGTGGACGGAAAGAAGACGCTCACCGTCCGCGGCGGCGGCCACGGTTTCGAGGACTTCGTCTTCCGGCCCGACGTCGAGGTCGTCCTCGACATGACCCTGATGGACGCCACCTACTACGACCCGGGGATGCGGGCCTTCGCGGTCGAGTCCGGCGCCACCCTGCTCGACGTCTACGAGACGCTCTACGAGGGCTGGGGCGTCTTCATCCCCGGCGGGGTCTGCTTCGCGGTCGGCATCGGCGGACACGCCTCCGGCGGCGGCTACGGGATGCTCTCCCGCAAGCACGGCCTGGTGGTCGACCACCTCTACGCGGTGGAGGTCGTCACCGTCGACGCCTCCGGCCGGGCGAAGGCGGTCGTGGCCACCCGCGAGGAGAACGACCCCCACCGCGACCTGTGGTGGGGCTACGCGGGAGGCGGTGGCGGCAACTTCGGTGTCATCACCCGCTACTGGTTCCGCTCGCACGACGCCACCGGCTCCGACCCCGCGCGCCTGCTGCCGAGCCCGCCGAACGAGGTGCTGGTCACGGCGGCCGCCTGGCCGTGGGAGCGGGTCACCCAGCGGGGCTTCGCCGACTTCGTGAAGTTCTACGGGGAGTGGCACGAGAAGAACAGCCGCTCCGACTCCCCCTACGCGGGGATGTGCAGCTGGCTCTTCCTGAACCACAAGTCCTCCGGCAGCCTCGGCCTGCTGCTGCAGATGGACGGCACCGTCGCCAACGCGGAGCGGCTCGTCGACGACTTCCTGCACGGGCTCAACCGGGCCCTGGGTGTCGAGCACCAGGAACTCGGCGAACAGGTCGGCGAGTTGCGCGCCATGCCGGAGTTCGCCAGCACCCGCCGGCTCCCCTGGCTCAAGGCGACCCGCTACATCGGCACCAGCAGCGAACTCCAGACCAACCCCACCTTCCGCGGCGAGCACAAGTCCGCCTACATGAAGAAGGGGTTCCCCGACAGCCAGATCGCCGCGATCTACAAGCACCTCACCCGGGACGACTACGCCAACAAGTACGGTGGTCTGGTCGCCACGTCCTTCGGCGGGCGCATCAACGACGTCGCCCCCGACGCCACCCCGGTCGCCCAGCGCAGCTCCGTGCTCAAACTGCTCTACCAGACGTACTGGACGGACCCGGCCGACGACGCCCGGAACCAGGCGTGGCTGCGCGAGTTCTACCGCGAGGTGTACGCGGAAACCGGGGGCGTACCGGTGCCCAACGCCGTCACCGACGGGTGCTACATCAACTACGCGGACAGCGACATCGGCGACGCCCGGTTCAACACCTCGGACGTGCCCTGGTACCGCCTCTACTACAAGGACAACTACGCCCGTCTCCAGCGGGTGAAGGCCACGTACGACCCCGGGAACTTCTTCCGGCACCGCCAGTCGGTGCGGCTGCCTTCCTGAGTTTCCCGAACCCCCTGACCCCGTACACCACTTGAACCTCCTGACCTCTTGAACCTCCTGAACCGGGAATCCCCGTGCCGCACCAGTCGCCCAGCCCGGCCCCGCCGGGCTCCTCAGGGCTCAGCTCCTCAGGACTCGCCTCCTCAAGACTTCCGTCCCTGACCGGGCTGCGGTTCATCGCCGCGGTCCTCGTCTTCGTCACCCACGCCTCGGTCGCCAAGCTCTTCGCCGACGACTCCCTCAACGACGTCGTCGTCACGTACGCCAGCCGCGCCGGGTACTTGGGCGTCGGCTTCTTCTTCGTCCTCAGCGGATTCGTCCTCACCTGGTCCGCGAGGCCCGGGGACGGCCCACGGCGCTTCTACCGCCGCCGGCTGGCGAAGATCTACCCCAACCACTTCGTGACCTGGCTCGCCGGCATGCTGCTGATGATCGGGGCCGGCTCCGCGGTCACCTTCGGCAACACCGTGCCGAGCCTGTTCCTCGTGCAGAGCTGGGTGCCCGAACTGGATGTCCTCGCGGGCACCAACGGCCCCAGCTGGTCGCTCTCCTGCGAGCTGCTGTTCTACCTGTCCTTCCCGCTGCTGCACGGGGTGATCCGCAGGATCCGGCCCGAGCGGCTGTGGCTGTGGGTCGGCCTCGTCATCGCCGCGTTCGTCGCCGTCCCCGTGCTGGCGCAGGTCCTCCCGGGCAGCCCCGACTCCCCCTGGCAGCCCGTCTCGTGGTGGCGTTACTGGTTCGTCTACTTCTTCCCCGCCACCCGCGTGCTCGACTTCACCCTCGGCATCCTCATGGCCCGCGTGGTGATGACGGGCCGGTGGATCGGCGTGAAGCGGCTGCCGGCCCTGCTGTGCCTGGTGGCCGGCTACGCCCTGATGGTGTTCCTGCCGGACGCCTACGGGCTGGTGGCGCCCACGGCCCTGCCCATCGCGCTGCTGATCGCGGCGGTGGCCGTCGCCGACACCAAGGGCAGCCCGTCCGTGTTCGCCTCCCGGCCCGCGGTCTGGCTGGGCGAGGTGTCCTTCGCCTTCTACGTCGTGCACTTCCTGGTGTTCCAGTACGGGCCCATGGGCCTGGCGGCCACCGAGTCCTCGGCGGGCCGCACCTGGGACACGCCGGGAGCGCTGGGCATCATGGCGCTGACCTTCGGGCTGAGCCTGCTCCTCGGCTGGGTGCTGTACGCGCTGGTGGAGCGGCCCGCGATGCGATGGCTGGCCCGCCCGCGCCGCGCGCCGGCGCCCGAACCGGCCGCCGGGGAAGCCCGGTTGGCCGTGGGAGCTGATCGACGGTGACCGTCCAGCCCGTCGCGCGTACCGGGGGAGAGGCCGTCGCCGCGGCCTCTCCGCCCGGCCCGCCGCCCGCCGCCCGGACCTCCCGGCTGCCGTCCCTGACCGGCATGCGGTTCATCGCCGCGCTGCTGGTCTTCCTCTACCACGCCTCGCTGCCGCACGTGGCCACCGATCTGTTCGCCGACGCGGGCGACGCGGAGAACTACCGCTGGGTGCTCAGCCGCGCCGGCTGGGTCGGGGTCTCGTTCTTCTTCGTGCTCAGCGGCTACGTGCTGACCTGGTCCGAACGCCCCGGGGACCGGGCCCGGTCCTTCTGGCGGCGCCGGCTGTGCAAGGTGTTCCCCAACCACGCCGTGATGTGGGCGGTCGCCCTGCTGGCACTGTCGGGCGCCGCCACGGGCCTGTGGCCGGCCCTGGCCAACCTGCTGCTGGTCCAGTCCTGGTTCCACGACAGCGGCGTGTACTTCAGTGTCAACCCGCCCAGTTGGTCGCTCTCCTGCGAGCTGCTGTTCTATCTGAGCTTCCCGCTCTGGGCGCGGCTGACGCGGCGGATCGCGCGGGAACGGCTGTGGTGGTACGTGGCGGGCACCGTCGCCGCGATCGTCGCGGTGGCCGTCGCCGCGGACCTGCTGCTGCCGGACTCCCCGGTGCTCAAGGTGCCCTACGAGGTGTCCGAGCCGCAGTTCTGGTTCGTCTACATCCTGCCGGCGACCCGGCTCCTGGACTTCCTGCTGGGCATCCTCATGGCACGCGCGGTCCTGGCGGGCCGCGGTCCGCGCCTCGGGCTCCTGCCGGCGGGAGCGCTGACGGTCGCCGCGTACGGGGTCTCGCTGTTCGTCCCGCCGCCGTACTCGGTCGACGCGGTGACGATCCTGCCCTTCGCCCTGCTGATCGCCGCCGCCGCGACCGCGGACGCCCGGGGGCTCCGCTCGCCCTTCCGGGGGCGGGTGATGCTGTGGCTGGGCGAGGTGTCCTTCGCCTTCTACCTGGTCCAGCAGGTGCTCCTGGAGTTCGTCCGGGACCGGCTGGGGGCCCGCTGGGCCCTGCCCACCCCTCTCGCGCTGGCGGTACTGGCGCTGGAGGCCGGGGCGGCACTGGCCGCCGCCTGGCTGCTGTACACCCTCGTCGAGAAGCCGGGCATGAAGCTCGCCCGGCCCCGGCGACGGACCTGACACTCCCGGGTCCGGCGGTGGTGTTCCGCCGCCGCCGGCACCTAGGGTCTTACTTGAAAGTTCAAGAGCTCCTTTCCGGGGGCAGAGAGGAAGGCCGCGATGCGCACCACCACCCTGGGGAAGAACGGCCCGGAAATCGGCCGCATCGGACTGGGCACGATGGGCATGTCGTTCGCCTACGACCCGCAGAACCGGAACGACGAGACCTCGGTCAAGGTGATCCACCGCGCCGTCGACCTCGGCGTCACCCTGCTGGACACGGCCGACGTCTACGGCCCCTTCACCAACGAGGAACTCGTCGGGAAGGCCATCGCCGACCGCCGCGACCGCGTCGTGCTCGCCACCAAGGGCGGGCTGGTCCTGGGCGAGAACGGCCTGTCCCTCAACGGCCGCCCCGACTACCTGCGTTCGGCACTCGAAGCGAGCCTCAAGCGGCTCGGCACCGACCACGTCGACGTCTACATGCTGCACCGCATCGACCCCGAGGTCCCGGTCGAGGAGAGCTGGGGAGCGCTGGCCGAACTCGTCGCCGAGGGCAAGGCCGGCGCGATCGGCCTGTCCGAGGTCGCCCTCGGCGACATCGAGCGCGCCCAGCGCGTACACCCGGTCTCCGTCGTGGAGTCCGAGGCTTCCCTGTTCACCCGCGACTCGCTCGGCGACGTGCTCTCCTACTGCGAGGAGCAGGGCATCGCCTTCCTGCCGTACTCGCCGCTGGGCCGCGGCCTGCTCACCGGCCGGTTCAGCAACCCCTCCGACCTCACCGAGGACGACTGGCGGCGCGCCATGCCCCGCTTCACGGAGGAGGCCATGGCCGCCAACAAGGCCATCGTCGACACCGTCGCCGGCATCGCCGCCCGGCACGGCGTCGCCCCCTCGCAGGTCGCCCTCGCCTGGCTGCTCGCCCAGGGCGAGTACGTCGTCCCGATCCCCGGCACCAAGACGCTCCGCTACCTGGAGCAGAACGCCGCGGCCGCCGACATCGAACTGACCGAGGCCGAGATCGCGGAACTCGACGCCCTGCCCGCCCCGGTCGGCGCCCGCGAGTAACGGCACCGCCCCGCCCGGACCCGGGCCGGCGACGCGCTGCTCCCCCGTCACGCGCCGCCGGCCCGCCCCTGTTCCCGAAGCACGGGGTGGCGCCGCCAGGTCGGCCGCCGGCTGCCTGCCGCAGCCGGTCCGTCCCGTCCCGGCCGCCATCGGGCCGTCCGCCACGGAGAGACATGTCCCTGCCCCTGCTGTCCATGATGCTGAGCGTCTTCAGCATCGGCACGGCGGAGTCCGTCATCGCCGGCATCCTGCCCCGGATCGCGGACGACCTCGACGTGCCGTTGTCCACCGCCGGACTGCTGGTGAGCGTCTACGCCGCCGTCGTGGTCGTCGTCGGCCCCCTGACGACCCTGGCCACCGGCCGCCTGCCCCGCAAACCCCTGCTGCTGGGCATGCTGGGCCTCTTCGCCGCCGGCAACGTTCTCGCGGCCCTCGCCGCCCCCGCCTCCTCCTACGCCCTGCTCGTCACCGGACGGCTCGTCAGCGCCTTCGCGCACTCGACGGTCTTCGCGATCTGCCTGACCTCGGCCGGCGAACTGGCCGGCCCCGGCGGGCAGGCCTCCGCCGGCGCCAGGATCACCCTCGGCTTCGGCCTGGCCATGGTCCTCGGCGTCCCCCTGGGCACCCTCATCGGCAACACCTACGGCTGGAGCGCCACCTTCTGGTGCATCGCCGCCATGAGCCTCGGCTGCCTCGCCCTCCTCGCCGCGTGCCTGCCCGCCGACCGGCGGCGGCCGGCCGGCGGGGCCGTCTCCGAACTCCGCGTCCTCGGCCGCCCCCGCGTACTGCGCGCCATCGGCATCACCGTGCTGTGCAGCGCCGGGGTCTTCACCGCCTTCACCTACGCCGTCCCGCTCCTCACCGAGGTCAGCGGCTTCGGCGAGACGGCCGTCACGGTGCTGCTGCTCCTGTACGGCTTCGGCGGGGTGGCCGGCAACACCCTCGGCGGCCGGGCCGCCGACCGGTCCCTGCTGCCCTCGCTCACCGTGACCCTCGCCGCCGTGGTCGCCGCACTGCTGCTGCTCAGCGCGGCCGCCCCGCTCGCCTGGCCCGCCGCGGCCGTCTTCGTCCTGCTGGGACTCGCCTACTTCGGCACCATCCCCGGCCTCAACACCATCATCGTCGGCTCCGCCGAGGTCGGTTCGCCCACCCTGGCACTCTCGGTGAACAGCTCCGCCTTCAACATCGGCATCGCGGCGGGCGGACTCCTCGGCGGTCAGGCCGTCCAGTCCGGCGCCGGCCCGCGGGCCGCCCCCCTCGTCGGCGCGGCCGTCGTCGCCGCCGGGCTGGCCCTGTGCGCGTACGAGCACAAGACCCGTGGCGGCGTGGCCGCTTCAGCCCTTACCGATCCCGCGCCCGCGCCCGCGGGATCGGCTGCTGCCGCGTCCGCCGCCGCACCGCCCGCCCCCTCCGATTCCCTGCCCGCCACCGCAGCGAAGGACTGACCCCGCCATGTCGTACGCCCCGCCCCCTGCGGGCCCCGCCGACTCCAACGCCAACCCGTTCAACCAGCGCGTCATCGAGGAGTTCCGCGCCAACTCCGGGCGCGTGGCAGGGGACTTCGAGGGCATCCCCCTCATCCTGCTCACCACCACCGGCCGCCGCAGCGGCCGCCCGCGCACCACCCCCGTCACCTATCTGCGCGACGGCACCGACTGGGTGGTCTTCGCCGCCAATGGCGGGGACGACGCCGACCCCGCGTGGTGCCGCAACCTCCGGCACGATCCGCTCGCCACCGTCGAGCACGAGGGGCGGACCCACCGCGTCCGCGCGCTCTTCACCCAGGGCGCGGAGCGTGACCGCCTCTACGCGCAACAGATCGCCGTCTCCCCCCAGTTCGCCGACTTCGAGCAGCGGGCCCGGCGCACCGTCCCCGTGGTCCGCCTGCGCCCGCTCGACCAGGGCCGCGGCATCCCCACCGCGCGCCGGGTGGACCACTACGCGTTCACCGTGCCCGACCTCGACCGGGCCGTCGGCTTCTTCACCGAAGGGCTGGGCGGCCAACTCCTCTACGAGGAAGGGCCGGTCGAGCGGAGCACCGGCGACTGGATGCGGCGCAAGCTCGACGTCCACCCCCGCTCCCGGGCCCGGATCGCGATGGTGCGCCTCGGCCCCGTCACCAACCTCGAACTCTTCGAGTACACCGCCCCCGACCAGCGCACGGAACCGCCCGCCCCCGGGACTGTGGGCGACCACCACCTGGCCCTGCGCGTGGGCGACCTCCCGTCCGCGACCCACCGCCTGAGCGGACTCCCGGGCGCGGAACTCCTCACGGCCACCGGGACGTACGCGGACTTCCGCCTCGCCTGCGGCCCACGGCTGCGCCTGACCCGCCTCCCGGAGCGTCCCGCACCGGCCGGTGCCCCGGCGGCGCCCGCCCGGTTCCGCGGCGACAGCCTCTCCTGGGCCGGCAGCGGCCGCCCGCCCGGCCTCCCCACGGCCCGTCACGTGGACCACGTGGCCTACACGGTGGCCGACCTCGACGCCGCCGTGGCCTTCTTCACCGGCGTACTCGGCGGCGAGGAGACCCTCCGCACCCCCGACGGCACCGTTGAACTGCGGCTCGGCCCCACCGACAACATCCTGCTCTCCCAAGGCACCCCGGGCACCCCACCGCGCAACAGCGACATCGGCGGCCACCACCTGGCCTTCCACGTCGACGACGTCGACCTCGCCGCGAGCCACCTGTCCACCGTCCCCGGCGTCCGCCTCCTCGGCAGCCCGGAAACCATCACGGAGGGCCCCCTCGCCGGCAACCGCTGGCTCTACTTCACGACGCCCATCGGCATCCAGATGGAGATCCTGCACATGCCGGACGGCTCCCTCCCCTACGAACAGCACACCCGCGCCCGCCGCGCCCCGTCCGCCGGCCACGAGTGGGAGGACCGGACCCTGTGATGCACTGCCGAGCATCCGAGGTCTCCGGCTGTGGCCCGATCCCCTTCGGCAACTCGGGCTGCGACCTGTTGTCATGCACTCCCACGGAATCGGGAGTGGCGGCCACCGGGGCTGCTCACCGCCATCGGGGACCTTCGGCAATACCGACAGCCGGAGGGCCCCTGACGCGGCTGCTGTCGGGCCCTCCATCACGACGAACTGCGAGGCTGGCCGAGCAGCACACAGCAGCCGCGTTGTCGCGTGCCGAGCGAAGAGGTCACCAGAGCGGGACAGCAGGGTCCGGGTAGGTCGTGTACTCCGCCGTGACCCGGTCGCCGGCCATCAGCAGGTCCGCCGTTTCGACTGCGTGGCCTGCGGGGTCGTACGAGGTTCGCTGGACCGCCAGGACCACCGCTCCGGGGACAAGGCCCAACTCCTTTGCCTCGGCTGGGCTTGATGGGCGTGCGAAGAGTCGTTCCACGATGCGGTCCACCGTGATTCCCGATCGGGCGAGCCGGTTCCGGTACGCGTCGGCCGAGGGGAGCCTGCTGCAGTCGGGCAGCACGGAAGCGGCGTGCACCTGGTCGTACACCACGTAGGACCGTACGTGGCTGTGCAGGTTTTCCGTCCCGATCCGTCGGCTCCGGGAGATGGACTCAAGCAACCGTGTTCCCGGTTCGACGCCCAGGCATGACGACAACTCGGAATTGGCAGCCAACGCGCAGTGGGTGACGATGACTTCTACGTCGCATGCCCCGCTTCGTGTTCCACGCCTGCTGTCCCACTGCGTCGACCCGGAGCTCCACCAGCACCTGGTGTCCCGGTACTCGATGAACTGCTGGACGGGGCGGACGAATGTCCGGCCCCCGGGCCGCCCCTCGATCAATCCCTCGGCTTGCAGGACACGCAGTGCTTGACGGACAGCCGGAGGATCGGCCCGGTACCGGGCGGCCAGAGCGTCCTCGTCCGGCAGCCGGGTTCCGGGGGCGATCAGCTCCTCCTGGATCCGGGTGCGGAGATCGGCGGCGATCTCTTCGGGTCGTTTGCGCATGCTCACCACTCCTTGGTTCGGTGGGTTGTTGGGGCACGGTCAGCTGTCTTCCGGTCCTTCGAGCGGGCGCCCCGGTGGCAGTCGCAGTCGCAGCGGTTGCTCTCGATGAGTGGCCCCTCGCTTGCGGGCGGTACCGGCGGGAGCCGGACTTCGTGGGAGCCGCGGCATTGCCCATGCAGGTGGGCGTACTTGGGGCCTGCGGCAGCGACGCGGCAGTGCTCCAGCAGCCGCTCAGGCATGGCTTTCTCCCCCCTTCTGCGGTGTGCGTTCGGCGTCGGGGTGGACAGCCGTGCCACCGGCTGCTCCGTTGGCCCTTGACCCGCTGTCCCCGAGGCTCTGTGGGGAGTTCGTCCCGTCCCGAGCCCTGGGGCTCCAGACGACGACCCAGGCGACAGCGCTCCCTGCCGACGGGCAGCGGACTCCGCATGTGTCGCCGCGCTCCAGGGCGGCGAGCAGGGCCCGCCAACGGCTGAGGGTCCAGGGCGCGGAGATGTCGGCTTCGACGAGAAGGCGGTCGGGTCGGTGGATCAGCCGGGGCGTGTAGCCGGCCGCTAAGAGGCGCGCTGCGATGTCGTGTGCTCGGGAAACGGGTGCGGGCACGGTGCGTCCTCCGTAGCGAGCCGCACACTCTCGGTGGGCTGGTTAATCGGGCTAGCCCAAGCTGAAGACGCTGCGTAGCCTGGTTAACTAACATTTCCCGGTTCAATAGATTGCCCGCATGCCTGAGCAGCCGCCCTACCTCGTCGTCGCCCAACTGATCCGGCAGCGCCTCGCCGGTGGCGAGTGGGGCCCAGGCGACCGGCTGCCGTCACGGGCCCTGCTCGCGCGCGAGTACGGCGTGGGGGAGATGGTCGTGCGCCGCGCGCAGCAACTCCTCATCGCCGAGGGGCTGCTCGAAGGCCGCGCGGGATCAGGGACCTTCGCGGCCGAGCCGCGCAAGCGGCTGTCGATGGTCCGGTCGCTAGGCCGTCGGCGGGGCGACGAGGTCCTGCTCCGTCCGGAGACGGCGAGCCTGGGCAAGCGCGGGACCTGGGAGTACAACACCGAGGTGAGGTGCCGGCGCCGCCGGAGATCGCCGGACGGCTCGGTATCGCCGAAGGCGGCCTGTGCGTCCGGACCGGCTACGAGTTCATGGTGGACGGCAAACCGGTCGAGCTGTGCACGAGTTGGGAGCCCTACAGCATCACCCAGGGCACCATCGTCGTCCTGCCCGAAGGCGGGCCGCTCGCGGGACGCGGAGTCATCGAGCGCATGGCCGCGATCGGCGTCACCGTCACCGAGGTGGTCGAGGAGCCCGAACCGCGCCGCGCGTCCGCCCAGGAGGCGAACTTCCTGGGCATCCAGCAGAGCGCGCTCGTCACCCACATCCGCCGCACGTACCTGTCCGACGACGGCCGGGCCGTCGAGACCGCGGACGTCGTCATCCCCGCCGCTCACTGCCGCATCGAGTACCGGTTCCCCGTCGACCGCGCATAGGCCGAGCGGTGGGATTCAGTGAGGTGCTGGTCGTCGCACCGCCTGGCCAGGTGAGTGGTGAACGCCAACTCGATGCGGTGCCCCGGGAGTCGTGTGTGCGCGACCTCAACCACCCGGCCGTTGACATCGATCGACGTCTTGCGTACGACGAGCAGGGAAACGCCCTTCTGCAGGCCGAGTTGCTCGGCTTCCCGGGCAGTCGGGGGCCGGGCCGTGACCCGTTCCACGATGCGGTCGAGTTCGATGCCGATGGTGTGAAGCTGGTGCTGGGTGCCACCCGGCCATGGCTCGTGGCTCGCGTCGAGCAAGTCCGGGTTCGCTGCCGCGAGGTCGTGGAGCAGA
Source organism: Streptomyces gamaensis (assembly GCF_042656465.1). Taxonomy (NCBI): domain Bacteria; kingdom Bacillati; phylum Actinomycetota; class Actinomycetes; order Kitasatosporales; family Streptomycetaceae; genus Streptomyces; species Streptomyces gamaensis. Next base: position 486,122 of record NZ_JBHSPB010000003.1, read on the forward strand.
TAAGACTCGGTGAGGTCGAACGGCTCATCCTCGTCCTGCGGACAGCTCCGGTAGATCCGTTTCAACAGCCGTGTCCCCAGGGGTACGCCGAAGGCGACCGCCAGGTCTTCGTCGGCCTCGGCCTCTTCGTATGCGGAGCTGAAGGCCCCGTCGGATGCGGTCGCACCAGTGTCGTGTTCGGGGGACCTGGTTGCCACGTGCTCCGTGTCTGCCTCGCGTACCTGGTCCTTCTCCCGCTGGTGACGCTCGTTGGTCCGCTCGATGCGCCGGCAGGACTCACGGACGAAGTTGCCGATCCCGTGACGCTTGTCGATGAGTCCTTCCTCGGCGAGCTGGGCCAGCGCGTCGCGCACCGTGGGCAAGCTGGCCCTGTGTTCCTTCGCGAGTGCGGTCTCGGTGGGAAGCCGGTCTCCGGGCTTGAACAGACCTGCTCGGATGCACTGTCGCAGGGTGTCAGCGATCCGCTCGTACTTCGCCATGTCGCGTCACCGTCCCGGGGCTGCCAACCAGGTCAGCGTAAGTCTGCACTCTTGAAGAAGAGTTGATGTCTTGAGCGGGAGCTTTTCTGTACGGACGGGCGGGGCCTGCTGTCGGCGCCCGGGCGATCCCGTCCGCAGGGCGCGGCGCATGCGTCAGGGCTGGGCCGACCCGGCGGGTACGGTCCGATGTGCCGGCGGGGCCGGCTGGGGAGCCCAGCGAAGCCAGCTGAGACGGAGACTGGGACCAGACGACTGTGAGCCCGGTCTTCTTCAAGATCGGGCCCACAGATCGTCCTGCTCACAGTGGTAGCGGTTGTCCTGGTCACGTTCCGGCCAAAGTGCCGCACGGTCTGTAGTCGGCTGGTAACCCGGCCCGAAGTGCTCGAAATGCCTCGTCGCTAGCGGGAGTTCGTGTACGGGCGAGGGGCATCCTCCTCCTCGGAGGCGTGCGTGGAAGCACACCCTCCGGCGATTAAACGCTCCATTCAGGCTCATCTATCCGTAAGGAAATCGTCAAGATTCATTAATGTCCTCGGCGCTCAGGGGGGGCGGCGACAGTGCCGCGCCTCGACTCAGAGAGGAGAGGACCATGAGGAAGTCCACGGCCAGGGGCCTGGCTGGTCTCGCCATCGGTGGTGTCGCGCTGCTGGGGGCGTCGCCGGCGTTCGCGATGGAGGCGTACTCGCCGAGCGGTCGCGCACACGCCTTCACGACCAGTTCCGACAGGGCCGTCAAGCTGGAGCAGTTGGGCCTCGGTATGTCGCATGCCGACTACTACCGCACGACGGACCCGAACGAGCCGTACCACCTGTGGAACAAGGGCGGTATCGGCACGACCGCGTCGAGCGGTGTGGGGAACACCGTCGTCAAGCTCCGTGTCTGCAACTGGGTCAAGGACAACAACGACGAGTGCGGCAAGTACGTGAACCACTGACTGGATCACGACGTCAGCGGTGAGTTGTGAGGTTCGCTGGCGAACAGCCAACTCATGCGGGAGGAGCGGCGAGGTGCCGCTCCTCCCGCTGCGCGTTTGAAACAGCACAAGGGATCAAGAGGCACCACTGTGGATCGGAATCAGAGAAGGACGGGCGTGGGGGACAGGCCGCTGGCAGTGCGAGGCCTCACGTATGAGGTTGCTGGCCGAACTCTTCTGCAAAACGTGGACATGCGGGTGGAGGCAGGTCAGTCGGTCGCGGTGGTGGGGGCGAGTGGAAGCGGCAAGAGCACACTCCTCGGCTGCATCCTTGGCCTGGTGAAACCGTCAGCCGGATCGATCGAAGTGGTCGGCGCTGATGTTGTGCGGATGCGGCAACGCAGCCTGGAACGCCACCGCAGCGCTCATATGGGTGTCATCTTCCAGTTCGGTGAACTGCTGCCGGAACTCTCGCCATTGGAGAACGTTGCGCTGGCGGGACTGCTGGCCGGTTCAGGCCCCCGCCGCGCATACGAGAGGGCTGAGAGGCTTCTTCGCGAACTCGGCGTACCGCTGAACGGGGTCGCGACGGGGCACTTGTCGGGTGGCGAGCGGCAACGTGCAGCTGTGGCGCGGGCATTGGTCAACGAGCCCAAGCTCCTGTTGGCCGACGAGCCGACTGGTGCTCTCGACCCCGCCACGCGTGACAGCGTCTCCGAGCTGCTGTTCGGTCTGCCAACGCGGTGGGGGTGCGGGCTTGTTGTCGTCACGCACGACGCCGCTGTAGCGGACCGAGCCGAGTGCAGCCTGGAGCTGCGTGGAGCAGCGCTCGTGGCGCGCAGCACGGAGGCTCACCCGTGACCCCGAAGAGACATTCACTGCGAACACAGTTGCTCCGCATGGGATGGGCTTCGGCACGCCGCACCCCCGGTGGCTCGATTCGGGCTGTCGCGTTGCTGCTGTCGGCCGCATTCCTGGCACTGGGGCTGTCCTCAGCCGTAGCGGTCTACGCCGCCTACGATGGCATCAGCGCGCGTTCGTCGGCTCGGGCGCTCCAGTACAAAGACGCGTCGCCCGGAAGCAGGACCATCGCCCGTGGCATCGACTCCTTCGACGAGGTGGACGGCCTGCAGTACAGCGTCGTCTACCTGCGTCCTGTCTCTGATGAAGTTTCCCGGCCTCCCGGCATCAAGAGTTGGCCCAAACCTGGTGAGGCGTTCCTGTCCCCCGGCCTCCAACGGGCACTGGCGGCAGAAGGCGCACAGGACCGCTTCGGCAAAGTCGTCGGCACCATCAGCGATGAGGGGCTGGCCAGCCCCGGCGAGAAGTACGCGTATGTCAACCCGACTGATCGGCAATACAACGCCAAAGACGCTCATGAATTGGTTGGGTTCGGCGGATCGGGCAGCGGGGCCTCCGGCGACATGCTGTTCATCGAAAATCGCGGAAGGCTCCTCACGGCGCTTCTGCTGATCCTCCTCCCTGCCGTGGCACTTGTCGTCGTAGCAGTGCGCATGGGATCTGATGGCCGCGATCGGCGCACGGCCCTGCTGAGCGCTCTGGGCGGCGGGCACCAATACCGGACATGGCTCAACCTTGGTGAGTCGGCCCTTCCTGTCGTGGTCGGAGCGCTTCTGGGAACCGTGCCGGCGATCGTGGTCATGGCGGTCCATGACGTACGTCTGCCGTGGATCAACTACTGGCTCTCTTCGGCGGACATACGCCGTTACGCGTGGGAGACAGCACTCTCCGGCAGTGGGGCAGCGTTCATCATCCTGCTGTTGGTTTGCGTACTCCATCGTCAGGGGCGGCGAGGCTCGAAGCGTTCGAGCCGTCTGGCCGCGCGGACGAGTCAGATCACACGATGGGCGGCGATGGCATGCCCAGTGCTGATCTTTGCCACGGTATGGGGTCCGCAGCAGCTGGATCCCGCGGAGTATTCCGACCTGAGAATGAAGTTCTACAACATTGGTGTGGTGCTGGTCCTGGCCACCCTCCCGGGTGCCGTCGCCTACGGCGCGTCCGTGCTCGGTACCCGCCTGGCCGGCTCGGCGCGCCGTACGGGCTCCGGTGGTCCCCTCGTAGCAGGCCGGTCATATGGCTGCCCATCCAGGTGTGACCTCCCGCTTGGTTGCGGGAGTGGGGATCGCCCTGGTCCTGGTCAGTCAGGTACAGCTGAAACAGATCCAGTTCGGTACCAGCGTCCTGGCTGCTCAGGAGACGGCTCACCGTGTGGGGAAGAGCCTGCTGCTGATGCAGCCCAATTGGGAAAGGGTCTCGCCCGGCGTCGTGGGCGCAGCACTGGGTCAGCTTCCAACTGACGTGACGACCCTGTCTGTCCATCGGAACGCGGATGCGCCGGACGCCCCTGTCCGGCTCGAAGGTTCTTGCAAGGCGCTGAAGGCCGTCAAGGTCCCGTGCTCACGCGGACAGGTTGCCGTCTCTCCCGCAGACACAGATCAGCGTGTCTTCGAGGCCATGCGCTGGTCCATTGGACTGGTGAGGCAGATCGATGTCACCCCGGCTCCCGCGCCCGGCATGCGCGACAAGCCTGCAGTGATTCTCCTGGTCTCTTCCAGCGGTGTGGACCTGCCTGTTGCGGATATCAGGCAAGAGTTCCGTCGGGAGCTTCCCGTTGACTCGGTCGATGTTGATGTCCCGGGAGGGTCCTGGCTGGTTGGGGCCAATACGACGGCAGCCCACGGGAGATGGGTCATCTTCCTTGGTGTGCCAGGGGTGGTGGTCATCGGTCTCACCATCGCTCTGGCCAACCTCGCGGAGTTCCTTCGCTTCAGCCGCAAGACGGCGCCCCTCTGCGTGCTGTCCGGCAAGCGCGGTATCTACTACTCCACGGCAGCGTGGTCCCTCCTTGCCCCGATGCTGGCTGCCATCGCTACCAGCATGGTTGTGGCTCTATGGCTCGCGACTCCTCAGGAGAATCCGGTCGCGGGGATCGAACTACCGCCGGGCCTGCTCACGGTCACGGGAGGGGCGCTGGCAATCCTGGCAGCCGGGACATGGCTCTGGGGCTCCCTCGCAGCGGTTCGACAGTCGTCTGCGTGGCGTCCCTACGGGGAGTGAATGGGCCTCGGGAGCAGTTTCGTACCGCATACCGGCGGCGTGCCCAGCGAGTCGTGCTCGTTGGGCCGCCTGCCCGTGCGACCGACGGGCCGGACGGGTCGGCCGAGGGTCCCGGCGGAGCCAACTGAGACCAGACGAACTGTGGGCCCGATCTTGTTCAAGATCGGGCCCACAGTTCGTCCTGCTCACAGCGGTAGCGGTGGGATTTGAACCCACGGAGGAGTTGCCCCCTCACACGCTTTCGAGGCGTGCTCCTTCGGCCGCTCGGACACGCTACCGAGAGGAAGCTTAGCCCAAGGGGGGCCGTGGTCAGAAATCCGCCCCCCGCAGGGGTGGCTCAGCGGGAGCGGAAGAAGTCGGTGAGGAGGGCGGCGCAGTCGTCGGCGAGGACGCCCTGGACGACTTCGGGGCGGTGGTTGAGGCGGCGGTCGCGGACGACGTCCCACAGGGAGCCGGCCGCGCCCGCCTTCTCGTCGACCGCGCCGTAGACGACGCGGTCCAGGCGGGAGAGGACGATCGCGCCCGCGCACATCGTGCAGGGCTCCAGAGTCACGACGAGGGTGCAGCCGGTCAGCCGCCACTCGCCGACCGAGCGGGCTGCCGCGCGGATCGCGAGGACCTCGGCGTGGCCCGTGGGGTCGCCGGTGGCCTCGCGCTCGTTGCGGCCGCGGCCGATGACGGAGCCGTCCGGGGCCAGCACGACGGCGCCGACCGGTACGTCGCCGGTGGCGGGGGCCCGTGCCGCCTCGGCGAGGGCGGCCCGCATGGCGGGCTGCCACGGGTCGCGTACGGGGTCGGGCGGGGTGTCGGGCCGGTGGGCGGGGACGGCTTCGTTCATCGCACCAGTGTGCGCACGCCCGAGGGGGCGGGCGTCAGCGGACCGCCTCCAGTACCTCGGTGCAGCCGAGCATGTCCGCGATCTCGCTGAGCGCGTCCTCGCTGAGCACGTGCAGTTCGCGCTCGCCCATGCCGAGGTCGGCGAGGATCTGCCCGTCGCCCAGCGGCCCGGCCGGCACCGGCTCGGCGGAGTCCGCGGCGGCCTCCTCGTCCTCCTCGGCCTCCGGTTCACCCTCCTCCGTGCCGTCGAGGTCGACGAGGCTGTCGAGGTCGCTGCCGGTGGTGTCGCGGCCGAGCAGTTCGTCGGCGAGCATCGCGCCGTACGAGCTGCGGGACGCGCTCGCGGCGTCCGAGAGGTAGACGCGGGGATCGTCCTCGCCGTCCACCCGCACGACACCGAACCAGGCGTCCTCCTGCTCGATGAACACCAGGACCGTGTCGTCGTCGACCGCTGCCTCGCGGGCCAGGTCGGCGATGTCGGACAGGGTTTCCACGTTGTCGAGGTCTGTGTCGCTCGCTTGCCACCCGTCTTCGGTGCGCGCGAGCAGTGCGGCGAAGTACACCGTGACTCTCCCACTGGTCATAGGCGGTGCCGGGCCGGGCGGGGACCACCCCGCCCACTCGGCATCGTGGCAGAAAGCTCGCCGTTGCGAGAGGTCTTCCGCGCTGCGTCGTGCAGCCGTCCGAAGAGATGTGCCTCACGTGGGGTCCGTACGGGCGTCATCTGCGCGGACGCGTCCTGGCCGCGTCACCGCCGCGTCACCACCGGAAGGTCCGCATCCGCATCTGTTGGCGCATCCGGGCCGCCCGGGCGCGGCGCGGTTGCACCCGGTCGCGCAGTTCCTTGGCCTCGTTCAGCTCGCGGAGGAACTGGGCGCGTCTGCGGCGGCGGTCCTCGTCGCTCTCCGGGCTCTGCTCGTCGTCGTCGGCGGTATCGGCGGTATCGGCGCTGTCGGCGGTGCCGGCGTCGGCGGCGTCGACCCCCCGCGCCGTACCGGGGCCGGGCCGCCGCGCGGCTGCCGGGCCCGGACCGGTGCCCGGGTCGTGGCCTGAGTCACGGCCCGGGTCGTGCCGTGTGTTGTCCTGTCGGGTGTCCGGGTCAGCCATGGGCGGCACCACCTCGCACCGAGATCCTCGCCCGGGGTGACAAAGACCGGGCGTACGTGCCCACTTTCCCCCTAAGTGGTGGTTTGATGCCAGTGCGGCGACAGACTGTCGCAGCTTGCCCGGGCGGGCCCGCCGCAGGACGCGCGGGCGCTGGTGCCCGAAAGCTCGGTTAATGTCGTTGTCATGCGGATCCACGTCGTCGACCACCCGCTGGTGGCGCACAAACTCACCACTCTGCGCGACAAGCGCACCGACTCCCCCACCTTCCGGCGGCTCGCCGACGAGCTGGTCACCCTGCTCGCGTACGAGGCGACGCGCGATGTGCGCACCGAGCAGGTGGACATCGAGTCCCCGGTCACGGCGACGACGGGCGTCAAGCTGTCCCACCCGCGCCCCCTGGTGGTGCCGATTCTGCGCGCCGGGCTCGGCATGCTGGACGGCATGGTCCGGCTGCTGCCGACCGCCGAGGTCGGTTTCCTCGGGATGATCCGCAACGAGGAGACCCTCAAGGCGGAGACCTACGCCACGCGCATGCCCGACGACCTCTCGGGCCGCCAGGTCTACGTCCTGGACCCGATGCTGGCCACCGGCGGCACCCTGGTCGCCGCGATCAACGAGCTGATCGCGCGCGGCGCGGACGACGTCACCGCGATCTGTCTGCTGGCCGCCCCGGAGGGCGTCGAGGTCATGGAGCGCGAGCTCGCGGGCGCGCCGGTGACGGTCGTCACCGCCTCCGTGGACGAGCGTCTCAACGAGGACGGCTACATCGTGCCGGGCCTCGGTGACGCGGGCGACCGCATGTACGGCACCGCGGGCTGAGAGCGGACGTCGGCGCGCGGCGCGGCAGCGCACGCACGTGACGAGTACGGACCGACGGGCCGGCCGGGGCACTCCCCGGCCGGCCCGTCGGCGCGTCAGCAGGTCACGGCGGAGGGCGCCGGGCCCGGGGCGTTCGCCGGCGCGACGCCCAGCGCGGACAGTGCCTTGTCGGCGTCCGGCTTCCCGGCGAGGTTCTTGAACTGGTTGCCGATGACCAGGTCGACGTCGGTGTCGCCCTGGCGCTGGTCGTTCTTGGTCTGGGTCCCGGACACCTGGGTGCCGAGCACCCGCAGCGCCGCGTCGGTCGCGGTGGGGCTGCCGATGAGCAGGCCCGTGGTCTCGACCTTCTTGTCGTAGAGGGAGGGGGCGTTCCCCACCTTGCCGATTCTGAAGCCGCGCTGTTTGAGCTCGTCGGCCGTGGTCTTGGCGAGCCCCGCGCGGGGAGTGGCGTTGTAGACGTTGACCGTGATGTCGGCGGGCCGGGGGAGCGGCCTGGTGGCCGGCTGCCCATCGGTTTTCGACTTGCAGTCGCCCACCTTGATGCCTTTCGCGCCTTTGTCCCGCGCTGCCTGCGTCGTGCTGCCGCCACCGGTGAAGACGTCGACGAGCTGGAGCGTCCCCCAGCCCGCCAGGCTGAGCGCGGCGGCTGCGGCGAACACGGCGAGCACGATCCTGCGGCGGTTTCTGGGGCGGCGCATGTGCGGGAAGCGATGGCCCGTGATGCGGTACTTACCACCCATGCCGGGAGGGGTGAGCATGCTCATGGGCGCAGCGTAGTGCGGGGCGGAGCCGCTGCCTACTAAATGATCAATGGGTTCGCGCGGGGCTACCCGAAAGGCCCAACAACGGCTGGAAACCGTCCCCTTGGCCTGCCGCTCGGCCCGGCCGGCGGGCCGGGCCCGGCGCGGGGTCAGCCCAGTTCGAGGACGCGCGCGTGCAGCACCTGGCGCTGCTGGAGCGCGGCGCGCACCGCGCGGTGCAGCCCGTCCTCCAGGTAGAGATCGCCCTGCCACTTCACGACGTGCGCGAAGAGGTCGCCGTAGAAGGTGGAGTCCTCGGCGAGCAGGGTCTCCAGGTCGAGCTGCTGCTTGGTGGTCACCAGCTGGTCCAGTCGCACCGGGCGCGGGGCGACGTCCGCCCACTGCCGGGTGCTCTCCCGGCCGTGGTCGGGGTACGGCCGCCCGTTTCCGATGCGCTTGAAGATCACACGGAAAGCCTACCGGGCGAGCGGCTCCCGGCGCAGCCACGGCGCGGGAGAGCGAAGGCGACAATCGGCCGGTCCTCAGCCTCCCCCGTTATGTTCTTCGCGGTCCTGCAAGAGGGCCGCTGGCCTCCGGGCCCGGCATGGCTGTTCCCCCCTGTCGAACCGATGACCTGGGGGGTGGTGCCACCGGGCCCGAGAGGCGCCGTTGG